>JANXRU010000292.1 GCA_025356715.1 Bacteroidota bacterium
CTCTGTATCAATAATATGGTTAAATACTTGCTTCACAGTCCACTTACCATCATCATAAAAATAGGATGCTTTTTGGCGAGGAATAGACTCCATAAAATCTAAGGTTGATTGATGATTCGCTTTCAATGCAGATACAATATCTCCCTCTTCAATTAGGTTAATGTATTTTTCAAAATAGGGAATAAAATCTTCTTTCTTTGGTCTCATACTAATATTTGTATTCTATATAATCTATTACTTATCTATTAATGTTACTCTGTCTTTACCATCTGTTTCTTTCCAATCAACCTTAACGTTTTGTGTAGATATAGAATCAATTGTTAAACCAACATATTTAGCTTGAATAGGAACGTGTCGACTAAATCGTCTGTCAACTAAAACCAATAATTCCACATCATTAGGTCTGCCAAATGCTAACATAGCATCTAATCCAGCACGAATTGTGCGACCAGTAAACAAAACGTCATCAATTAAAATCACGTTTTTGTCTTCAATTATAAAATCAATGTTAGTTTGATTAGGAATTAATTCTTTTTTACGGAAATCATCTCTATAAAATGTTGTATCCAGGTCGCCACATTTCACTTTTTTCTTTAAAATACCTTCTAGTAATTTTTGGATACGATGGGCTAAATAAATTCCTCGAGGCTGAAGTCCAATAATAACACTATCATTGAAATCATTATGAACTTCAATCAATTGATAGCAAAGACGAGTTAACGTAACTTCAAGTTGTTTATTTTCTAATAGAACTCTAGGTTTCACGTAAGTATTTTTTCAAAAGTAATAATTATTTTTTAATATATTTATAGACTTAATAAATACATTGAAAATAGAGGACGAAATACATCAAAAGAAATTTAAGGATGATTACCAAAAATTAGTAGTAAACCTATTGTATACATCCAATTGGATGAATGCTCATTTCGAGTTACTATTTAAAAACTCAGGAATAACGCTCCAACAGTACAACGTTCTTCGTATTTTAAGGGGTCAACTTCCAAATTCATCAAGCATTAAACTCATTAAAGACCGTATGCTCGATAGAATGAGTGATGCTTCAAGGATTGTAGATAAATTAGTATTAAAAAAATTAGTTATTCGTAAACAAAGCGCCAATGACAGAAGAAGTGTTGACGTATTTATTTCAGAAACAGGCTTACAACTTCTTCAATCACTTGATACGCTTGACGAAAAATCAAAAGAATTAATAAAATCTTTATCAAAAGAAGAAATTGGTAATTTAAACGATTTACTTGATAAATTAAGAAGTTAGTTCTTCGGTTTTTTTAAGGGTTTTGTAACCACTTTTCTACCTCAGATTGATCTAATTGCAAATAATCTAAAGAGTTTTCGACTATGGAGTTATTAACCATATATATAACAGGCATCTTTAAACCTGCTAAATAAATAAAATTTCTACCATTCAATACACAATAATCAATATTATACGCTTTTGTATCCTCAAAAAACGGCTGAACCTTTTTCAAATCCCCATTTAAAATTAAATACATGGATATTGAAGGGTTTTTCTCTTTCATTAATTTCATTTTCTTTGCAGCAATCCTACAATGTGGACAAGTAACACTCATAAACGAGATAATGTGTTTACCATTACTTAAGGTTTTGGGAGGTGTATGTAGTTTTGCTCCTGAGTACAAGCTATCTAATTCTAATTTAAATTGATTTTCTTTTTTTGATAAATAGGCAGATGAATAATCCATATCAACATAATTTAAAATATGAGGCATTCCGAAAGAAGTAATAAAGACAGCTCCAAACAACCATTTTCCAATTTTTCCAAATTCAAATCCATCATCATATTTCAAAATTAAAACAGTCAGCACCAACATTACTGCGTTTTTTATAAGTGCTTGCAGGGGAGTCATCACTAGTGCTGTACCAAAACAGCCACAATTACCATTGTTACCTGTTTTCATAATAACAAATAATAGGTATAAACTAAAAAATAATAAAGAAGCGATGGTTAGTTTGGCAGTAAATTTTTTAATAAACAATCCAAAAATTAGCATAAGGCCTATCATAAACTCTAAGCCAATCATAAACCTAGCTATAAAAGGTGCTAAACGCCAACCACCTATACCTAAATCAACAAAAGTTAATTCAAAAGGCTCTATAGGGTATAATTTTGTATAGCCACTATATATAAACACAAACCCTAAAAGGGAACATAATATAAAAAATCCAATTTTTTTGTAAGTTGATTTCATTAATTAATACGCATAAAAAAAGCCACCGTAAAGGTAGCTTTTTTTTAAATAATATCAGTTATGAATTAGCTGATAACACAAGATTCTCCAGAATACTGTAAGCCAGTACATGCAGTAGTTGCAGCCGACTTAGTATTGTGAATTGTAGTTGTGTAATAAGGCGTAGTTGCACCAGCAGTTGTACAAGAACATGTGTAATCTTTTTTGCAAGAAGCAAAAGAAACTGCTACGAAAGCAATAGCTAATAAAGTAATTTTTTTCATTTTTTAGGTTTTATAAAGTTTATATTACAAAAGTAGTATTTTTTCTGAAATAGCAAATAAATAATGAAATTTAACTCCTATTTCAAAACAATTTTATTGTATTACGCAAGTATAACCATATCCTCCATAAGAATCACAAGTAGTTTTAGCTTGCGAACTAGTTTGAATTGGAAGAGTTGTGCTGTTTGAGTAACCTGAACTATCAGTACATTTACAAACGTGTGTTTTTCTGCAAGAAGCAAAAGAAATTGCTATTAAAGCAACTACAAATAAAGTAATTTTTTTCATGTTGTTTTTGTTTAAGTTTATGCAAAATTATGTTTTTTAACTATTAAAACCTACGAATTTCTGATACTTTTTAACTGAAATTAATCATAATTAAAGCCATAAATTTATCAAGTTCGTGTGATTATTCTATAGTACAGGTTTCGTTTAAAAAATATATAAACAAGATTTCCCTAAAAAACTTCATCAATATCATTTCTTCTAACAATATCTTTACTTACTGAATCATCATCATCCCATTTAGTCGACTGAACCGTTTTTACATTTGGTTGCGATAAAAAATCAGTATTTTGAGTCATTGCTGAACTACTATTATTTGATTGATTAAATGAAGAGGAACCTTCCATATAATCTAAATCTGTAAATTTCGCAAATTGACCAATAAAACGTAATGGCACATCTACAATTTCACCATGTCTGTTTTTAGCAATAATAATTTCTGCCCTGCCTCTTAAATCCTGCCCGTTTTCATCTTCTGTTAAACCGTAATATTCAGGACGATAAATAAACATTACCATATCCGCATCTTGCTCAATAGCTCCAGACTCACGTAAATCACTCAATTGAGGGCGTTTACTACCTCCTGGACGGTTTTCTACTTGTCGGCTTAATTGAGATAGAGCAATGATTGGAATTTCTAACTCTTTTGATAATGATTTTAACCCACGAGAAATGGTTGAAATTTCTTGCTCTCGATTTCCTTTACTATCAGGGCCTCCGCTCATTAATTGTAAATAATCAATAATAATTAATTCCACTTTTTGTTGCTCTTTTAATCGACGAGCTTTGGCACGTAACTCAAAAATTGATAAAGCGGGTGTATCATCAATGTATAATGGTGCTACAGATAATTTTTTGATGCGTTCATTTAATTGAACAAACTCATGATTATCTAAATTTCCTTTTAAAATTTTACCTTGATCAATTTCTGTTTCTGAAGAAATTAAACGTTTTACTAATTGTAACGAAGACATCTCTAAAGAAAAAATAGCCACTGGTTTGTTAAATTCAACAGCGGCATTCTTTGCCATTGTTACTACAAAGGCAGTTTTACCCATACCCGGACGAGCCGCTAAAATTAATAAATCAGATTTTTGCCAACCACCAGTAATTCTATCTAAAGCTGTAAAACCAGAAGGAACACCCGATAAACCATCTTTTTGTTGAGCGGCTTGTTCTATTTCTTCTATCGCTTTGGCAATCAGAGAAGTCATTCCAACGTGTTGTTTTCGGACGTTAGAATCTAATACTTCAAAAATATGTTGGGTTGTAGAATCTAATAATTCAAATACATCCGTTCCATCCTCATAAGCTGATTTAATAGTTTCTGTGCTTATTCTTATTAATTCACGCTGCAAATATTTTTGCGCAACAATACGAGCATGATATTCAATGTTTGCCGAAGAGGCTATTCTATTGGTTAAAGATGACACGTAAAAAGACCCTCCAACCACTTCTAACTCTCCGGTACGTTTTAATTCTTGTGTAACTGTTAATATATCAACAGGCTCAGATCGATTAAATAAAGCATATATTGCTTTAAAAATAATTCCATTTTGTTCTTTGTAAAAACTTTCGGCAGAAAGTACGTCAATCACTGAGCTAAGTGCATCTTTTTCTAAGAGCATTGCTCCTAAAACGGCTTCTTCTAACTCTATGGCTTGTGGCTGTAATTTACCAATTTCATTGGCTGTTAAGGGCGTAAATAGTTTTTTTCGGGTTTTATTTTGGTTGTCTATGTTTTGCATACGTATAAATAAGGATGGCAAAAATGCTCATTACTTTTCGATAAATGAATGTACGATTTTTTGCCCAATAATCAAAGCGTTCATAACTGTATTAATAACCTGTTTATAGATTGCTCATAATGTCTTTAATTCATTGGTAATCAAAGTCGTTTTTGTGAGTTAGGCAATTGTTAATAGCAGCAGAATGTTAAGAAAATCAAGATTAAACTTTTTAACAATGTTCGTTAGTAATTTGTGGGAATTTAAGCGTAAAAAAATAGCGACTATCCATTTTTTGTAAATTACAGAAATGTCTATTAATAGATCAAATTAATACACTAAAAAATATTGAAAGGGGAATTATACTTTTAGCTTTTGGCCTGCGCGTAAAGCTTTGTTACGCTTAATACCATTTTTAGCACATAATGCTTTGATGGTTGTATGGTTTCGTTGAGCAATACGACCAAGCGTATCGCCTTTTCTTACTTTGTAAGATTTGTATTTACCTTTTGTTTTAGAATTTGAAACACGAGATAAGCCTAAATCCCTCTTTTGACGAGAGTGCAACGCTCTTAAATCGTATTTAGTTTCAACATCTGATTTAGTAATGATGTAGTCATTTTTCTTTAAAATACCTTTTTCAAAATCCACAAAATCTTCAGCGTCCATCGCTTGACCCAAATAGCGGATTTCAAAATGTAAGTGTGCTCCAAAAGAATGACCTGTGTTACCACCTAAACCAATTTTTTGTCCAGCTTCAATTTTTTGTCCAGCTTCAACTACTATTTTTGATAAATGTGCGTAAACCGTTTCTAAACCATTGTTATGACGAATAATAACCACGTTACCGTAACTTCTGTTCAATTTTGCGATACGAATCATCCCGTCGAAAGCAGCAACTACAGTATCTCCAGTTTCTAAATCAATATCGGTTCCATAATGAGGGCGACGATGTCTCCATCCAAATTCAGAAGTAACATTACCTTTAAAAGGCAAAACAAAACCACAATCAGTAGGCTCTGTTAAGTGAACTACAGCTGAATCTTGCTTAAAACTTTCAATAAATGAATACGGATGAATTGTTGATGTATCCCAAGAAGAATATAAATCGTTAGACGGAAATGCTAATAAAGAATCAACTTCTGAAGATTCATCATTATCATCTGCATTAACTATAAGTATAGCTGGATTAATTGGAACACGAGTGGTATCATCCCTTTTTATGATTTTTTTCTTCCCATCATCTTTTGTTAATGGCTTTTCATCAATTTTAGAAATAGAAATCCTCTTTGATATAACTGAAGATTTTAAAGGTAAATCATTTGGTGAAAATGCACTTACAGCGAGTGAAGTAACCATCACAAGCGCCAAATATGTATTTTTATTGAGTATCACCTTTTTTTTGTTCTTTTAAGCGTTACAAGTATATCCTTTTTTAATTAAAAAATAGCGTTAAAAGCTGTTAACAGCCTTAAAGTTATTAACAATTATAGAAAATATGAACAAAAATAAAATCATAATTAGTTGATTTTAAACTAATTATATTTACTCTATCTAAAAGTCTACAAATTTATTAATTCACTGAATTTTGGGATTTCCTTTCCGATTTTTGGCAAATTATCTTCTATTTTAAGAAAAATATGACTCAATCCATTACTTAAAAATACAAAAGGCACATTTAATTCAAGATTATAGCGAAGCGCTTGATTAATAGTTAGTTGATCAATTTCAATATGTGGGGCTTTGCACTCTATAATTAAAATAGGTTTTAAAGCATTATTAAATACAACAACATCGTAGCGTTTTTTAGTTCCATTTAAGCTAATTTGTTTTTCAACTGAAATAACAGAAGAAGGAAATTGTTTCTCATTAATTAAGTAATGGATGATGTGCTGTCTTACCCACTCTTCGGGTGTGACATCTACAAATTTTTTCCGAATCCCATCAAACAATTGCAATTTGTTTTTTGCATTGTTTCGGAAACGCAAATTTATTTCGGGAAAATTTAATACAGGTAATGCCACAATTTTAATTAACTTTGATAAAGATAAAGGATATTATATGAAGACGAAAGATGAAATTGTAAACAATTGGTTACCAAGATATACAGGAAAAAAATTAGAAGAATTTGGGCAATATATTTTATTAACCAATTTTGGAGGTTATGTAAAAATGTTCGCTGAATGGAACAATGTGCCTGTTGAAGGTCAGGATCGCCCTATGCAAAGTGCCACCTTCGAGGGCATTACAATTATCAATTTCAGCATGGGAAGTGCTATGGCGGCAACCATTATGGATTTACTAACTGCTATTACGCCTAAAGCGGTACTATTTTTAGGAAAATGTGGGGGATTAAAAAAGAAAAATGAAATTGGAGATTTAATTTTACCTATTGCTGCTATTAGAGGCGAAGGTACATCCAACGATTATTTGCCCAATGAAGTTCCTGCATTACCCTCTTTTAATTTACAAAAAGCGATTTCTTATACTATTCGTTTAAGTGGAAGAGATTATTGGACAGGCACCGTTTATACTACTAACCGAAGAGTATGGGAACATGATGATAAATTTAAAGAATACTTACGCGAAATAAGAGCCATGGCTATTGATATGGAAACTGCTACTATTTTTTCAGTAGGCTTTCATAACGAAATTCCTGTAGGAGCATTGCTATTAGTGAGCGATCAGCCAATGATACCTGAAGGTGTGAAAACAGAAGAAAGTGATAAAAAAGTAACAACCGATTTTGTTACTGATCATTTACGCATTGGTATTGATTCTTTAAAAGAATTACAAAAAGCTGGTATTTCAGTAAAACATTTAAAGTTTTAAAAAGTATTAGGTACGCATTTTTCTAATGTAAGCTTCCTCTTTTCGTTTTTCTGATTCTCTACGACGCTTACCGCCTAATTGAACCTTTTTGTTTTTTTCCTTCTTTTCGTGGAATGCGCCCGTTTTAATTTCTAGCTGAGGCATTTTCTTTAAGTTTTTATCGCGCTTAACAGGGCGTTCGTCTGCCGTTAAATTATCGGAAATTTCGACTTCTTTTGGAATAGGTAAAATCGCAATTTTTTTCTTCATTAATGTTTCAATATTTTTTTGAAACTCCTTTTCAACGGCATTTATCAATGTGATTGAGATACCGATAGCATCCGCCCTACCCGTTCTTCCAATACGATGTATATAATCGCCCGGAACTTGTGGTGTATCAAAATTGATGACATGTGTTACTTCTGGAATATCTAATCCACGGGCAATAATATCTGTTGCAATCAAAACACGATGAATGCCATTTTCAAAATTATCAATCGCGGAAAAACGTTGCGGTTGGGTTTTATTTGAATGTATGATACCGATTTGGCTATTAAACGCTTCATCTAATTCTTTATATAAAGCATCCGCTAATTTTTTATTTTTAGTAAAGATTAAAACTTTCTTAAGCTCCGTATCAGTTGCTAATAAGTGTTTTACCAAATTAGCTTTTGTATGGAAATTAGGCACGTGATAGCCTTTTTGTACAATTTTATTTAAGGGGGTTCCTCTAATTACTAATTCTAAATAATGTGGTTGGTAAAAATATTTTTCAATTAATTTTTCAACGTCTTCGTCCAAAGTAGCTGAAAACATTAAATTTTGGCGTTTTTCAGGAAGCGTATCCATGATGCTTAATAACTGGGTTCTGAAACCTAAGTTTAACATTTCGTCAACCTCATCAATAATTAATTTTTGAACAGAATGAACTTGTAAGGTTCTACTTAAAATCATATCCATTAATCGGCCAGGAGTTGCTACTAAAATATCTAAGCCATCATATATGGTTTGTTTTTGAGGATTGATATTAGCGCCTCCATAAATTCCGGCATAACGAACTGTGGCGTAAGCACACAATTTTTCTATTTCGCCAACCACCTGAACGACTAATTCGCGTGTAGGAACAACAATGATAACACGAGGCTGACGTTGCTCAGAAAAGGTTATTTGCCTAAGCGTTGGTAGTAAATAGGCAAAGGTTTTACCAGTACCTGTTTGCGCAATTGCCACTACGTCTTTACCTGACATTACTACAGGAAAAGCTTTTTCTTGTATGGGAGTTGGATTTGCAAATCCTAAATCTGCTAATGCTCTTAAAAAAGGCTTTGTTAAATTTAATTCGTCGAAAGTCACGATACTGGTTTTAATTAATTACGTAAAGATAGGGATAATTAAGCTAATGCCTCCAATTCATTGTTATAATCATACTGTAAATCTTCGTGAAGAGATGAGATAGCTGTATTTATTTTTTTTAATTGGGCATTATATAAATTTTGTAACACCACACTTTTTTGAATGGGAATACGTGATTCTTTAATTTTTTTGCAATAATAAATCAATAATTCTGCCTCGTATTGCTTTGAACTTATGTATTTAATATACTTAGTAGTGATGCGTAATATTTTCCGTAGACTTTTTTTAACAACGTGTAAATTAACATGATTGATTTGCGTAAACTGTATATCAATCTCTTCTTTAACTGATTTAACGGTGCTTTCCTTATCATGGGCATCAAATAATAAATAGCCTAAATATTCTTTATTATCTTTTTTATATTTAGCTAAATACATACAAAGCTCTGCCAACGCTTTTGGTTCAAGGGTTTGCAATTCTTTTTTGATGTCACTAATTGATGCGGTTGTCATTATTTATATAATACCAAATATAATCATTATCTAGTCCAATCTGCTTGTTCTTTTTCATCAATAATTCTTTAAAAAATAGTTCCATAGACGATGCTATGCAACGATTTTTGTAAATCGTCTTGACAAAAAATAACGTCACATCTTTAGCCTAAATAATAATTACATTTTGTATAAACTCTTTTTTATAGGATCTAATAGATACTCCAATCCATTTAATTTTATTTCGTACAACGTTTGAAGCAACATTCCCAACTTCCCATCAGGAAAGCCTTTTCGGTTAAACCACTCCAAATAATTAACTGGTAAATTACAAAGCACCCAACCTTTATGTTTACCAAAAGGCATTTTTTGTGTAACTAAGTCGATAAGTAATTGTGGATTTGATTGATTGATTTCCATAGTATGTTATACAAATTTACAACAATTGTTTACATAAAAAGTAATAAAAAAATGCCCCAAACAGTAAGGTTTAGGGCATTGAAAAAAACGAATTAATAAAATGTTGTTTAATTAAAACCGTTTTTATGACTGTGTTTTAAAATCAATTAAATAATTTACTCCAAAAACTTTTCTTCTTTTTGTACGTAACAGTGGCGCTTACAAATGTGATATCAAGCAAAGGAATCTTCACCCATTCTGCCATTGTATTATCCCTCACTAATAAATCTGTGGAGCCAAAAACAGAAGCTTTCATCGCAATATTCATATCATTATTAGATGAATAAATGCATTCAATAGCAATGATAAAGTCATCGTCAACTTCAATGTTTTGAGAAGATACATCAAGCTCCTGCACTTCGCTTTTACCAATTACTTTGGTA
>JANXRU010000304.1 GCA_025356715.1 Bacteroidota bacterium
TTTTGCGGAAAGTAATTATGAAGTTTTATTAAATCATGTTCGCACTAAATTAAATCAACGCAGTTTATTATTACTATTCACTAATTTTGAAACCTTAAGTGGCTTGCGCCGACAACTCAAGTACATCAAGCAATTAGCCAAACATCATTTAGTAGTAGTAGTTCTGTTCGAAAATACCGAGTTGCATGAGTTATTAAACAAAAAAGCAACGAATACCTCTGAAATTTACAATCAAACCATTGCTAAAAAATTTGATTACGAAAAAATACAAATTACTTATGAGCTACAGAAGTTAGGTATACAATGCGTATATACAAAGCCGCAACAACTTACTGTTAATACGCTTAATAAGTATTTAGAATTGAAAGCAAGAGGAATGATTTAAGTTTACTTTTGTCACTTCGAGCGAAGTCGATATGTAATGACGTATTATTCAAGCTATAACGCGGCTCGAGCTAACATCAAACTATAAAAAAACTATAAATTCTCGTAGAAGAAATAAGTGATAAAACCAACGAATAAAATAAAGTAAAATAAAAAAGTCCCTAAGTTAGTACCTGTGCGATTTGAGTTTAAATTTTTCATACGCTTTATAATATTAGATTTCTATATAGAAGGTCTTATATATAAAGTTAGTGAATAAAGTTTATTTTTTAAGAAAACAGATTTCAGTTATAAACAACAGGTTGTTTAATGGCAGAATACAGAACGTTTATACTTCGTCGATTGCTTTTAGTTTCAAATCTGATTCCAAATTTGTTATCACCTCTCTTAAAGCTCCGAAAGTTGAAATGGTTGTGAAAAGCAAAGGAATTACTAAAAACAATGAACAAAATAAAACTTGTTTAAAGTAACTTACCTCCTCTCCATTTAAAGTAAATTTTTTAGCATTTATCCCAAATAAAAAAAATAGCAAGCACGGCAAAAAAACTAAGATTAAATTTGGAGTTGGAGTATAGATCGTAGTCAATAAAGTGCCCTTCTCTATTTTTGAAAGCTCAGCACTAACTTTAATTTGAACTATTTTTGTTATGAAATGGTTGATCTTAAAACTATTTTGCTCTACTTTTCCGTAATATTTTTTGCTTTTTAATAGCCACGTTTCTTCATTCAATTTATTAGAAACAATATTTGATATTTCTTCGATCGAAAAATTAGTTTGATAGTTTTTTTTAATTTTAAAAGGGTTCAATTTTAAAAAAAAATTAAGGAAAATAATTTCACTATGAACTACTCCACTGTCACGCTCTTCGCTAAGTTCCTTGGCTGATCTACATTACAGCCACGCATCACTGCTATGTGATATGATAATAATTGCCAAGGAATAACAGAAACTAAAGGCACTAAGGACTCATCTGTTTCAGGAATTTCAATCACATGCTCTGCCATTTCTTTCACATCCTTGTCACCAGCAGTCACAATCGCAATAATTCTGCCCTTACGCGCTTTTACTTCTTGTATGTTACCAACTACCTTTTCGTAATTAGCTCCTTTGGTAGCGATTACGAATACCGGCATCGCATCATCAATTAAGGCAATAGGTCCGTGTTTCATTTCGGCTGCCGGATAACCCTCCGCATGAATGTATGATATTTCTTTTAGTTTCAAAGCACCTTCTAACGCTACAGGAAAAGAATATCCTCTTCCTAAGTATAAAGCGTTGGTGGCATCCTTATATTCAGCCGCTATTATTTTTATAGAATCATTTAATTTTAATACCTCTTCTACTTTCGCAGGAATAGATTCCATCTCATATAACAACTGGCGATATCTACTCTCAGCAATGGTTCCTTTTATTTTAGCAACGTGTAACGCCATTAACGTTAACACTGTTACTTGTGCTGTAAATGCTTTGGTGGACGCTACGCCAATTTCAGGACCTGCATGTGTATATGAACCTGCATGTGTAGCGCGCGCAATAGATGAGCCAACCACATTACATACACCAAAAATAGTAGCGCCTTTTGCTTTGGCTAATTCAATAGCCGCTAAAGTATCTGCCGTTTCGCCACTTTGAGAAATAGCAATCACAATATCATCCGGATAAATAATGGGGTTACGGTACCTAAACTCCGAAGCGTATTCAACCTCAACAGGAATACGCGCATACTCTTCAAATAAATACTC
>JANXRU010000349.1 GCA_025356715.1 Bacteroidota bacterium
GCTTTAAAAATGAACATCGGTAGAATTCCAGATATTTTATTAGATAATACGGATAGAAACAGAACTTCACCTTTTGCGTTTACTGGAAATAAATTTGAATTCCGTGCCGTAGGAAGTAGCGCTAATTGCGGCGGACCGATGACTGTGTTAAATGCCATTGTAGCCGAACAACTATCAACATTTAAAAAAGATGTTGATGCGTTAATGGCTAAAAAAGTGGAAAAAGATGAG
Source organism: Bacteroidota bacterium (assembly GCA_025356715.1). The sequence goes on from JANXRU010000349.1 coordinate 232, forward strand.
GCTATTTTTCAAATCTTAAAAAAATACATCATCGAAAGTAAAAAAATTCGTTTCGAAGGAAATGGTTATGGTGATGCTTGGAAAGCAGAAGCTAAAAAACGCGGATTGAACAACATCCCAACAACACCTGGTGCTTTAGAGGCTATGATTTCTAAAAAATCATTGCACATGTTTGATTCACAAGGCATTTTAAATCACCGCGAACAAGAAGCGCGTTACGAAATTAGTTTAGAAACGTATACGAAAAAAATACAAATCGAATCGCGTATCATCGCTGATATGGTGGATAATCAGATCATACCATCTGCTTTAACCTACCAAAAAACATTAACAGATAACGTAGTTGGATTAAAAACTATTTTAACTGGTGCTGATTATAAAAAATCAAGCGACACACAAATTTCATTAATTAAAGAAATTAGTGATCGCGTGACAACTATTAAAAAAGCAGCCGATGATATGACAGAGGAGCGTCGCAAAGCTAATTTGTTAGATAACTCTAAAAAACAAGCTCACGCATATTGCGAAAAAGTAAAACCGTTTTTTGAAATTATTCGTTATAATGTAGATAAGCTTGAAAACATTGTGGATGATGCTACTTGGCCTTTGCCTAAATATAGAGAGATGTTGTACCTAAGATAAAGACACCTCAAAAAAATCTACTTTTTAGAGATGCCCATGATAATATATGTCAAACCTTAAAAATCCCCAATCCAATTAGATTGGGGATTTTTTTATCTGCTAAAAAGCCGTTACTTTGCATATATAAAAAAAATGAAACACTTATTTATTATAGTATTAGTTCTAGTTTTTGCTAACTCATCGGTTGCTCAGCACGATAGCATTAAGCATAAAAAATCGATTGCGGAATTTGCTTTAAAAAATTACAAAGGCGATCCCAAAGACCGATTAATTTTTGAAGCTATTTATACGTCTTGGCTCGGGATACCTAAAAACATTACGCCAGACTGGAAGTGTATTGGTTTTAATTTTGCGATGATGTTTGACAAGCCTATTAAAAATTCCAACTTTAGTTTTGGATATGGTGCCGGTTTATATTGTCATAATTTCAGTTCTAATGCTAATTATCTGTATAAAACAGATAGCGTCACAAATATTACTTCTACGGTAATGGAACCTAAAATGGGCACTTATAGTTCTAACAAATACAGCGAGCGTAGCGTTGAAATCCCTTTAGAATTAAGATTTAGGACAAAAACCAAATCGAATTTTAAAATGATGTTGGGGATAAAAGTAGGTTATGTATTTAACGATTATAAAAAAACAGATGATGTTAATGGTAAAATTCGTTTGTATGATTTAAAAAACATCAATCGTTTTCGTTACGGTGTTAATTTTAGAATTGGCGTTGAACAATTTTGCTTGTCTGCCTCCTACTACCTCAGCGAAGCCTTTAATAGCAATGGACCACAGGGCATACATCCTTTCTCTATCGGGATAGCGATTATTCCGTATTAAGAAATATTTAAACAATAACAACTGGTATTTTCAACAAAAACAAAACAATCAATACACCGCCAACAATAATGCGGTACCAGCCAAAGCCTTTAAAACCGTGCTTGTTAAGAAAACCAATAAACGATTTAATCGCTAACAACGCCACAACAAAAGCAACCACATTACCAAAGGCTAAGATGCTTATTTCTTGCGTGTTTAAAACCAATCCGTTTTTATAAAAATCCAATAATTTTTTAGCAGTCGCTGCAAACATCGTAGGCACAGCTAAAAAGAAAGAAAACTCGGCGGCTGTTTGTCGTGTTAAACCTTGTGTCATTCCGCCAACAATAGTAGATGCGCTTCTGCTCATACCAGGCCACATGGCAAGGCACTGAAACAGCCCTATTTTAAACGCTTTAGGTAAGGTGATGTCTTTTTCTTCATTTAAAGAATTATCCTTAAACCATTTATCTACAAATAATAAAACGATACCTCCAATAAATAACGCAATAGCTACGCCTAAAATATTTTCAAGTGCGGCATCGATGAAGTCTCCCAACAATAATCCAAAAATAGCGGCTGGAATAAAAGCAACCACCAACTTACTATAAAAGTTAAAGGATTTAAAAAATCGTTTAAAATATAATACAACTACCGATAAAATAGCGCCTAGCTGAATAGCAATAGTAAATAGTTTTACAAAGGGTGTGGCTTCTATGCCAAGCATAGCTGTTCCAAGCATCATGTGCCCAGTTGAAGAAATTGGTAAAAACTCTGTTAACCCTTCGATAACAGCAATGATAAAAGCTTGAAAATACGTCATTATGGTTTTTTAGAAAAATAGTACGTCGTCATAAAGTAGATGATACCGCCTATAATATTAGAAATTGCTTTTTTAATAAAAAATGCGGTAGTAAAGTTTTTGTCTGTAAAAAACTCAATTATTACTGAAAT
>JANXRU010000420.1 GCA_025356715.1 Bacteroidota bacterium
TTGACCTTTGTTGAAATTTGTAAAACAGGCAACGTTTTTTTCAAGCGCATATCGAGAAGTCAACACAGAAATGGTTCTCGATACTCATGCTATACCGTGATTGTAAGAGGCAGGCAAAAATAGTAGAACTGCCAAAAAAAGAGGCCTTAACATTACGTTAAAGCCTCTTTTTAATTTTGAAATAGATGAACGATTATTTCTTAATTAACACTTCGTCAATCATACCGTATTCTTTAGCTTCTTCGGCAATCATCCAATAATCACGATCACTATCCGCCCAAACTTTTTCATACGTTTGTCCGCTATGGAAGGCGATGATTTCGTATAATTCTTTTTTCAATTTCTGAATTTCACGAGCTGTAATTTCGATGTCAGATGCTTGTCCTTCTGCACCTCCCAATGGTTGATGAATCATCACACGCGCGTGTTTTAAGGCAGTACGTTTTCCTTTAGCACCAGCGCATTGTAATACAGCGCCCATACTTGCAGCCATACCTGTACAGATAGTTGCTACATCTGGCTTAATAATTTGCATAGTATCATAAATACCTAAGCCAGCATAAACAGAACCTCCTGGAGAGTTTAAGTAGATTTGAATATCTTTTTTAGGATCAACAGATTCTAAGAATAATAATTGTGCTTGAACAATATTAGCAACTTGATCGTTAATGCCAGTTCCTAAAAAGATGATACGATCCATCATTAATCGAGAAAAAACGTCTAATACAGAAACATTTAACTGACGCTCTTCTATAATGTTTGGTGTTAGATTTCTAATACCAGGAGTAATAGCAGATACATAACTATCGTAAGTTAAGCTATTGATGCCAACATGTTTGGTGGCATATTTTTTAAATTCATTTTGATCAAACATAATTAGGGTTTTTAGTTGTTAAACAAATGTAATTGTTGCGAGCTATAAAGCAAATAAAAAGCCAAAAACTTTTTAACGTCATTTAGTCAGTAACGTATTTTTATAAAATCTTTGGTTTCATTATTAATTAAAATTGTAAATTCACGATGCTAATTAACTCACTTTTATAATGGAAAACACCGTATTTCAAAACCATATATTACAAGGCATTCCTTCCGATTTGCCTACAGTAAAAGCTTACGAATCATCTATTAATCATGCGCCTAAGCGTAAAGACAGCTTAAATGCAGAAGAAAAAAAATTAGCTATTCAAAATGCGCTCCGTTATTTTGAGCCAAAATTGCATGCTGTTTTAGCGAAAGAATTTGCCGAAGAACTAAAAATATACGGTCGTATTTATATGTATCGTTTTCGCCCCGATTATAAAATTTTTGCACGACCTATTTCTGAGTACCCTCACCAATCCATTCAAGCAGCCGCTATTATGCATATGCTAAGTAATAACTTGGATTATGCCGTAGCTCAACATCCACATGAGTTAATTACTTACGGTGGTAATGGATCTGTGTTTCAAAATTGGGCGCAATACCTTTTAACCATGCAGTATTTAGCCATCATGACAGATGAGCAAACGTTGGTGTTATATAGCGGTCATCCGATGGGATTATTTCCTTCTCATAAAGATGCCCCACGTGTGGTTGTTACAAACGGGATGATGATTCCGAATTATAGTAAGCCAGATGATTGGGAAAAATTTAATGCATTAGGCGTTACTCAATACGGACAAATGACCGCTGGATCCTTTATGTATATTGGTCCGCAAGGCATTGTGCACGGTACTTGCATCACCGTAATGAATGCTGCACGTAAAATTTGCAAAACGGAAGAAGAGCGGAAAGGGAAATTATTTGTAACTTGTGGATTAGGAGGAATGAGTGGCGCTCAGCCTAAGGCAGCAAAAATTGCAGACCTTGTTTCTGTTACCGCAGAGATCAATCCAAAAGCCGTTCATACGCGTCACTCACAAGGTTGGGTGGATGAAGTATTTGAAAATTTAGATTTATTAATTCCACGTATTAAAATAGCGCAAACAAATAAAGAAGCTGTTTCTTTTGCCTATCAAGGAAATGTGGTTGATTTATGGGAGCGTTTAGTAAAAGAAAATATGCCTGTTGATATTGGTTCGGATCAAACATCACTGCATAATCCGTGGGCTGGTGGTTATTATCCAGTTGGCTTAACGTTAGAAGAGAGTAACCAAATGATGGCTGAAAATCCTGATAAATTTAAAGAGGAAGTTCAAAAAACATTGGTACTCCATGCTACTGCGGTAAATACCTTAACCTCCAAAGGCATGTATTTCTTTGATTACGGAAATGCTTTTTTATTGGAAGCGGGTAGGGCAGGTGCGGATATTTACCAAACAGAAAAACCATTAAAGGGCGGGCATGTTGGCGCAATCTTTAAGTATAAAAGTTATGTGCAAGATATTTTAGGGCCTATGTGTTTTGATTATGGATTTGGGCCATTCCGCTGGGTTTGCACAAGTGCTAACGAAAACGATTTACGTAAAACGGATGAAATAGCATTGACCGTTTTAGAAGAAATTTATAAAACAGCACCCGAAGAAATTAAGCAACAACTCAGCGATAATATTGTTTGGATACGTGATGCGATGAAAAATAAATTAGTAGTAGGCTCTCAAGCCCGCATTTTGTATGCTGATAGCGAAGGCCGAGTTAAAATTGCTGAAGCCATTAATAAAGCCATTGCTAATAAAGAAATTTCAGCACCAGTTGTATTAGGACGAGATCATCACGATGTGAGCGGTACCGATTCGCCTTACCGCGAAACGTCTAATATTTATGATGGTTCAAAATTTACTGCTGATATGGCAGTACAAAATTTTGTTGGCGATGCGTTTAGAGGCGCCACTTGGATTAGTTTACACAACGGTGGTGGAGTAGGTTGGGGCGAAGTAATGAATGGTGGTTTTGGTTTAGTGTTAGATGGCAGTTCGGATGCCGACAGACGATTAAAATCAATGCTATTTTGGGATGTGAATAATGGTATTGCTCGCCGTGCATGGGCTCGAAACAAAGAAGCCAATTTTGCTATTAAACGCGAAATGGAACGTACACCCAATTTAAAAGTAACTATTGCTAATTTGGTAGATGAAACTTTATTGAAGGATTTGTTTTAAACTCAGAGTTATTGCGGATTCGTGTTGTTATATATTTTTTCCATTTAAGCCTTGGTCTTTTTGCTCAGGATCCTATCATTTTATCAGATTCTATTCTTCCCTTTACTAAAGGATGCGAGCAAGATCCTCTATTACTAGTAAATAAATTAACAAAAGGGAAAAAGACGGATAAAGAAAAATTCGATGTAATATTCACTTGGGTTACAAAAAACATAAGTTATGATTACTACTCCTATTTAGCACCAACAGGAGCATCTATGCCCGACATTAAAAAAATTCTTAAATATAAAGCTGGTATTTGTATTGACTATGCATTTTTAATGGACACGCTTTGCGAGTTGGCAGGTATTCAAAATGTTTCAATATATGGCTATGCGAAAGACGATCTTTTCGATGTTAATGATTCTATTTACATGGATAACCATGCTTGGAACGCTGTAAAATTGAATAATTTATGGTATGTATATGATGTTACTTGGTCATCGGGCGAATACAAATGGGAGTATACGAAATTTAGTAAACGAGTGATCCGATGGGAAAATAAAATTTATTCAAAATCAAAGTTAACAAAAGTAGAATTCCAATTGAAAGGTGAGGATGAATGCTTTAACAATAATGATGTTTTAGTTCAAACATACTACCATCTTTCAAGTATAAATCGATTCCTACTAAAGTTACTTAGAAAAGTAAAACTAAAAACTCAACACGTTTTTATAAAAGTTGCAAGGCCAGATTTCTACTTATCTAATCCCGAAGTTTTTGCGGTAACTCATTTTCCAGACAACCCTTATTGGTCATTGACGATCAGGAAAGAAAGTATTAGAGGATTTGAAATTGATAGTGCTTATTATCATTTGAACGATAGTTTATATATTAAACAAATAAGATACGGCAGGCCTTGTTCAGATTGTGACACTTACTTTACTTTAGATGAAATGGATAAGCATAAACAAATGAAAAAAAATAGTTTTGATTTTAATAAAAGAAATAGATTTATAACGTGGCTAAGTAATTATATGATTGCAGAATTATATCGCAACAAATCAGTACTAGAAATGGATTCACTAAAAAAGGTTAGCCTAATAGATTCAACCCTCATGTATTTTGCAAATGCAAAAAATGATTTATACCAATGTATATCAAATGTGCAAACTAGTTATGATCTTCAAGAGACAAAAAATAAAATGAAGGATAATATTTTATATATAGAAAATAGGGCGCATTTGGATTTTATGAGATCAATTGCCAATACAGCCTTTGAATCCACACGTAAAATAGACTACTTTAGTAAGCAGCCTCCTGCGCGAGTTAGAGAATTTAAGCGAAAGAAAAATAGATTATCCTTAATATATAGCGATATACATATTAAAACAAGGAATTTCAAATCAAAAGAAAAAATTAAAGAACTCGAAGAGAAAACGAATACTATTAATAGAAACATTGATGCAATTACCTTGGAACTTACTAAATTACAAAACAATTATTACGGCCTGATTGCTTTAGTATCTGATAATATTTGGAAAAAGATTAAAGATAATGATAGTTTAAATGTTCCTTTTAAGAAAGGAATTAATTATCGTTATTTATATTTAATGGATAATTATAAAAAGCCAATCGTGGAGGAGAGAAAGAGAATTGATAAATTTAAAAATCAATATAAATTAAATCTCATAAATGATATTTTTACTCCTTCAGATTCTTGCGCAGATGTAGGCTTTAGAATAATACATTTAATTGAAAAAAGAAATGATTTCCTTTTGGAAGTTGCCAAGCTGAATAAGACGCTTGTTGCAGAAGGTTTTCTAAAAGAAGATAGTGTGAAAATATATGAGCAGTTTTCTTTACAAAAGATGCAAGAAAATATTTGTTGGATAAGCGGGGGCACATCTAAATTAAATTCTGTTATTTCTGGTTACAAAAAATTACTGGAAAACGAAAAAATAATTGAAAATGCTATTAAACTCGAAAGCAAAGTTGAGTATGGAAGATATAATTACATTAACAAAGAAATTAATAGAAGAAAGAGGAAATTTAGGAGTGTCCCGTTTCACAATTTAAAAATAACCAATAGAAGAAACAATTTTGTTCAAAAATATAAACGAAATTATTTATCTTATTTAAAAAAAGAGAGGCGAAAATTAATTAAAAAACAAAACAAATAAGATTATCAAAACGAAAAAACTCGATTACCCTCTCTCTCTTTTCATTGGAGAAAATGCCAACGGATTAGTAGAAATCTCTGCATTTAAATGTCTGGTTCGATAGATATCAATAGCCGCGTAAATGGCATCTCTGAAAGAAGACTCATCAGCTATTTGTTTACCTGCAATTTCGTATGCAGTGCCATGGTCTGGGGAAGTCCGCACAAAATTTAAACC
>JANXRU010000427.1 GCA_025356715.1 Bacteroidota bacterium
TTTATTTTAAAGGGGTCGAATATTTTAACAATATTGAACTCGATAGCGCAACGCGTTACTTTAAAAAATCGTTGACGGTTAATTTTGATAAAACTTATAATGCATTATCTCAATATTGGTTAGGCGAAATTTCTTATATTAAAAAAGATTATGCAACAGCGGTAGATACTTGGAAAGCCTTTCAATTAAACGAAGGAGCTTTTAGCTTGAAGGAATATGATTTATCTAATTATAATATTGGATATGCCTATTTTCAGCAAAAAAATAATTATTCAGATGCTAATATTTCTTTCCGTAAATTTTTGCTTACTAAAAATTCGTATGAACCTGCAAAAGTTGCAGATGCTCACATAAGGACAGCTGATAGTTATTTTATGCAAAAAATATATCCACAAGCAGCCGATTATTATAAATCAGCCATTGCTTTAAATCAAATGGATATTGATTATTGTATTTACCAGAAAGCTTTATGTAATGGGCTTCTTAAGAAGAATCAAGATAAAATCTCAGACTTAAAATTATTAGCCACTAAGTATCCCAAATCAAATTATTTAGCAGCCTCTATTTTTGAAACAGCCGAAACCTATAGTAAAGATTTGAATGATGGTGATAACGCTATTGTATCCTATCAAAAGATATTAGATAACTATCCTAATTCGTCCTATGTTAATTCGGCTTTAGCTGGGATAGGTTTAGTGTATTATAATAAAAATGAAGATGAAAAAGCATTTACTTATTTCGATCAAATCGTAAAAAAAGATTCTAAGAGCGAAGAGGCTCGTAATGTGTTGCCATATATTAAAAAGATTTTTGAAGGTCAGAAAAAAATTGATGAAATGGATGCTTATTTCACAGCCATTGGTAACCCTTTAAACACTAACGAATTAGAATCATCCTTATACGAAGCAGCTCGTGACGCTTATTATACAGAGAAAAATTACGATGTAGCGATGCAAAAATTTGAAAGCTACATTGCTAAATTTTCTAATGGAAAATATATTACTGAAGCTCATTTTTGTTTTGCTGAATGCGCCTACAGTAAAAACTTATTTGACAAAGCTTTACCGTCTTATCAATATATTAATGGATTGTCTCGCAGTATGTATTCGGAAATAGCATTAGTGAAAACGACTTATTTATTATATAAAGACAAAAAATATGAAGACGTTTTGCCTTTATATCAGAAACTAGAGGATTATGCAGAAACGCCAATTAATAAGTTAAACGCTCGCATTGGAGCCATGCGTTGCGGGTTTATTTTAAAACGTTATGAAGTTGCCTTAGATTATGCCGTAAAAGTATTAGCTACAGAAAAAATTACACCACAGCAAACTAACGAAGCTAAATATGATAAAGCAAAATCATTATTCGAATTAAATCGTTTTGATGATGCTTTATTAGAGTTTAAAGCGATTTCAAAATCCGCTAAAAATATTACTGGAGCAGAGGCATTATACCATATTGCTAAAATATATTATGCTAAGCAAGATTATACGTTAGTTGAAAAATCAATTAATAGTTTAATAAGCTACGATTACTCTAATGATGAATGGAATACGAAAGGGTTGTTATTATTATCTGATTCATATATTGCGCGTGGTGACGATACAGATGCAGAGTTAATGCTTCAAACGGTTATTGATGGTAAGCCTAAGCAAGAATACATTGATGAAGCGATGTTAAAGTTAGAGAAATTGAAAGCTAAAAAAGCGACGCGTACTTCGCAAGAGCCAGCAACTAATTCAAGTGATATGAAAGTTGATTTTAAAGAATCAAAAAGTGATAAAGATTTATTTGATCAGTTATTTGACGCACGACAAGATTCATTAAAGAAAAAACCATAGAAAGAAAAAGTATTAAGACTTATATCCGATTACAGAATACTAATCATTATGAAAGAAGAAAAAAATTATAATAGCGATACCATTTTATCATCCAGTAAATATGGTAATTCGTTTATGTACGAGCAAGATCAGCTTCAACAAAAACGACGCACTAAAAAACTACAATGGTTTTTTGTATTAGTACTTGTATTAGGCTATATAGTTGCAGCATTAGCGCAAACAGGTGGAACCAATCAAACATTTACTACAACTTCTATTTTTGAACCAACCATTAAAGATGCGGTGATGTTAGGTGATTTGCCTGAAATAAAAGATACAGTTAAAAAAATAAGAAATATTAATTACAATATCCAATCTACGCCTTTAGTTTCTAAATATGAAGTCATTCCTATTGATGCTGCCAAAATGCAAAACGAACCATTATCAAAATTATACCGTTCGTTATTAAAAATTGGTATGGGAACTTACACAACACCTTACGGAGAAATTTGGTTAAATAGTTTGCGTACACGCGATATCGCTTATGGAGTGCATTATAAGCATTTATCATCTTCGTCTCAACTATCAGGTGTTGGTTATAGTGGGTTTAGCGACAATGAAGCCGAATTATTTGGAAAGAAGTTTTATAAAAAACATACACTAACTGGAGAATTTAATTATAAAAGAAATGTGGTTCATTTTTACGGATATGATACTACTGAAAATCATTTAACGAAAGACTACACCAAACAAGTATATCAGTTATTTGAACCAGTTATTACTTTACAAAGTCATTATACAGATAGTTCTAAAATAAATCATCGGATTAAATTGGGTTATTATAATTTGGCTGATAATTTATATGCATCAGAAAATAATATTAAATTGAATACACTGTTTAATACATATATTAATAAAGAACGTTTATTTGTAGCCTTTGATGCAGATTATTTTAATCACAAATTACCTAAAGATACCTTTAATAATGCCATTGTAAAGTTGAACCCGTATTTTGATGCACACGGAAAAAAATGGAAAGCAGATATTGGATTGGCTGTAACGATGGATATGTTTAGTTCTAAAGGCGACGCGAAATTTTATATTTATCCGCAGTTAAATGCCCAATATGATATTTATGAAAGTGTAATTATTCCTTATATTGGAGTAAATGGAGGTTTGCAAAAGAACTCGTTAAGAAGCTTATCTAATGAAAATCCATTTATCTCTTCCACAATCGATTATAAAAACACTAACACTAAGTATAATGTATATGGTGGATTAAAAGGGAATTTAAGTTCAAATACAAGCTATGACGCTAAAGCAAGCTATAGTAGTGTTGATAACATGGCATTTTATGTGATTGATTATAGCGACAATACAACACTTGATAATAAATATAAAGTATTGTATGATAACACTAATTTATTTAATGTTTCGGCGCAATTGAAATATCAATACAAAGAAAAAATGCATTTTATCGCTAAAGGAAATTATTACAATTACAAAACTCAAACCCTTGCTAGAGCCTATCATAAGCCTGATTTTGATTTAACATTTTCTGCTATTTATAATTTAAGGAGTAAAATTATTATTAAAGCGGACATTTTTGTTTTAGGGAATCAGTTTGCTTTAACGCAAGTAAAAGATAATAACACGTATACTACTCAGCCAAAAAAATTGGATGGTATTGGAGATTTTAATTTAGGAATAGAATACCGTTACACAAAGATGCTATCCTTTTTTGCTAAATTTAATAACATTGCCAGTATGCGCTATTATCGTTGGGAAAGGTATCCAAGTCAGCGTTTCAACTTAATGATTGGGTTAACGTTTGTGCCATTTTAAAGTATTACTATTTTATTAGTTTTTATCCAATGTAATACAGAAATATTACAATAATTTTACTAATTTTGATTAAACTAAAAAACCATAACCTATGAAAAAAATATTTACTATTTTACTATCTTCTTTTACATTTTATTCATTCGCTCAAACACAAATTACTAATGCTGATTTTGAGCTTTGGGATAATGCTGGAACTTCTACCGAAGAACCAACATCATGGAATTCAAATAAAACTGGTACAGGTTTAGCCTCTTCCGGGCCGCAAACTTGCTACAAAGAAACATCTGGGCCACATGGAGGTTCAGCGTGCGTTCGTGTTGAAACTAAATATTATATCATTGCTGTTGTTAATGGTAATGTAACGTCTGGTGTTGTTAATGCTCCAAACTCAAATAAACCTGAGGGATACTTATCTGCAACTGGTGCTAATAAAATTGCATTTACTGGTCGCCCTGATAGTTTAGTTGGATATTATAAATATACTCAAGCAACAAGTGGAACTGGTGCTTCTGCAGAAGTAGGTAAAGTATTAGCTATTTTACATTCATCAGATTATTATGATCCTGCTACACCTGTTGCAAGTAATCACACTGATTTATCAGCAAATAAAATTGGTGACGCATTATTTTTAACTCCAGCAGCAAACAACTCTACTTGGAAACGTTTTAGCGTACCTTTTAATTATGTAAATAGTACTGTTCCTGCTTTTATTATGGTTAATATCACTTCATCTAATAATCAAACTACAGTGGCTCCTGGCTTAACAGGTACAGGTAGTAAATTATGGGTAGATGATATACAAGCAATTTATAATAGTACGACATCTGTTAAAGAGAATGATTTTACTAAAAATGTAAAAGTATACTATAATCAAAAAATGATTTATGTAGATTTTATAAATAAAGATAACGATCAATCTACTTTAGAAATTTATAATGCAACTGGACAAATTGTTGGTTCTTATTCTATTTCAAACAATACAGTTAATTCTTTTGATGTATCAACTTTATCTACTGGAGTTTATATGTATAAAATAAGCGGTAAATCTCAAGGGAAATTTGGGAAATTATTTATTGATTAATATTTATTTACTTTAACAAAAACCTTAACATAACCTGTTAAGGTTTTTGTATTTATACTATGAAGAATACTTTTTTATTATTTTTAATTTTATTGAGCTCATTCGCCTTTTCTCAAACAGGTACAGGTGTGCTAAAAGGCACTATCTTTGAGAAAGGCTCTAAAGATCCTATTATTGGGGCTACCATTCAATTATTGAGTGATTTATCAAAAGGTGTTGCTTCTGATTTAGAGGGTAATTATGTGCTTGTATTAGATAGTGGCTATCATAAGTTATTATGCAGTTACTTAGGTTTACAAAGCGATACGTTTTCAGTTCATATTATTGAAAATCAAATTGCTCAAAAAAACCTTACACTTAAACAAGAAGGTAAAACACTTGAAACCGTAGTTGTTTCATCTGGTAAATTTGAGCAAAGACTTGAAGAACTAACGGTTTCGATGGAAGTAATTAAACCTAGTTTGATTAATAACAAAAATACTACTAGTATAGAAACTGTATTAGAACAAGTACCAGGGTTAACTATTATTGATAATGATCCTCAAATTCGTGGTGGTAGCGGTTTTACGTTTGGCGTTGGAAGTAGAGTTGCTATTGTAGTTGATGGTGTTCCATTGCTGAGTGGCGATGCTGGTCGCCCTGAATGGAGTTATATTCCTGTTGAAAATATTGAACAAATAGAAGTAATCAAAGGTGCATCATCTGTGCTTTATGGTTCTTCGGCTTTAAATGGAGTAATAAATATTAGAACAGCCTACCCTAGGGCTAAGCCCAAAACTAGTATTAACTATTCGTTTGGCGGGTATAGTTCGCCACAAGCACCAGCTGATAATTGGTACGGCGCCTCTATTCCTGGATTTACAAATTTAAATTTATTTCATTCAGAAATTATCAAAAATAATTTGGATTTTGTGATTGGTGCAAATTTCAACATGGATCAAGGCTATATTGGACCACCGCCTCCAGCTAAATACATGCCTAGTTATATTAAGTCTGCATTGATGGTTGAAGATACTGTGCCAACTTTTACAAATCAAGATTTTTTAAGAAAACGAGGACGAGTTAATATCAATTTGCGTTATCGAGCAAAAAAAATTGTAGGATTAAATTTTGGTGTGAATGCTAATTTTATGCTCAATAAAACTAATATGGTTTTTGCTTGGTTAAGTGATTCAGCGGGATTATACAGAGGTTACCCAGGCGCTGTGTTTTTAGAAGATCAAACTTTATTTAATGTAGATCCTTTTATAAAGTATACCACTAAAAATGGATTAAGCCATAGTTTACAAACGCGTATTTTTCATTCGGATAATATCATTACCAATAACCAATCTAATAGAGGAACCATGTATTTTGGCGAATATCAAGTACAGCGTAAATTTAAAAGTATTGATTTAATCTTTACAGGAGGTTTAGTTGGTAATATTTCTCAATCTACTTCTAAATTATATGTATCGAGTGGGAAGCCAAATAATAAAATTGTGAATGCTTCTGGTTATATACAATTAGACAAAAAATTATGGCGTGTTTTAAATTTATCGGGTGGCGTTCGTTATGAGTATTTTAAAATGAACGATTTAAATAGCGTTGTTGCTCCGATCTTTAGAGCGGGAGCTAATTTGCAAATTACGCGAGCTACATTTATAAGAGCTTCTTATGGACAAGGATTTAGATATCCAACTATAACTGAGAGATATATTACTACAAAGGCTGGCATGTTTGGTATTTTCCCTAACCCAGATTTAAAACCTGAAACATCAAAAAGTTTTGAAATTGGTGTGAAGCAAGGTTTTAAAATTGGCAATTGTCAAGGCTATTTGGATATAGCTGGTTTTTATCAAAAATATGAAAACACTATTGAGTACTTATTTGGAGTTTGGAACCCTACAGTTTCATTAGTTGGATTTAAGTTTTTGAATACTGGCAATTCTAGAGTTAGAGGGGTTGATATTTCTTTAGCAGCAACAACACCAGAAACAAATAAAAAATTTGGGATTAGTGCTTTGATTGGCTATACGTATATAGAACCTGTTAGTTTAAGCCCAGATAGTGTTTATGCGCGAGATCAATCTTTGGGTGGTTTTGGCCAAGATTTAACGTATAAAAATAGTAGTATGGATACTACAAATAATACACTAAAGTACAGGTTTAAACATATGATGAAAGGGGATGTGGAATTACGAATCTATAAATTTTCGTTAGGCGTTAGTTATCGTTTTTATAGTAAGATGCAAAATATTGATAAAGCTTTTGAGGGTTTAGAAACACTGACAGATGGGTTTTCAGATTATGTAGAGAAAATTAAAGGTGTAAATTTTTGGAAAAGCCATGATAATATTCAAGTTTGGGATGCTCGTTTAAGTTACCAAATTACTACTAAGCAAAAAGTATCTGTTGTGTGTAATAATGTATTTAATGTAGCTTATTCCTTACGTCCCTTAAAAATTGAGCCGCCTCGTAATACAGCTTTACAATATGTGTTAACATTTTAAACAACGCAGCTTTTAGATTAGCTTCTTTTACCAAAGCCGCTACAATCCTTTTTTTTATTATGTAAACCTATCTCCCACGTATCGTCAATTTTCCAAATTACAACAGATAGTAAAACAATCCCATTGAGGCGTAATACGGCTTCAAAAAACTATAACTATCTTTGTATAAATTAAAACCAATGATGAAGATTTACCTGATACTAATTATTACTATACAATGTTGTTACTCCTCAATTATTGCTGGCGATTCAATAAACGTTATTAATAAAAAAGTGAACTTTGGTTATGCTGAAAACAATAACAGAATTGTTAATGCTGTTGTTGTTCATTCTACTTTTAATAATTCGGGGGGTAATTTATACGATATAGATTTAGTTATCAAACAATTTTCAAAATACAGTGTATCGGCACATTATGTAATTGGAAGAGATGGAACTATTTATCAATTAGTGGATGAAAAAGACAATTCCTATCACGCTGGCAAAAGTAGTTTACCTGATGGAACAACTAACGTAAATTCATGTTCCATAGGTATCGAATTAATGACATCATACACTGAAAGCCCTACTGAAAAGCAAATACAAGCTCTTTTAAAATTAATAGCTGGTATCAAAAAAAGACATGCCATAAAATATGTGTTAAGGCATAGCGACATTGCGCCTGTCAGAAAAACAGATCCTTGGAATATGAATTGGGATGCTTTTACAAAACAATTGAATGACCATTAAAAATTAGGATTAATGGATGAGTTTTTAAATGAAAATCAAATTCACTGTGTCGAAAATTTTCACAACCTTGTTTCCAGTCCTTTTCATGGTAATATGAATGCAATTTGTTGGACTCGTAACCTAACAGGTAACTTTTCTGAGATTGTTAAAAAGGTACAACTAAACGAAACTATCACTGAACTTGATGTTGAGCAACTACGCGAACTTCAATTGAGTGATCAAGGTAACCTCGCTCGCAACATTCTTTTAAATGATTTAAAGCTATTGAAAGCGCATGGAGCATCTCCAATCCTTAATGTAATTAAGCAGTATGAAAGAGATAACAGCTATCCATTTTTTACAACGGATGTTTATTCTTTTCATGTAGATCGTTCCCCTGTATCAACAGATACTTTTTTATGCACATACTATGGCGAATCGAGCGAAATCTTATCTAATTCACAAGCCGAACAAAAAGTACTTATTCCCGATATACGTAACGAACTCAAAAAACTATGTCATGGTCCAAATGAAGGTTTTGAATCATTTTTAAGCGACCATTACTTTGACCTTCACTATCAAGCTAAACCTAATGCGCGCATTGTCAACTTAGGCCTTGGTAACTTGTGGAGGCTAGCAGTTGATCATCCTAAAAGTCAAGTACCTCCCTGTATTCATCGTGCACCAAAAGAAAAACCCGAACATCATCGTTTGTTATTAATTTGTTGAATTTTAAACACCTTATTTATAACAACAATCGCACTATTTTCTCTTTGCAAATAGGGAGAAACTAGTATATTTAATTAAACATTTTTTTATACCAAATGAACATTGCACTAATAAAAAAAGCACTACTAATCACACTAACGCTAGTAACAACATTCGGGTTAGGCTTCGCTTTCAAAACAATCACTATTAATCAAACTAAAAACAAAGCAACGATGAAAAAAGTAACAGGAATTGGCGGTATCTTTTTTAAATGTAAAGACCCGAAAAAAATGACAGAGTGGTATAAAACACATTTGGGTTTAAATACAAACGATTATGGAGCAACCTTTGAATGGCGAGAAGAAACAGACTCCACTAAAAAAGGTTCTACCACATGGAGTCCATTTGCAGAAACAACTAAGTATTTTGAACCTTCAACTAGAGATTTTATGATAAATTACCGAGTTGATAATTTAGAAATATTAGTTGAAGAATTAAAAAAAGAAGGAGTAACTATAGTGGACAAAATAGAATCCTACGATTACGGAAAATTTGTTCACATTATTGATATGGAAGGAAATAAAGTGGAACTTTGGGAGCCTAAAGACTAATAAATT
>JANXRU010000003.1 GCA_025356715.1 Bacteroidota bacterium
AGTTTAAAAAAGACCAATTCAAAAACTCATCTCGGTATAGTTTATACAACTCTACCAAAATAGCTTCATTACCCTTTTTTATCTCTTTTATATAATCCAAACAAATATATTTCTTACTGTTTACCAGCGAGTTACAAAAATAATCAAATTTTTGAGTTACCTATTAGTTTTTGAGTTGATTAATAATTAATATAACTAAAATAATTATGAAATCAGAATCAAATATTAATTGTGCTTTTGAAAAAGAAAAATACTACAATATCAAATTAAACAACGGAACAGTAATAATAAATTTTTTTTAATGAAATAATTGAGGATTGGATTTTGGGCTCTTCAAGTGATTACAGAGTTAATAAAATTAAAACGACAACCGAAGGCAAAGAAATATTTGCAAAAGGCGAAGCAATTAATAAAAATGTAGTAAAAGAATGCGAAGTAAGTCCTTATCAAGTTAATGGAAATAAATAATCATTTAATATTATTTAAATATGAGTTTAAAAACAAAAAACATAATAATTGCAGGTATAATTTTCGCTTTTATAGGATGTGGAGTTCAAAGTTGTAAAGATAATAGGTCTGAATCAGTAAATGAAAAAGGAGTTGATGTCGATGCTATTGATGACAAACCATTACATCCTGATGTGAAAACTGATTTTGGAGAAATAGGAAATTATAAAACAATGGACGAATACTATATTGATAAAAATGGAAACAAACAATGGCACGGATATAGAAAGAATCTATATCCAACAGGTCAACCAAGTATAGTTTCTTTTTACGAACACGGAAAATTAATTTGGACTGAGAAATATGATGAGGTAGGTAATGTAATATCAACAGATAGAAAATAAATAAAATAAATATCTAAAACTAAAATTATGTATTGTAAAAATTGTAGTAAAGAAGTAGCTGAAAAAGCAATAGCGTGTCCATCTTGCGGAGTTCCGCCATTAAAAGAAAAAAACTATTGTAACGGTTGCGGCTCAAAAACAAATCCTAACCAAGTTGTATGTACTAACTGTGGTATCTCTTTAAAGAGTGCCGGTTTTACAAATGAGGGGGCATCTCAATTTATAACAAAAATCACAGATGTTCCTTTTTATGTTTGTTGGATTTTAAACATATCTGCATGGCTAATATTTATAGCAACTTTTAATCCTGTTCTAGAATTTTTAATGGGCATTGCCTGTATTTATGCTTTTTTAATTGCGAAAAAACATGATGAAAAACGATGGATGTATATATCTATTTCCGATGCTATATGGATGTTTGCTTGGGCATTTGGATTGTTTGGGCACTTTAGACCTTTTTAAAATTTTATTCAGTAAGAGTAAATAGTGAAGTTCAAAAAACCCATATAACTAATTAAAATATTTTATTGGGGGCAGATAAAGTTAAATATTAAAATAATTCTATATGAAATTTCACTATCTGTTAATAGTTTTTATGTTTTACAGTTTTAAGCTATTATCACAAAAGGAAAATATTGATTCTATTAAAAAAGCAATTAAAGAATCTGCTGAACTCACCCAGCTATTGGATGCAGAAGAATGGTTACAAAAAGAACTATTAGACAGAAAAGAAGAACTAAAACAAAATCCACAACGCATTCGTTCACACTCTTTTTCTATAACTGAAAATGATTTTTATTTATTTACTCCAAATCAAAGAGAAAAATTACTCCAAATCAGATGGATTATTTATCGTGCTTTAAAAGAGAATAATATTGACACTATACATAGATATATGAGAAATTACTCTGCGTATCAAATACAATGGGCATTTGAATTTAAGGGAATGCTAAATGATTGGAGTAAAAAAATTAAAAATCTTGATAGTGTATTGCAACTCGCAAAGAATTATGATAAAGAAGTCAGTGAATTTGAATACAAGAAGTACTATGAAAAATACTTCCCTGATGGCATTAATGAAATTGAAAAAAAAATAGAAGAAGAAAGTACATTTATAAAAAATGAGAATTTAAAAAATCAGGGATTAGTTAAAAAGATTGATGACATTATTTTTCTAATAAATAAACAGAATTTTTTCTCGTTGGGCTGTATGGAAAACAAAACCTATTTCATTATTTGAAAATTGTGTATTAGGCTGCAATCCTGCTAACAACTTAATGTATGATATTGAATCAATCGTAAATAATTACAGTGATACATCAGCTCTAAAAAAACTCTTAATAATAGAGGAAGAAGAATATTCCGGAGGGGGTAACGAAAAAAAATTACTAGATGATGTATATTTTAATCAGGGATATTCAACTGTTAAGTTTACCAACGATTCCAATTTTAAAAGTCAATTTTATTGCGGATCTTTTGTTAATAGCGACCATTACAAAAAAGACAGGGATGCCTTTATGACCAAAATAAATGTAATGGATAATGACGTTTACTCCAAATGTAATAGTTTAATGAGTGTTTCTTATAAATACAAAGAGCAACAGATGAATGATTATGCCACGGATGTTTTACGTGATAAGTTAGGAAGTGTACTTACTGCTGTATGGTCAACTTTTCAAGGTAACGAAGTACATCAAGTAAATCATTTAATAAAAACAGATAGCAATGGTGTAGTTTTATGGGAATCAGAAATTCCACAAAAAGGCTTTTTGCAAGGTATGACAATTGACAATAACAATGATGTTTATCTTCTATATAATCATTCCGAGTTTCAGTTTGACAACACACAAATAAACTTAGTCAAAATAGATGGTATTAACGGTCAGCAAATTTGGTTGAAAACAAATGTTGTTAATGATGCTCTTGGTTTACCAGGAGGTATAGTTTCAGATGGTAATAATATTTATGTGGCAATAAATTTTAAGCAATTAAAAAATGGAAATGACGTCATTCAAAGTATAGCATCGGGTAAATATAATATTGCAATAGGTAAATACAATTTGAAAGGCGAAGAGGTTTTTGTAAAACATGTTCTTTCCGAGGAGCCTAAATTAGTAACCCAAATGAAATTCGATAACGAGAAAATAATTTTAAAAGGAAGAAAAGGAAATTATGACCTGCGCGGAAACATGAATCCTGTTAAAAACAAAAGCCTAACATTTAACTATGGAGAATTCGAAGAAAATGGAGATGATTATGGACGTGAAAAACATTCTCCTTTATTTATCGAATTAGACTTAAACGGAAACATTATAAACGCAAATAGTAATAACAATTAAAAATAAAACAACATGAAAAAAACAATCATCACAATGTTTTCATTAATCATTGCAGGATCAATGAATGCACAAACAAAATCAACAAATTCAAAAACCACACAACCAGCAATGCAAAAAACTACAGTTGCAAGTGGAGAGATTTTCACGCTCATCAGCGGAAATTGCCATGAAGACGGATGTACTTTCACTTTTAAAAACAGTAAGGGAAAAGAAGTCTATACTTCTAAAATTCCAGATAAAGTTGTCGAGTTTTCAGATACTGAAGAAGGTGGAAGTGAAGTGCAAATGAAATACCTGAATAAAAAATATGCAGTTAAATACAAAACCGGGAAAAGGTTTCACGAACCAAGTAACTCATACAATATTGAAATGATGATAACCGAAATGAAAATGATAAAATAACAGCTGTGGAAAAGCACTTAATTTATTAGCTTGTGCTTACCATAGAGATAAGTATCAAAAGAGCAACAGTTAAAAATAAAAAAATACTTTTATGAATCGAATAGTAATTATAACTACATTAATCTTCATTTCTATAATATCTTTTCCATCTTCCTTTGTTATACTATAGTTTAAAAAAGACCAATTCAAAAACTCATCTCGGTATAGTTTATACAACTCTACCAAAATAGCTTCATTACCCTTTTTTATCTCTTTTATATAATCCAAACAAATATATTTCTTACTGTTTATCAGCGAGTTACAAAAATAATCAAATTTTGAGTTACCTATTAGTTTTTGAGTTGATTAAGGAGTATAACATTAATTTAAATCAATTATGAAACAAATTTTATGCATTTGCTTATTTACGCTCTTAATTTCTTGCGGTAAAAAAAAATTAGTTTGCAAAGACCCCGAATTAACATTAGTTAGAGCCGCACAATATTCGTCAGGTGAAACTGATATTAGTGGATTGCTTGAACGAAAAGAGGGCGAAACTGTTTACGATATTGAAACAAAAGAGTTTGTAAAATATACAAAAGAGAAACTTGAAGAATTAAAGGCTGAAATGGAAGGTAAAGGTTACGAGTGTAAATACGAATAACTTTAAAAATAAAAGAAATGGCAGAATATATACATTGTAGTAAATGCAACTATTTCCCAGAGAAAGTGCTACAAACGACTTTATGCTTAAAGTTATTGATGATAACACACTTGAAGGAAATTGGTACGATAGCCGAAAAGAAACAAGCTACTATTGTAAATTGACAAAGCAAATAAACAATTAAAATTATTACTATGCACCCTGAACTAGAAAAATTAATTGATATGGTTGTTGCCGATGGGCAAATAACCACCAAAGAAAGAGAAGTAGTAATTAAAAAGGCTGTTGCTATAGGTATTGACCCCGATGAAGCAGAAATTTATTTGGATGGAAAACTACATCAAATAAATAAAGCAGCTGCATCACCTTTAGAAAAGAAAAGTAACAAAGAAGGTGATATTAAAAAATGTCCTTCTTGTGGTGCGGCAGTTGAATCATTTAAGGCAATTTGCGAGTGTGGGCATGAGTTTAGGAATATAAATGCAAGTAAGAGTGCCAACAGTTTATTTGAAAACTTGAAAAATGAACCTGAAGCAAAACATGCAACAATCATTTCAAATTTTCCGATACCAAATGCAAAAGAAGATATATTAGAATTTATACTACTCTGTATAAATAATTCTAAACCATTAGACAGAAGCCAAACAATGAATATACAAGCGTCGCAAGGAATTACGGGTGTGTTTTTAGGTAAAAATCCTTTATCTGGGCATAAAGAAAAACAAACAGCATGGATAAATAAAGGACAAATGGCTATTGATAAA
>JANXRU010000005.1 GCA_025356715.1 Bacteroidota bacterium
CTTTTGGAGCCTTTAATTTTAAATATGATACCCTAGCTCCTACTATTACTATTCCCTCATCTAAAAAGAAAGCGTCGAAAAGCACTGCTACTCATACGCTTATTCATTTTAAAATTTTAGATAAATTATCTGGCATTACCGATTACAATGTGTATGTAAATGATATTTGGCAAATAGCCGAATATGATGCAAAGACACAAACTGTTACTTGTAATTTATCAGAAGCTCCTAAAAACTCTAATAGCATAAGAATTGAGGTGTTGGATAAAGTGGGGAATAAGGCAGTTTTAAATTTATAAATGCTTGAAATTAATCTTCCAGCATCCAAAGAGCTTCATTTAATTCGCCCATTGCTTTCGTATTATTTTGCAATTTCGCTAAAACTATTCCTTTTTTATAAAACTCAATGGCATTAACTACATCATTTAATTTTTCTTTCAATTGACCAATTTGATAAAAGCAAGGTAAATAATCTGGTTTTAAAACCAACACTTTTTGCAATTGAGCTTCTGCATTTTCAAATTCGCCTGTGCCAATCATTTCCATAGCTAAGGCGTAATTTAAAAATACGTCATCAGGTTCTTTTTTTAGGAGATCCAACAACATGTTTTTTCGAATTTGATTTTGCATCGAGTAATTTCAATTAATGTTTATGTAACCAACCTAATACTTTATCATCATCTACAACCCATTTATTATTTAATTGTTTTAAGTTAAATGTAGCCCTTGATTTGCCATAGGGACCTGGGTTTTGTTGTATGATTTCAATTTCGCTATCGCTCACATTTGAAATAATTGCTACGTGTCCATAAGAATTAAAAACAGAACCATTGAAAATAATAAGATCGTTTGTTTGAGGTTTAAATAAACTTCCGTTTGAATATTGAAGTAAATTCCTTTTTGTATTTAGTTCACCATCCAATAAATTGTTATCAAAATAATCCTTTGCATTGCCATAGGAATCAGGCATTTTGTGATGTAAGTACTCATAATAATAACGTTTGACAAACTCTACACACTGATATTTAAGTCCTAAATTATAACCATCAATTGTAGTATTTCGACCAGTATTATTACTAATCCCACCGTTATAATACACAATTACATGATTTAAACTATCAAGCTTTTGACCAATAATATAATCTCTGTTAAGGTTAATTTTTAAAGACAATTTGTAAATAACAATCACTGTTAGTATCAATGCTAAAATGACGATAAGTTTCTTTTTCATTGTTGCATTAATCAATTGAGATTACTCTCCTGTAAACTGTTTCAAGAAACGCACATCATTTTCAAAAAATAAACGCAGGTCTTTAATTCTATATTTTAACATGGTAATACGTTCTATCCCCATTCCAAAGGCAAAGCCGCTGTGTTTTTTGCTGTCAATACCGCAATTATCCAATACTTGAGGGTCAACCATGCCACATCCTAAAATTTCAACCCAGCCGGTATATTTACAAACGTTGCAGCCTTCGCCTTTACAAATGGTACAACTGATATCTACTTCGGCACTTGGCTCAGTAAATGGGAAATAACTTGGGCGCATTCTTATTTTTGTTTCCGTACCAAATAATTCTTTAGCAAAGAAATTTAGGGTTTGTTTTAAATCGGCAAACGATACTTTTTCATCAATGTACAATCCTTCTATCTGATGAAACTGGCAATGCGCACGGGCACTGATGGCTTCGTTACGGTAAACTCTTCCTGGTGAAATAGTACGTATTGGCGGTTTTTGATTTTCCATAATATGTACTTGCACTGAAGATGTTTGTGTACGTAAAACCATTTCTGGATTTAATTCTACATAAAACGTATCTTGCATATCTCGTGCAGGATGGTTTTCAGGCGTATTTAATGCTGTAAAATTATGCCAATCATCTTCAATTTCTCTCCCATCACTTACGGTAAATCCAATGCGCGCAAATACATCAATAATTTGATTTTTAACTAATGATAAAGGATGGCGAGAACCTAATTGTATGCTAGGATCGGCCGGTAAGGTTAAATCAAGGTTTATTGCCGTACTATTGTCAGAAGAGTTATCGTGTTTCTCTTTTAACTCATTTATTTTATCCTGAGCTTTGGTTCTTAATTCATTTAATTTTTGCCCAACTTCACGCTTTATTTCAGGCGCAACAGTCCTAAAGTCTTCAAACATTAACGTTATTTGACCCTTTTTACTTAACCATTTGATACGGTATTCTTCTACTTGCTCCTTACTTTGAGCCGTAAATACATCTACCTCTTTCAATAAATTGTTTATTCTTTCTAACATAATAATTTGATAATGATCGTAAATTTAAGCAAATTTAACTAGTGAAAACCGCTTTTACATACATCCTTCTTATTTATTTATTCTTTTCAGCAACTAGCTTTAAAGCTCAATCCTTATTGAGTTATAAGGTATATGAAACGGATACAATTAATATGATTGATAAAGATAGCCTTAAACAAGGAGTTTGGAAGGAGTTTTGGACTAATGGCGATTTGAAAACTGAAGTCATTTACAAAAATAATAAAAAACAAGGCTTAGAAATTATATGGTTTGATGAGCCCGATTGTGTTCAGCAGGAATCTTATTACAAAGATGGAATGCTTGATGGACCATCGATTTATTATTCTAAAAAATGTAAAAAAGATTTTTTTGAAAACTTTAAAGATGGCGTTAAGGATGGATTAGAATTATCCTATTACCATAATGGAAATATAAAAGCAGAAGGCCATTTTAAAAAAGGGAAATTAAATGGCTATTATAAAGTTTATGATAAAAAAGGTGTTTTTTCTTTTGAAAGTAGAAGCACCGATAGTGAAACGGATTTACAACCTAATATTGCAGATACTGCTAATAATTTAGTATTTAACGTATTTAAACGCAATAAGCAATTTAAAAGTAAATTAATTGTAGCAGATTTAACAGGTAGTATGTATCCGTATGCGCAACAAGTAAGTACTTGGTTAAAATTACAATTTTTGAAAGATACAACGAGTCAGCATTTTGCTTTTTTTAATGATGGAGATAATAAAAAAGATGATGAGAAAAAAATAGGCGCCGCTGGGGGAGTTTACTATTGCAGAGCAAAAACTGTTGAAGCATTAATTTCAACGATGGAACTTACAATTAAAAGAGGAACAGGGGGTGATGCTCCCGAAAATCCAATAGAAGCTATTATTTATGGTTTAAATAAAAGTGGAAAGGTAGATGATGTGATATTAATTGCTGACAATTGGGCCAAGGCTAGAGATATTAAAATGTTAGCTCGCATTAAAGTTCCAGTTCGTGTTGTATTATGTGGCGTATATGAAGGTATGGAAATTAATGAAGATTATTTAAATATCGCCTATAAAACAAAAGGCTCTGTACATACTATTGAACAAGATATAACTGATTTAATGAAACAAACAACTGGCAAAAAATTCAATATCAATGGCGTAGATTATATCATTAAGAATGGTAGCGTCAAAGTGTTTTAAAACGCTTATCTTTACGCCCTACATTCTGTGCATATCTATCATCATATATCCGAAATTACTAATTTAAAACATGCTATTGTTACAATAGGAACCTTTGATGGCGTACACTTAGGGCATCAAAAAATTATCAAACGTTTGCTTGAGATAAAACAACAACATGGAGGCGAAACTGTTTTATTTACATTTGACCCTCATCCTCGTAAGGTATTATTTCCTGAACAAACAGATTTGCGATTGATTACAACGACAGAAGAAAAATGTGATTTACTAAAGAACTTAGGACTTGATCATGTTTTGGTTTTTCCTTTTACCAAAGCGTTTTCACAAGTGCAAGCAATTGATTACATAAAAGATGTTATCGTTCAAGGCCTTCATACCAATACGTTAGTTATTGGGTATGATCATCGTTTTGGTAGCAGTAGAGAAGGGGATTTAGAAATGCTGAAAAAACATTCTTTAGAAAATAATTTTACAGTTGAAGAAATTCCAGTTCATGAAATTAATTCATTAAATGTGAGTAGCACGCGTATTCGCTTGGCAATAGAACAAGGCGATATCGAAACAGCAAATAACTACTTAGGATATTCTTTTTTTATTACTGGGTCTGTAGTTAAAGGTAAACAATTAGGAAGAACTATTGGATATCCAACAGCAAATATTGTTATTAAAAATACAGACAAATTGTTACCCTTAATAGGTGTTTACGCGGTATATGTTGTAATTGATAAGCAACGATTTAATGGCATGTTAAATATTGGAACTAATCCAACAACCGATACCGATGCTGCATTGAAAATTGAAGTTAATATATTTGATTTTGATAAAGAGTTATATGGCGAAACAATTAAGTTAGAATTTGTTAAACGCATTCGGAATGAACAAAAATTTGCTAACTTAGATGAACTCAAACAACAATTAGCAAACGATAAAATAGCGTGTAGTTATGTATAAAATAAAATTAGTTGCCATATTTGTATTTTGTTTTTCTATTTCGAAAGCGCAGTTATTGGATTCGCTTTCCTTAGATACTTTGACTGGATATACTAATTTACAGGAGGCTCTTAAAAATCCAGATAATGTTATCAAATTGGTATTACGCAAGCAACATTTAAAATCATTTCCACTTGATATATTAAAATTTAAAAATTTACAGTACTTAGATATTAGTAAAAATACGATTAAGGAATTACCTGATAGTATTGGACTATTAACCAATTTGCAATATTTTGCTTGTAGTAAAACAGGTTTAGAAACAGTTAATAAACATATTGGTAAGTTGGTAAATCTCATTTACCTTAACTTCAATCAAAACGATTTAATTTCTTTACCACCACAGATTGGCAATTTAGAAAAATTAAAGATTTTTGATTTGTGGAGTAATAATTTAGATGATTTTCCGGCAACCTTAACAAATTTGACTTCATTAAATGTCTTAGATCTTCGTAATATTTTAATGAGCGATGAGTTACAAAAGCATTTGAAAGACATGCTTCCTAAAGCGATTGTTTATTTCTCACCTAGTTGCAAGTGTAAGTGGTAGGAGATTTTTTCTCTAATTTATTTAGTTAAAAATTCCTCCATAAACCGAATGTATTTTCTTGTTAATTCGTGCCATTTATTTACATCATCATTACTTCTCCATAGTGTTTCGGTTGAATTTCTAAATTTCACGAATCCGATTTTTTTAAAGTCATTAAACATTTTACGTCCATCTTCTGATGTATCTAATAGGTAGTGAGCCACTATGTTTCTTTCTTCATTCAATTTTTTTAAATCAGAAAATATTTCAGAAACACTTTTAATTAAATCGTTATGATGTTTTTTAAAGATAAATTCAAAAACTTGGATTTTTGAATTTAATGTCATCCTTTCATTGGCTATTATCAATTCAAAAAATTCTTTTTGTTTATCAGTAGTGGTACAAAAATGTCTAGAAATAGATTCGTCTATTAATCTTTCAAGATGAATTAAATCACTAATTATTTGACCGCGATATGAATAACCTGACAATTGAATTTGTTGAATTATAATATCAGACATATATATCTTTTAAAAGTTAAACTAATTTAGGCGCCCATCTTTTTCAACTGCTCTTCCAAAAACTGTATGCCTTCTGTAAAACTATGAGGGTTATAACCCAATTCTTTTTTTGCCTTATCAATGATGAAGCCTGTAATTGGAGGGCGTTTGGCAGGTTGCTTAATATCTATTGATTTAGATGGTTTAATTAAACTCTTATCTAATTTATAATAATCAGCTACTAAATGTGCTAATTCTAAAATACTTAAAAAATCTTTTCCGGAAATATTATAAATGCCTTGGGCTTTTTTCTCAGCAATTAAAATACAGCCATCCGCTAAATCTTCGGCAAGTGTAGGTGTTCTAAATTGATCGTCAACCACATTGATCACTTTCCCTTGTTCTAAATTTTGCTTTACCCATAATACAATATTGCTTCGACTCATATTATCTACAATGCCATAAACAAGCACAGTACGAGCCATTGCCCAATGAAGAGTAGACGCTTGAACAATTTTTTCAGCTGC
Organism: Bacteroidota bacterium; assembly: GCA_025356715.1. The sequence continues at coordinate 6,021 of JANXRU010000005.1, forward strand.
TAATTTACTCTCTGCATAATAGCTTAAGGGATTAGGT
>JANXRU010000029.1 GCA_025356715.1 Bacteroidota bacterium
GACATTGGTAGTATTGATATTACAGAGGCAATCAAAAAAATAAAACCTCTTAAAGCCGTGCATGGTAATATTGATGATCAAGATATCAGAAATGAATTCCCGAAGAATTTAATTTTTATGTGTGAGGCAGTGAAAATTTTTATCACCCATATTTGCGGACAACCGACTAACTATCTCAAAGAAGTAAAAGATATTATTCAAGCTGAAAAGCCACAGGTGCTTATTTGTGGGCATTCGCATATTTTAAAAGTAATGTATCAAAAACAATATGAGGCATTGCATTTAAACCCTGGAGCTTGCGGATCTCATGGCTTTCATCAAATTAAAACAGCTTTACGTTTTGTAATTGATAAAGATCAAATAAAAGATTTAGCTATTATTGAATTAGGGCCAAGATAAACTTGTCGTTCAATAAAAAAGTCGAGTGCATATTAAAATGTCTCGACTTCTGATTAATTGAAAATTTATATTTTTAAATAGAGTTAAATATTATTGAGCATTCCATCCGCCATCAATTGGAAGCGCAGTACCTGTTAATGTTGTGGCGATATCTGATGCTAAGAACACAGCCATTTGTCCTAATAATTCAACGGGCACAAATTCTTTCACCGCTTGTTTTAGTAACATCACTTTATTTACCACATCAGCTTCACTCATATTATGAACCTTTGCTTGATCTGCAATTTGTTTATCAACTAAAGGTGTTTTTACATAACCAGGGCAAATAGCATTAGCCGTAATGTTAAAAGGTGCGCCTTCTAAAGCAATAGTTTTAGTAAAGCCTACAATACCATGTTTACTGGCAACATAAGCACTTTTAAATTCAGAAGCCACTAAGCCGTGAGCGGATGCAATGTTAATGATACGCCCAAAATTGCGTTCTTTCATACCTTTCCAAACTGCTTTGGTTAAGTAAAATGCAGATGTTAAATTGATACCAATAATGGCAGCCCATTTCTCATCAGGGAAATCTTCGATGGGCGATACGTGTTGTATACCAGCATTATTAACCAATACATCAATTTTTCCAAATTTGGTAACAGCATCTGCTACCATTTTACGAAGCTCTTCATGGTTAAGCATATTAGCATTACTGTACATAACTTCAATACCAAATTCTTTTGCTACTCCATCGGCTATTTCTTGTCCGTTAGGTTCAAGTCCGTTAAATACAATATTATATTGTTTTGTTTTTGCAAATTCGTGAGCAATGCCTAAGCCTATGCCACTAGTACTTCCTGTGATTAAGATTGTTTTCATGATGTGTATGTTTTTTTGCACGCAGATTGCGCTGATATTCGCAGATTTTTTTTCTATATAATGTGTGAGACTAGTGGGAACTAGTAGTTTTTAAAAATTCGGTTTCAATAAATATTTGCTATAGAAATCAACGATGTGTTTTACGGCTTCATCAGCAGTATCTACAATTTTAAATAAGTCTAAGTCCGCTTCATTAATGTTATGTTCTTCATGAAGCATCGTTTTTTTTATCCAATCAATTAATCCTGTCCAATAATCTATACCAACTAACACCACTGGAAATTCAGCAATTTTATGTGTTTGCACTAAAGTTAATGATTCAAATAATTCATCAATAGTACCAAATCCACCAGGCATACCAATAAAACCTTGAGAGTATTTTAAAAAAACGGTTTTACGAACAAAGAAATAATTAAAGTCAATGCTTTTATCTCTATCTATATAATCGTTTGGTTTTTGTTCAAATGGTAAATTAATATTTAATCCCACAGAATTACCCTTGCCTCGTTTAGCTCCCTTATTAGCGGCTTCCATAATTCCTGGTCCGCCACCTGTTATTACTCCGTAACCTTCTTGCGTTAGTTTAAAAGCAATTTCTTCAGCTAATAGGTAGTATTTATTATTTGGTTTTGTACGTGCAGATCCAAAAATAGAAACACAGGGTCCAATTTGTTGCATTCTTTCAAACCCATTTACAAATTCACTCATGATTTTAAAAATCTTCCAACTATCAGAAGCCATCACTTCTCTTGTTTCTTTTGTTGCAAACGCTCTTCTTATTTTATCTTCTCTATCGTGTGTCATATACTTTTATATTTAAAAAGTTTTAAAGTTTACCAAGTTTAATGAAAATAATAAAAGGTAAAAGTTGATGTATTCTAACTTTTTAACTTTCAAACTTTCATAACCTTTACATTTAATTTAGTTCTTTCTTTAAGAATGGTGCTGTATAGCTTTTTTTAATTTTAATGAGTTCTTCCGGAGTGCCAGTAAATAAGATTTCTCCGCCGCCTTTACCACCTTCCATTCCCACATCAATGATATGATCAGCTACTTTTATAATATCCATATTATGTTCTATTACCAACACCGTATTTCCATTTTCAATCAAACGATTTAATACACCTAACAGAATACGAATGTCTTCAAAGTGTAAGCCAGTTGTAGGTTCATCTAATATATATAACGTGTTTCCGGTATCACGTTTACTTAATTCAGTAGAAAGCTTTACACGCTGAGCTTCTCCACCACTAAGTGTTGTGGCTTGTTGCCCTAGAGTTATGTAACCTAAACCAACATCTTGTAAGGTTTTTATTTGTCGGAATATAGTAGGGAGCATTTCGAAAAACTCACAAGCCTGATCAATCGTCATGTTTAACACGTCCGAAATAGATTTTCCTTTATAGCGTATTTCAATGGTTTCGCGATTGTAACGTTTTCCATTACATACATCGCAATTGACGTATACATCAGGTAAAAAATTCATTTCAATGGTTTTAACTCCAGCGCCACCACAGGTTTCGCAACGGCCACCTTTTACATTAAATGAAAAGCGTCCAGGCTTATAGCCTCTAATTTTTGATTCAGGTAACTCGGCAAATAGATTCCTGATATCTGAAAACACATTAGTGTATGTTGCAGGATTACTCCGAGGTGTACGTCCTATAGGCGATTGGTCAATGTCAATAACTTTATCAATGTGCTCAAAGCCTGTGAATGATTTGTAAGGTAAAGGGCGTTTTTCAGAATTATAAAAATAATTACTAAGAATTGGATATAGCGTTTCATTTATCAAACTTGATTTCCCGCTACCACTAACGCCTGTTACACAAATCATTTTACCTAAAGGAATTTCGATGTCTACGTTTTTTAGATTATGCCCTGTACAGCCTTTTAATACAAGTTTTTTGCCATTTCCCTTTCGGCGATTTTTAGGCACTTCAATTTCTCGTTTGCCGGTAATATAATCGGCGGTCATCGTATTAAATTTCAACATCTGTTTAGGTGTAGATGCAGCAACGACTCTTCCGCCATGCACGCCAGCTCCTGGACCGATATCAATAATATAATCGCTTTCCATCATAATATCCTTATCATGCTCCACAACTAACACGCTATTTCCAACATCACGTAAATTTTTAAGAGCTTCTATTAATCGCATATTATCACGTTGATGTAAACCAATACTCGGCTCATCGAGTATATATAGTACGCCAACTAATTGCGATCCAATTTGTGTTGCTAATCTAATACGTTGAGCTTCGCCACCACTTAAGGTTTTAGACGAACGATTTAAGGTTACATAATCTAATCCTACTTCTAATAAAAAACCGATACGTGTTCTAATTTCTTTTAATACTTCTTTTGCAATAACGTTTTGCGATTTGGTTAATCGTTTTTCTATTCCCTTAAACCAATCGTTTAAAATATTAATATCCATTTCGGATAGCTCAGAAATATTTTTACCATCAATTTTAAAATAAAGAGATTCTTTTTTTAAACGAGTACCTTCGCAAGTAGAGCAATTAATTTTATTAGTAAAACCTTCTACCCAGCGTAACATGGCTGGTGATGGGTCTTCTTCGGTTTGTTTAGAAATATGAGTAGCTATACCATCAAATGAAGTGCTATAGCCATTTGCATTAGTGTCAGATTTTATGGTAAATAATTCTTCACTACCATGTAGTAAAATATTGACAGCCTCTTCAGGAATATCTTCGAAAGGAGTATCTAAATTAAATTTATATTTTTCACCAATAGCTTCAATTTGTTTAAACACCCAAATACTTTTTGCTGCACCTAATGGTGCTATAGCACCTTTTCGAATTGTTATTGTTTGATTAGGAACTATTTTGGAAATATCAACTTCTGATACGACGCCCAATCCATTACATTTGGGACAAGCACCATAAGGTGAGTTAAATGAAAATAAATTGGGAGCAGGTTCATCATACGATATTCCGCTGGTAGGGCACATTAAATAGCGAGAAAAGAAGACGGCTTTTTCTAAATCTTCATTTTTTGAAGTTGTTTTTTTAACTGAATATTTTTTTTCTGTTTTAACTTCTTCATTTAACCCAACAACCATAATCGTTCCTTTCCCTTGCTTCATAGCAGTTTGTAGAGACTGGTATAAACGAGGTTTAATATCTTTTGTAATTTCTAGGCGATCAATTACAATTTCTATATCGTGAATTTTATACCTGTCAAGTTGCATTTTAGGTGTGATGTCTACAATGAAGCCATCGATGCGCATTTTGGTAAATCCTTTTTTTCTGACTTCTTCAAAAAGCTCTCTGTAATGCCCTTTTCTACCTTTAACAACTGGAGCTAATAAATTTATTTTTTTTGAATGATATTTTTCTAAAATTAAATCAATGATTTGATCGTCACTATATCGAACCATTTTTTCGCCAGTAACATACGAATAAGCTTCTCCTGCGCGGGCGTATAGCAAACGCAAAAAATCGTATATCTCTGTAATGGTACCTACTGTAGATCGAGGGTTTTTATTAACTGTTTTTTGTTCGATAGAAATAACAGGGCTTAAGCCTGAAATTTTATCCACATCAGGGCGTTCCATGTTACCTAAAAATTGTCGGGCATAACTCGAAAAACTTTCGATGTATCGTCTCTGTCCTTCAGCATAAATGGTATCAAATGCTAGAGATGATTTACCACTACCACTCAATCCTGTTAGCACAACTAATTTATTACGAGGAATAGTTAAGGATATATCTTTGAGATTATGTGCTCGTGCACCAATAATTTCGAGTTGTTCTTCTTCCATAAATTTTATAAATAACGTATTCGTCAATAAAATAATATTTCAATATTTAACGAGTAAGGCTTAAAATTAAAGGATTTTATTACTACATAGCCTATTTTTTTTGAACATAAAGCTTTAAATCAATTATTCGTCGAAATAATGTAAAAATAATATTGGAAACTTGTAAGTCAAATAAAGTTTCCGTAGTTTTGAGCCGTTATAAAATGGAAGTACAAGAAAAAATATTAAAAAAATCTTTAGAGTTATTTTTCAGACTTGGTATCAAACGTGTTACCATGGATGAAATAGCGAAAGAATTGGGTATGTCAAAAAAGACAATTTACCAGTTTTATAAGGAAAAAGATGACATTGTTAATCAGTTGTGTGAGCTAGAAATGTGTAAGCATGAGCAGGAATTAAATGAAGTCTATAAGCATTCAAAAGATCCGGTTCATGAATTAATGTTATTGTCTAAACAAATGAGCGAAATGATGGAGCATATTAATCCAATATTTTTTATGGATTTGCATAAATATCATCCTACAGCCTTGGAACGTTTTCAGAAATTTAAGCGAGAGTATGCTTTTGGTCAAATAAAAAGAAATATTGTTAAAGGAAAAGAATTGGGTATATATAGAGATGATGTAGATGTTGATTTTGTGGCTAATTATAGACTGAATCAATTAGACATGTTTATTTTTGGAAAAGCAACGTATACATTTGATAAAATAAGTTTTTCAAAAGCTCATGAACTTTTGTTAGATATGTTTGTTCACGGGGTGTGCACTTTAAAAGGTCATAAGCTTATTAATAAATATAAGCAAGTAAAAGAATAAAAGGTAATTATAAATTTTGAATGATAAAAAACAAATGAAAAAACAAATCAAAAATTGTCTATTTAGTTTTACGCTATCAGTAATAGCGTTATCATTAGAAGCACAAGAAGCTAATAAGAACTCATTTAGTTTGCAACAAGCTATCGAATATGCTTATAAAAATAGTCCTAACAATTTGAATGCTCAAAGCGATGTGTTAATGGCTAAATATAAGCGGAAAGAAGTTTTGGGTATTGCTATGCCTCAAATAAGTGGAAGTGTAGATTTTAAAGATTTCTTGCAAATCCCTACGTCATTG
>JANXRU010000040.1 GCA_025356715.1 Bacteroidota bacterium
ACAGAAGGTATGCAGCTTTTAAAAGATGCTGGATTAGATTCGATGCCAGGTGGTGGCGCCGAAATTTTTGATAAAGACATTAGAGATAAAATTGCTGGCGGAAAATGTACTGCCGAAGAATGGTTAAGCATACACGAGATATGGCATAGTATAGGTATGCAATCTAATGCAACAATGCTTTACGGACATATTGAAACATTTGAAAATAGGGTGGATCACTTAGAAAGATTACGTCAATTACAAGATAAAACAAAAGGGTTTAACGCATTTATTCCATTGAAGTTTAGAAATGGTAATAACGACATGTCGGATGTGCCTGAAGTCAGTGTTATTGAAGATTTGAGGAACTATGCCATAAGCAGAATTTATTTGGATAATTTTGATCATATCAAAGCTTACTGGGCTATGATTGGAAGAAGCACCGCGCAACTATCTCTCAATTTTGGTGTAGATGATATTGACGGCACCATTGATGATACGACTAAAATTTATAGTATGGCTGGAGCCGAAGAACAAACGCCTAAACTAACAACCCAACAATTAGTTGATCTAATTACTCAAGTAAAGCGGGTACCGGTAGAACGAGATACGCTTTATCGTATTGTAAAAGATTATTCTGTAAATTAATAGTTGATGAGTTGTTTTTTTTTGATACTTTTTTTATTGTGTTTATTGGTGCCAGTATTCAGTTATTTGATATTTCCGGTTTACATGAAATTATCAACGCTTACTATTCCTATTATAAAAAATAAGTATGATGTTATTACTGAATGGCCTCCAGTAACTATTGTTTTTTCAGTATTTAACGAAGAAAAAGTAATTAAAAGAAAATTAGAATCTATGTTAAATTCTGATTATCCAAAAGATAAATTGTTTTTTTTAATTGGCTCAGATAAATCAACTGATCAAACCCATCAAATTATCGAAGAATTTATAATTCAAAATCCTCAGATTAAATTGATAAAAAAAGAATCGCGTCATGGTAAATTAAAAATAATTAATGAATTAGTTGATGTTACACAAACAGACCATTTAATTTTCACAGATGCTAACGTATTCTTTGAGCCAAACACAGTAAAAGCACTAGTTTATAATTTAATAGCAAAAGATGCGGAAATGGTTTGTGGAAATATTTTAAAATTTTCACCTAAAAATCAAGGAATCTCAAAGCAGGAAATTTTTTATATGAATTTCGAAAACCAATTAAAATATAATGAAAGTTTGAAATATGGTTTTTGCGTAGGAGTTGAAGGAGGCTGTTATGCAATTATGAAACGCAGTTTTGTGAAGGTTCCAGATGGTTTTTTAATGGATGATTTTTTTATCACATTAGATGTAATTTCAAAAAAAGGGAAAGTGTTATTTGAACCAGAAGCATTGTGTTATGAGGATGTGAATGACACTCCAATTATTGAGTTTAAACGTAAAATAAGAATTTCATTGGGAAATTTTAGAAATTTAAAATACTATAAACATTTGCTTTTCCCTATACATAAAGGCTTTGGCTTTGCTTTTTTTTCACATAAAGTTTTAAGGTGGATTACTCCTTTTGCTTTAGTATTTTCTTTTTTCTTATCATTTATTGTCGCCTATTATATATCTTTATTTATACTGATTAGCTTGTGTTATAGTTTGCTTATTATTTTTCCAGCTTTAACTATTTATCTTGAAAAGATTAATTTTAAAATACCATTCGTTAATTCGTTGGGGCATTTTATCCTCATGAACTTTGCGTTATTATTAGGTTATTTTAAGTTTATTTCAGCCTCAAATGAAAGTTCTTGGGAGCCACCTAAGCGTAATGTTTAGCGGTTATTGATTGTCAATTACTTTTGGAACTTTAAAGTAATCTGAATCTTTTTTAGGAGCATTTTTTAAAGCCTCTTTTTGAGTCAATGTTTGTTTTGGTTCATCTTCACGCATTACGTTACGCTCGTCAGTCATATAAATTAATGGTTCTATATTAGTAGTATTCATTTCGTTTAACTTATCTACAAAAGCTAACATGCGATTCATATCGTTTAATATTTCAGCTTTGCCTGCTTCGTCAAATTCTAAACGCGCTAAGTGAGCTACTTCTTCAACTGTTTTAATATCAATTTTTTGTGCCATGATAGTGATTTAAGGTGTCGTTAATTAATTTATAAACTTTTTCTTTTAGTTCGTTCACGTTATTGTCTGTTAACCCTTTAGTATCAATAGATTCAAGAACAATAGTTTTTGCAACGCCAGGCCTTCCGTTACTTTTAAAGTAGCCGCCGTTTTGTAATAATTCCCAATTATTTAAATTTACAATTGGCACAATTGGCACTTGTTTATCAATAGCTAATTTGAAAGGCCCATTTTTAAACGGTTTTAATTTTCCTGATTCAGAAATTGTTCCCTCAGGGTAAATAACCATGCTGCGCCCTTTATCAATTTGTTGGCCTGCTGCTATAAATACTTTATGAGAATCTTTAATGCTTTTTCTGTCTACTGTAATATCCATCCCATGAAAAAATATTTTAAATAAGGGGACTGATGCTAATTCAGCCTTTGCCATGTAAATTGCTAAATGATCAATATAAAAAGTACTTAATATAATATCTAAATAAGAAGTATGATTGCCCACAAAAATGCAAGGCTTGGGCATTTTTTTTGAGGATGATTTGTAAATTAAAACAGGAATAATTCCTGAACCATAAGCAATACACTTCGACCAAACTCTTTTAATTTTAAATGCCACATCTAATTTTTGTGTTTTAATTGTGAAATAAAAAAATGGAAATAATATTAAAAAGGAAGTTGCAAACACGATAAAAAACCATGTTTTCCAAATAGGAGCGAATATGCGCTTTAGAATAATCAAGGCATAAAGATAGCATTTTTTGTTTTTAATAGAAGTAAGAGTAATTCGTTTAAATACTCCATTTTTAGTTAAAATTATATGTATTTTTACCATATTACTAATCATTTAATTTGAAAGAAGAACTTCATATAACGCTCGAAAACGCTGGGAAAAAATTCGGTAAAGAATGGATTTTTAGAAATGTTAGTCTAGAAATTAGGCAAGGTGAAAAAGTAGTTATTTTAGGATTGAACGGTTCTGGAAAGTCAACCTTATTGCAGTCATTAACAGGTTATTTAAGTTTGAACGAAGGGAGTTTAATTTATCAAAAAAAAGCTGAAACTATTGATGTTGAAAACTTCTATAAGTATCAAAGTTTGGCATCACCTTATTTAGAATTGATAGAAGATTTTACGTTAGAGGAATTAATAAACCACTCTGCAATCTATAAACCGTTTTTAAATAATTTAAACACTAACGAGGTTATTGAATTATCTGGACTTTCAGCGCATAAAGATAAATTCATTAAGTTGTTTTCTAGTGGCATGAAGCAACGCCTAAAATTGACTTTAGCTGTATTAGCGGATATGCCCATTTTATTTTTGGATGAGCCAACTTCTAATTTGGATGTGACAGTGATAGATTGGTATCAAAAACTAGTAGCTAATTACGCTACTCATAAAACGATTATTGTGTGTTCCAATTCTATTAAAGAAGAATATTCCTTTTGCAATAGAATATTACCAATGGAAGATTATAAAGTATAAAAGGCACCTATAATTAAAGTATAATATTTACATTCGTTATCAAATATCAAAAACTCATGATTCAACTAAAAAATATTTTGCCGTATGCTTTGGCTTTTGCAGTTATTAATTCATCAGCGCAAACAAAAAAGCCTTCCGCCACTATCAATAAATCTACATCTGGTGCGTCCATCAAAGATGGTTCAAAATCTCCTAATTTAAATTTCGAAACAGTTTTAAACGACCCATTTAAAGCTAGAATTTACACCTTAAAAAATGGGTTAAAAGTTTATATGAGTGTATATAAAAATGCGCCTCGTATCCAAACGTATATAGCTGTAAAAGCAGGTAGTAAAAATGACCCATCTACTGCAACTGGATTAGCGCATTATTTGGAGCACATGGTATTTAAGGGTACAGATAAATTCGGAACAAAAGATTTTGCAAAAGAATCAGTTGAAATAACAAAAATCGAAAATTTATACGAAGTATATCGTGTAACGAAAGACGAAGGAGCCCGTAAAAAAATATACCATCAAATTGACAGTATATCTGGAGTTGCTGCAAAATATGCTATTGCTAATGAATATGATAAGATGCTAGCTGGAATTGGTGGGCAAGGGACTAACGCGTATACTTCTTTTGATCAAACCGTTTATGTGAATGATATCCCATCTAATCAAATTGAGAATTGGCTAACTATTGAAGCTGAGCGATATCGTAAACCTGTTCTACGATTATTTCATACTGAACTCGAAGCTGTTTATGAAGAAAAAAATAGAGGCTTAGATAATGATAATAGTAAGTTATGGGAAGCAGTTTTTGAAGGACTATTTAAAAAACATACTTATGGAACCCAAACAACCATCGGGACAATAGATCATTTGAAAAATCCTTCGATGAAAGAAATTATGAAGTATTTCAATGCTAATTATGTCCCTAATAATATGGCTATCTGTTTAAGTGGTGATTTTAATCCAGATGCTACTATTAAATTAATTGAAAAGAAGTTTGGCTCTATGCCTTCTAAACCAATTACGCCATATACTTTTGAAAAAGAAATACCAATTACTCAAAAAGTAGTAAAAGAAATTATTGGGCCTGATGCTGCTAATTTAGCTATAGCATGGCGTTTTGAAGGAGCGGGTTCTAAGGATGCGGATATGATTACATTAGTTAATCTATTATTAAGTAATGGAAGAGCTGGATTACTTGATTTGAATTTGAATCAACAACAAAAAGTTTTAAATTCTGGTGGTTATGCTTTTGTTATAAAAGACTACAGTTCTCATATTTTATTTGCATCACCAAAAGAAGGTCAGTCTTTGGAAGAGGTAGAAAAGTTATTATTGGAGCAATTGGAATTATTAAAAAAAGGGAATTTTCCTGATTGGTTGATGAGTGCTGTTATTACCGATTTAAAATTACAAAAAACAAAAGAATTAGAAAATAATCAAGCTCGCGCGTCAGCTTTTGTGGACGCTTTTGTTAACGGAACTGAATGGGAAAAATCAGTTAATGCTATTGAGCGATTATCTAAAATCACAAAACAAGAGGTTATGGATTTTGTAAATTCGAGTTATAGTAATAATAATTACGTAGCGGTTTATAAAAGAGTAGGAGAAGATAAAAATATACAAAAAGTGGATAAGCCTCAAATTACCCCAGTAGAAGTTAATCGCGATGATCAGTCTCCCTTTGTAAAATCAGTATTAACAAATTCTACGTCTGTTTTGCAACCTAAATTTATTGATTATGATAAGGATGTTATGAAAACAACTATGAATTCTAATATCCCACTTTTATATAGTGTAAATACAGAAAATCAATTATTTGATTTGTATTACGCTTTTGATATGGGTACTAATAATGATAAATTATTGCCAATAGCAATTGATTATATTCCTTATTTAGGAACTTCTAAAATGAGTCCAGCTGAGGTTCAGCAAGAATTTTATAAACTAGGATGCTCGTTTAATGTCTTTAATTCTGAAAATCAAACATGGGTTAGTTTATCAGGTCTTAGCGAAAATTTTGATAAGGCAACAAAGCTATTTGAAAGCTTATTTGCAGATCCAAAAATTGATTCTGACGCTCTTAAAAATTTAGTGTCTGATATTTTAAAATTACGCAGTGACGCTAAGCAAAATAAAGGGACTATACTTCAAAAAATGATGGTGAATTATGCTAAGTATGGTTCTATTAATCCAGCAACTAATATTTTATCTGAGGAGGAGTTAAATAAATTACAGCCTAACCAAATTGGGGAATTAATAAAATCACTAATGACGTATCAGCATAAAATTTTATACTATGGTCCTAAATTATTAGATGATGTTAAAAAATCTTTAAACGAAAATCATCATGTGTTAGCATCAGGATTAAAGCCTGTTCCGGCAGAAGCTAATTTTGTGGCAAAACCATTTAATAATACCGTATATGTAGTTGACTACGACATGAAACAAGCTGAGATTGTTATTTTAACAGAGGGAGAAAAATTTCAAGTAGCTAATGTTCCACTAATAACAATGTATAATGAATATTTTGGCGGAGGTATGAGTTCTGTTGTGTTTCAGGATTTAAGGGAGTCAAAGGCATTAGCCTATTCTTGTTATTCAACATACGGCAAGCCTCGTAATCCAAAATTGCCTTATTATAACTTTTCATATATAGGTTCTCAAGCAGATAAATTGCCAGAAGCTATAGCTGGAATGAGTAATTTATTAAATGGAATGCCTAAGTCAGACATTGCATTTGGCGCTGCTAAAGAAGCTATTTTACAAAACATTAAAACAGAACGTATCAATAAAGCAGATATATTATTTGATTATATTAATGCAGAAAAATTTGGTTTGAAATCAGATATCCGCAAAGAAGTTTATTCTAAAGTCGCAAATATGACTTTTAATGATGTGAAATTATTTCAGGACACTCAAATTAAAAATAAGCCAGCTACTATTTTAATTTTAGGAAAAAAAGAATTACTTGATATTAAAATGCTTGAAAAATATGGCACTGTCAAATATCTTACTTTAAAAGATGTATTCGGGTATTAGTCATTTTATCAAACAAAAAAAAGCCTCATAGTTATAACTATGAGGCTTTTTTTTGTCGCGATGTTACCAAATAAATTCAATAATTTGTTTCAAATCTGGGTGCAGACTCTTAGCAACAGGACAAGTGTGAGCTGCATGTTCGTATATTTTTTTTTCTTTATCAGTGTATTCTTTTTTTGGAAAAATGAGCTTCACGTGTATTTCGCCAATGCGTCTAGGTTCGGCATACATAATTTTTGTTATTTCTGCAATTGTTCCGTCAACTTTAGTAATACCTTCTTTCATGGCCACTATTCCCATAATGGAAATCATACAACTGCCTAATGCTGTTGCTACTAAATCTGTTGGGGAAAAGGCTTCTCCCTTACCGTGATTATCTTTCGGAGCATCTGTATAAATTATAGTATTTGATTGGAGATGTGTTGCTTCTGTTCTTAATTCTCCTTGGTAAATAATTTTACTTGTCATAATTTTACTTAATGTTTGGATTAAAGTTAAACTTTTTATTGATTAATAAAATTAATATTCGTGGTTTTTATACGAGTTGAAAACATCAATAGTATCTAAAACCAATAGTATAAGAAATAAAATTATTCAATAGTAATATTATAAAAAATCACTTGCAATAATTCAATTATCTTTGCCCTTTAATTTTTTACTTATATTACAATGGAGAAAAACTTGGTACAGCAAAAAAAAATCCCTTACAAAATATCAACTCAACTTTTAAATTATCTAAATGAAACAGGTAGGACACAAAAAATTTCTATTCAGTATGAGGATTTATTGCGATTCACAAATACAGTAAGTTTATACGATAAACGCGGTAATGATACGCTTTGGCTTACACTATCATACTCTCCCTCTGAAATGGAAGAGCTAAATCGTGAACTGACAAGCATTTACGCAACACTTAAAACAGGCGGAGATTTAACAGTGATGGAACATCTTCAGGTTGACCGAATTGATTTTTGTACGTTTGGAAATTCAAAACCTTTCCGCATTAAAATTATTAATAATTATAATGATAATTATGATTTCTACTATATTAAATTAGCAGATGCCTCTCGTGTATATGGATTAGAGTGGGAGCATATTTTATCTCCCAATCGCATCAATTATTTTGTTCATGAACAAACCTTAATTGAAGAGCATATTGTAGGTATTCCGGGCGATCAATTTATTAAAAATAATTTAAGTGATCCTGAATTAAACAAAACGCGATTAGCTAAAGAATTTGTGAAATTTAATGAGAGGAGCTTTGTTCGATTACTTGGAGACATGCGTTCTTATAATTATGTGATAGATGTTACCCCAGATTTTGAAGACACTCAGTATCGAATTAGAGCTATTGATTTTGATCAACAATGTTACGAAGGTAATAAATCATTATATGCACCGCAGTACTTTAAAGAGAATTTACCTTATGTGGAATTATGCATGAAATTATTAAATACTAATAATGTTAAGCAGTATCAAACCGAAGAAAAATCATTAATATCCAGAAGAATAAGAACTTCTAAATACAGAGTGGACCAACTTTTAAAAGTTATGATAAAAGATGATTTATCAACTCCTGAAAAAGTAAGTTTATTAAAAGAGGAATTAGCTATTCATTATAAAAATGATGAGTTCAATAAATGTAAAAGCATGGGTGAAATAATGAAACTGAGTTTAAATTTATTATTGGATCACGTTTAAATAGAAATATTTTTTTTGAATGAAGACCCAAAAGAAATAAATGAATCGGTGCTACCAACACCCTCTATTTTATGTATTTGCTCATATAAAACTTGACGCAAAGCCTCGTTGTTAATTGTTATAATTTTTATAAACAGGGCGTATTTACCTGAAACAAAATGACATTCAACAACCTCTGGTACTTTTTTTAAGTTTTCTGCAATGGAATAAGCATAATGGGCTTCTTTAGTTACAATACCAGTAAAAGTAATTGTTTCGTACCCAATTTCCTTAGCACTTAAACGAACTGAATATCCTTCAATCACTCCATCATCTTGCATTTTCTTAATCCTTTGATGTACTAATGAATTAGATATTTTCAAGGCTTTTGCAATTTCTGAAAACGGAATCCGTCCATCTAAACTTAAATGTTTAATGATTTCTCGATTAATATAATCTAATTTTAAATTTTTACTCATCTTACTTTATTTTACAATTACCAAAAATTAAATTGACACTTATCTAAGTATTTGAATAGGCAGATAGTATCAAATTATTAAATAATAAGGCAAATTATAGTCAAATATAGTAATTATTTATACTATATGGTATATATGATTATTATGTAGGTATTTTTGTGTCATATTAATTAACCTCAAATATGACAAAAAAAGACACATTACTAGGTAAATTATGGGAACAATACACTGCTATTACCCCATCTGCAAAAAAAATTCACGCTCTATTAGAGGAAAAAGGTGAAATTATTGAAAATGATCATATTGCCATTCGAACATACAACGACAAGCGTGTGAATATTTCCGTCATTGAAAAACCCTTTTTGTCCGTTGGTTATGAAGCTAAAGGCGAATATGTTTTTGATTCAAAAAAATTATATGCAAAGCATTATGAACATACAACAGATAAAGATGCCCCAAAAATATTTATATCAGAATTAGAATTGGAAAAATGCTCTCAGCAATTACAAGAAACTATTAAATTAGTTTTAGATCATAGCGATCAGTCTCAATTTGAATCCAATGATCTCATCTTTAATGGAGCAGTTTGGAATTCAAAATCCCATACCATTTACAATGCATTGCTACAAGAGTCGGAGTATGCAGCTTGGTTATATATATATGGATTTCGAGCTAATCATTTTACGATTAATGCTAATAAATTAAAAAGGTTTAATGATTTAGAAGCTTTAAATTTATTCTTAGAAGAAAATCAATGGGTGTTAAATTCATCTGGAGGAAAAATTAAAGGAACGCCAGCTCAATTACTTCAACAATCAAGCACCTTAGCTGATTTACAAACGATTAAATTTGATGAGGGGCAAATAGCAATACCTTCCTGTTATTATGAATTTGCTTTAAGATACCCAATGGAGGATGGAAATTTGTACCAAGGGTTCATTGCGGCATCTGCTGATAAAATATTTGAAAGTACTGATGTAAAACTTCTATTATCTGTTTGATAAACTTATCTTTGAGCCTTAATTTTCTTGACTCAATAAATTCAACTAAAAATCTAATTGATTCATAAGATTTTTGAGAAAAACAATACCATTGAAAAAACTAGTAAATAAATAATTTAGAAATGAAAGAAATACAAGAAACCTTTATTTTTGATTTTGACAGCACCTTTATTCAAGTTGAAGCATTGGATGTTTTATGTGAAGTTATTTATGAAGATAGCGCCGCAGGAAAGCAAATTTTAAAGGAGATTCAACACCTTACTAACCTTGGAATGGAAGGTAAGTTGTCGCTTAAAGAATCATTAACTAAGCGAATTGGATTATTGCAAGCTAATCGAGACCATCTTGGAAACGTAATAGAAGTTCTGAAAAACAAAGTGTCAGATTCAGTTGTAAGAAATCGCAATTTTTTTAAACATTATGCAGGTCATATATATATAATCTCTAATGGATTTAAAGAAATAATTATGCCAATTGTTCAGGAATTTGGAATTAATCCTGAATTTGTTTTAGCAAATACTTTTAAGTTTGATCATGATGGTAAAATAATTGGCTTTGATGAAACCGATGAGTTGTGCGAAAATAAAGGGAAGGTATTAAAAATAAAGTCTTTGAAATTAGAAGGAGATGTTATTATGATTGGTGATGGATACACCGATTATGAAACGATGCAAGCGGGAGTTGTTTCTAAATTTTATGCATTTACCGAAAATGTAAGTAGAGCAATTGTTATTGAAAAAGCTGACCGCATAGCTCCTTCTTTAGATGAGATATTATATGACTTATCTTATAAGGCTTCAGTATCCTACCCTAAAAATCGAATTAAAGTTTTGTTACTAGAGAATGTGCATCCTGATGCAAAACTCATATTTGAGAAAGAAGGATATGTCGTTGAATCTATAAAAGGCTCTTTACCTGAAGATGAATTGTGTGAAAAAATAAAAGACATTTCAATATTAGGTATTCGTTCTAAAACACAAATTACTCAGAAAGTTCTGGACTGTGCTACTAAACTGCACGCCATAGGCACATTTTGCATAGGCACTAATCAAATTAATTTAGAAGCATGTACTACAAAAGGTATTACCGTTTTTAACGCTCCCTATAGTAATACGCGTTCCGTAGTTGAGCTTGCTTTAGGTGAAATGATTATGTTGATTCGTAATACTTTTGAGAAAAGCACTAAAATGCATAATGGAGTATGGGATAAATCTGCGAATCATAGTGTTGAAATTCGAGGAAAGAAATTGGGAATTGTAGGCTATGGTAGTATAGGATCACAATTATCAGTTATCGCTGAAGCGTTAGGTATGAAAGTGTATTTCTATGATGTCGTTGATAAATTGGCCTTAGGAAATGCAAAAAAATGTTCATCGTTGCACGAATTGTTATCGTTAGCTGATATAGTAACGATGCACGTTGATGGAAGAAAAAGCAATGCAAATTTAATAGATGCAAAAGCTTTTGAACAAATGAAAGACGGTGTTGTGTTTATGAATTTATCTCGAGGACACGTTGTAGATATCAAAGAGTTAATTGCAAATTTGAAAAGAAAAAAAATTAGAGGAGCTGCTGTTGATGTTTTTCCAGAAGAACCTGGTAGTAATGATGAGCCATTTGTTTCGGAATTGTGCGGATTACCAAATGTTATATTAACTCCACACGTTGGTGGAAGTACCGAAGAGGCTCAATTAGATATTGGTCATTATGTTGCTAACAAAGTTATTCAGTATATTAATACTGGTACAACATATGGCAGTGTTAATTTACCTGAAATACAATTGCCAGAACTGCAAAGCGCTCATCGTATCATGCATATTCACGAAAATGTAAAAGGTATTTTAGCGCAAATCAATAATATTTTAGCGGAGTATGATAATAATATTTTAGGGCAATATTTGAAAACCAATGAGCAATTGGGTTATGTGATTACTGATATTGATAACTTGCATAACACAGAATTAGAAAGAAAATTAAAAGAAATACCAAATACCATTCGTTACCGAATATTATATTAACTAATAAGTATCGAGTTTTAGGTAGCACCATCTCTTAATATAAATTGAAAAGAGGTGGTGTTCCTTTTTAAATTCAATGATTTTAAAATGAACCTTCAACATTTAGCATCTTCATTAATTGGCGATTTGTATTTTGATAATACAATGAGAACTTTATATGCAACGGACGCAAGCGCTTATCGTGAAATGCCATTAGCTGTTGCTATTCCTAAAACTAAAGAGGATATTGAAAAACTCATTCGTTTTGCAAAAGAAAACAAAACCAGTATTATCCCTCGAGCAGCAGGAACCTCATTAGCTGGTCAGGTTGTTGGTAGTGGAATTATTGTTGATATCTCCAAGCATTTTAATAAAATAATATCAGTTGATCAAACAGAAAAAAGTGCTTGGGTAGAACCTGGCGTTGTTCGCGATGAACTTAATATACATTTGAAATCATTTGGTTTATTTTTTGGTCCTGAAACTTCTACGAGTAATCGTTGTATGATTGGCGGAATGGTTGGCAATAATGCCTGTGGTGCCCGGTCTGTTGTTTATGGATCTACACGAGAACATTTATTGGAAATTAAAGGATTTTTAGCAGATGGAAATGAGGTAACTTTTGGTTCAATTTCATCTCAAGAATTTGAAAATAAATGTCAAGGAATAAGTGTCGTTAGTCCTTTGGAACAACAAATCTATTTACAAGTTAAACAATTATTATCTAATCCTGAAAATAGGATTTTGTTTGATGAAAATTATCCAAAAAAAACGATTCCTAGAAGAAACACAGGTTATGCGTTAGATTTATTAGGAGACGCAAACTGTTTCGGTAACTATAAAGAAAATTTTAATTTTTGTAAATTAATAGCAGGCTCTGAGGGTACTTTGTTTTTTGCAACAGCTATTAAATTAAATTTAGTAGATGCCTTAAAGCCATTTGCTGCACTGGTCTGTATTCATAGTCATAGTATTAATGATGCTTTGAAAGCCAATTTAGAAGCTTTGAAATTTAAGCCTGATAGTGTAGAATTGATAGATCATTATATTTTGGAATGCACTAAGGAAAATCTTGAACAAAGTAAAAATAGATTTTTTGTTCAAGGAGATCCAAAAGCTATTTTAGTTGTTGAATTTTTGCGTGATACTGAAGAAGAAATATTGACCGTATCTAAGGAAATGGAATCTGTCATTCGAAATAAAAATTTAGGGTATCATTTTCCCCTTGTAACGGGAGAGGATACACAGAAAGTTTGGACACTTCGAAAAGCTGGACTCGGTTTATTGTCAAATATTCCAGGAGATGCTAAAGCAGTTGCAGTTATTGAAGACACTGCCGTTGACGTTGAAGACTTGCCAAATTTCATAGAAGAGTTTAATATTATTCTTGAAAAACGAGGATTGCACTGTGTTCATTATGCGCATGCAGCTACTGGCGAATTACATTTAAGGCCGATTATCGATTTAAAAACAAAAGAGGGAACTATTTTATTTAGAACGATTGCAACTGATATTGCTCATTTAGTAAAAAAGTATAAAGGATCGTTAAGTGGCGAACATGGAGATGGACGTTTACGTGGTGAATTTATTTCGTTAATGTTAGGTGACAAAATTTATCAAATTTTCAAAGATGTTAAACGTACTTGGGATCCATGGAATATTTTTAATCCAGGAAAAATAGTTGATACCCCTCCGATGGATACTTTTTTGAGATATACAGCTGATCAAAAAACGACGGAGGTTGAAACCTATTTTGATTTTACTCAAACGAATGGATTTTTAAGAGCAGCTGAAATGTGTAATGGCTCTGGTGATTGCCGTAAAACAGAAAAAAGTGGCGGAACGATGTGTCCTAGTTATATGGCTACAAGAGATGAAAAACATACAACTAGAGCTCGGGCAAATATATTAAGAGAAACAATTACAAATTCTAATAAAGTAAATAAATTAGATCATAAAGAGATCTTAGAAGTAATGGATTTGTGCTTAAGCTGTAAAGGTTGTAAATCAGAGTGTCCTTCAAATGTGGATGTTGCTAAACTAAAGGCGGAATCTTTGCAGCATTATTATGATGCCAACGGCATTAAATTTCGTTCAAAATTAATTGGGCATACGCCATTAATTAATAAATTATTTTCAAACATTCCTTGGGCTTATAATTTATCAACGAAAGGTTTCCTTGGTAATTTGATAAAAAAATCAACAGGGTTTGCGGTAGAGCGTCAATTGCCGTTGATGCATAAAATTACTTTTAATAAATGGTTTAACAACTACAGACAAGTAGGAAAATTTATTCATAAAAAAGTGTATTTGTATGTCGATGAATTTTTAAATTATTATGATGTTGAGATAGGGCAAGTAGCGGTTAAACTATTAAACCGACTCGGGCACGAAGTAGTTATTCCAAATATTGGAATTAGTGGTAGAACTTATTTATCAAAAGGCATGGTAAAAAAAGCTCGAGACATTGCAGAAGAAAATGTACAACAAGTAAGTGATTGGATAAATGATGTAGATTATATTATAGGTATAGAGCCATCTGCTATTTTAACTTTTAGAGATGAATACCCAGAGTTATGTAGAGGTGAGCTAAAAAATAAAGCAAAGATATTAGGGTCGAAAGCATTATTAATAGAGGAGTTTTTAGCAATGGAAATGGATGCGGGTAGAATAACTACCAGTATGTTTACTGAGAAAGAAGAACGTGTTCGAATGCATGGGCATTGTTTTCAAAAAGCCTTATCGTCTTTGGTGCCATTAAAGAAAATTTTATCACTACCAAAAAATTATACGGTTTTAAATATTCCAAGCGGTTGTTGTGGAATGGCGGGTTCTTTTGGTTATGAAAAAGAACATTACGATGTTTCTATGAAAATCGGAGAATTAGTATTGTTTCCTATCATACGCTCTGAATCAGAAACAACGATCATTTCAGCATCGGGTACAAGTTGTCGCCATCAAATTGAAGATGGAACTAAAAGACATGCCAAGCATCCAGTAGAAATATTATTTGAGGCATTAAAAAACTTTTAGGAGATTAGTAAAAAATCGAAAACATTATATTTGGAGTAACTACCTTTGAGTGGACACAAAAGTTAAGATTTTCTGCGCTAACTTTAGAAGATGAAAAGTTATAAACAGAACTGTATGTTGAACCTATGTTGTTACCTATTAAATCAAAAACCCCTGAAAGCTTTGCTATCAGGTGTTTTCTTTGTTTTACTTGTGGAACTAGCGAGAAACGGGTCGAACCAATTTTTACAAGATTTTCTTAACGTAAAAAAAGACCTTTTAGATCTTTAAATACTTATGTAAAATACGGTAAAGAATATTGAAAGATTGGTCGTTTAAAATGCTACATTTCAAAAAATAGCTAGTCATTTTGCAGTTTTATCCATTAATAATTTCATTTAACATTAAAAAAGAGGGGTTTTTACCTAAAACGCTGCTTTACTTTTTCTTTACCGAATACTCACCTATTTCATGTTTTACATTTTGATATGCCCTAATCCACCTCGATAATCTTTTACGTAAATCATCCTTTAAGCTATAGTAAGAGAAGTCTTTGTAATAAGCGGTGGACTCTCCAAGTAGTTCTATATGTTCTGCTAGGCTTTCATTTGAATATTCCTCCATTAGCAAATCTAATTTGGCTTGTAATTCAGGGAGCGGTTTTTTAATTTTTTGTTTAGCACTAATATCTTTTAATCCTTGAGGGATTCTATATCGACCAGTCTGGATTTTCTTTTGTTTCCTTAGTGCGTATTTATCTACAGGAGTTTTTTCGACGCGTTCTCGTTCCGATTTTAACTCCATATATCTAGCTAAATCAATATTTCTAGCCTCTAGTTCCTTGCTAAGATTAATAAGATCCTTTTTGTAAAAGTAAACGCTTTTACCTTTTAGGTATGTATTAGTAAACTGAAACTCATCTCTAATAAAATTACCCACATTATTGTATGGTGCACTTTTAATGTATTTATGAATGTCGTAACTCATCACCCATTGGTCATTCTCCTTTCTAAGCTTTTTAAATTCTTTAGAAGCTTTATCTAATGCTTCCATTGAAAATTGTTTTTCAGCAGGCAATTTATTTGTACCAAGAACTATGGATAATGATTCTTTTATTTCTTTTAATATTTGTAAGGCTTCGTCTGGCATATTAAAGTTTTTGATGCTTATAAATTCAATATATTTCGAGTGCAAATTTATAAAAAATGGGAAAATATTGAACTCAAGAGTGTGCAATTTGTTCAATCCTTTTAGTCGGTAAAATGCCCTAGTAGAATGATACGAGGGGAGAATAGCTTTTGCTTAATGCCTTGAAAAGACATAGTTAAAAGCAAAGGCTATTTTGGTTTGGCGCATTTTTTGCTTTGCCTCTGCTTAGGAACACCACTTTACCTGTTTCGTAAAGTAAAATAATGTACTGAAATACAGTGGTTTATGTTTAATAACAATCAAATGATATAAAAAAGTATATACGGTAATACCAAAAATGCTAAATGTTACTATATTTGAATTGTCAATGCCCAAAGGGTAAAGGATATGGCAGGTGACTCGTTCACTCAATCGCATTGCCTAAAGTTGCGTACCTCACTTACGAAGTGAGGTTTTTTTTTGCTCTGAAGTGAAGTTTTGAAAATCTCTTTTATAATTTCTTTGGTTTTCAAAATCAACAGAAAACGAAGTGATCAATAATAAATCAGGGTTTATTTCTCTTATAATTATTATAAATCCTTTGTCTTCATACCAGTAAAATTGTTGATTGTAGCCTTCATCATTTATTTTTTCAAAATATTTAATTCTAAAATCTGCTACATTTTCAATAATTGGACGAATCCAATGGATTTTATTTGCCCTTACTACATCAAAATTTCTTCTCCCAGCAATTTTACTTTCTCTTGTAATAATATGTTCAAATGCTTTTGCCTTTCCTTTGCAAATTGGATGCACAGAAGGATTTGAGTTGTATTTTACAGCCTTTCCATTAATAATTAATGGGTTTTTAGAAATGTCATTTAAAAAGATGCCATACATCTTAAACATCTGTTCTTTGGTTGGACCATCATGCGATAAATCATCAAACAAATCATCTAAATCATCTAAATCAAACATATCCATTGCTATTATTTAGATTTGATTTGAAAATCGAAAATGTTAAACTTTTGTTCCCAAGGCTCAGTTCCATCATCCAAACTATAGCCTGATTTCTGCTCTAAATAATTAATTATTTCGACCTTTACTTTAGATGCATTTTCTAATAAATGTGCGCCACGAGACTTGTATGTAATCGCTCCAATAAATAAATCAGTTAGTTGCAAAAACTCGCTTTCGCACGAATGAATATTTTGAAAATATGTAAATGGAGAAGCGCCATTATATTTATTATGAAATACTTCTTGTATTTTCTCAAGCTTTTCTTTGCCTCTAGTGTCTTTAACATCCAAAAACACTCTATACTTAAATTCGCAGGGATTAGTCATCGAATTAAGTAATAAGTAAACTGTTTTATAATAAAAATTATCGTGGCTACCTTGGTTAAACTCTAAGTGATTTAATTTCTCTTTGTTTTTAATTAAAACGCATCTAAACTCAATATGGCTATCAAAAAAATAATCTATTAATTCTTTATATAATTCTATTCTTGATAATGAAAGTTTTTGCCATTTTATTTCTGTTGGATTTTTATGTTTTAGCTTGATAGCTTTTATATCTTCTTTAATATCTGCATAATTATCCCTATCAATTTTTGTATAACCGATGCACATTACAGGCATTTTATCATTTTCTAAATGACAACTTTCATCACAATATAAATTATAGGTTTTCATCTAATTTTACGTTTTAAAATAAATTTTCAATTAAGAACTACATTAATTTCAGCCGTTATAGAACGACCTTTTTTTACAGCCAAATTATTTCCTGATTCATAACTATTTACAATGCTGTTTATGACGAGCGATTCGTCTTGTAAAAAATTCGTAATTAATTTTAAAAAATAATTTATCCCAGAAACAAAACTAGTCCTACCTTCTTCTTCCTTTTTAGTTAATCCATATGCTTTATGTCTATCACTATATTCATATTTAAAACCTTTTTTAGTCATTTCATTAAAAAAGTTGCCAGGATTATAAAGTGTAAAAAAATGAATTTCACCAAAATATATTTTCTTTAAAACTTCAGTAGTAATTGGTTCCCAAAACAGTGGTCTTGTTCCTGCAATCTGCTGTATTCTGCCATTTACATTAAGGTGAATATGGCCAAATTGGATTGAATTCTCAATTTCAGGCAGAATAATATCGCAAACAATTTGTTCGAAATTACATTTAGACACATCAACTTCATTACAATTAAATTTATCATATAAAGACTCACCATAATAAGAAAACCTACATAATAATTGTGTATTACTAATTTGTCTGTGTGAAAATCTATCTTCTAAAGCCAATTTACCTAAATCATCAATATGATTATATTTTGGTGTATTGAAAACTTTTAATCTCTCATCATTACTCTGATCTTTCTTTAGGTAATTAAATGAGTCAATCATTTTGTCAACCTGTTTCTTATAACGCTCTTCATCTATCAATTTCCTTTTTTCATCATTAATTTCAGGGATTGATTTTTTTAAATTATTGAAATTATTATTTCTTTTTTTCGGGCCTATTACAGTAAGGTTCATTGTTAAAGTTGACTCGTCAAACTTTCCTGATTTTAGTTCGCCAATTCCAGCGACCTTTCCATTTTTTAAGTCAAATAAAGTAAAGTCTCCTATTCTTAGCATATCTGTTATGCCGTGATAAATAATAAAGTGGTTATCTATTGTTTTTACTTTCTTTAAAAATTCAAATTCACCTATACCTCCAATACCTCTTGGCAAAGTTAAATTGCTTTGTGGAACATTTTGTAACTGCTGATTAAGGTACTCTCTATCTAAAGAATAAAAAATATAAACAAAAGCATCGCCAAAAGATTTACCAATTACAAGCAAATGTTGTAAGAATTTCAAAATTTTAGTAATCCTCTCTCGTTCATATTCAAATTTCTTAATCCCTAATTTATTTTTTTCTTTTTCTAATCCCTTTCTTTTATGAGAAAATTCGAAATATTTTTGTGTGACCTTATACTGAATCTTTGTTAAATTAACTTGGAAATTTAATAATTCTTCGGGTTCAAAATTAAATTGTTGTTTATGTTCTTTGAACTTCACAAGAATATCCCAAATGACATTTAACTCATTTTCAACTTCAATACCAAATAACTTTATGTGCTCTTCATAACTCATTTAGATACCCTCAACAATTTTAATTTCTTCTTCCGTTAAATCATAAAGCTTGTAAACCATTTGGTCTATTTCCTTATCAGTAGCATCAATTTTTGATTTTAGTTCTAATGCTTTTTTTGATTCAGTATTAAAATACTCTTCCCATTCTGCCTCATCCGATAAAGACAACTTAATTTTCTTTTTCGCTAACTCTTTAATAAAATCAGAGTATGAAAGTAAATACCATTCTTCTAATTTTTTTGGTAAGCTATCTAAATTAAATTTTCGTTGTAGGC
>JANXRU010000042.1 GCA_025356715.1 Bacteroidota bacterium
GTTTTGGAAATGAGTTTGTAACAGAATCTACTTTAGAGCAAATTCACCAAGAAGCTGATATTATTAGCATGCACACACCTTTAACGGAAGAAACAACATATCTCATCAATGATGCTTTCCTTTCTTCATGCAAAAAAAACGTT
The DNA here is from genome assembly GCA_025356715.1 of Bacteroidota bacterium. Next base: position 144 of record JANXRU010000042.1, read on the forward strand.
TATATTATTAATACTGCTCGAGGCAAATCCCTTAATACAGCTGATTTAGTAATTCATTTAAAATCAGGTAAAGTGTTAGGAGCTTGCTTAGATGTTTTAGAATATGAATCAACGTCTTTCGAAAACATGGATACCACTACCCTACCCGAACCCATGCAGTATTTATTAAAAAGTGAACAAGTTATTTTAACACCTCATATTGCTGGCTGGACAAACGAATCGAACTATAAAATGAGTTTGATTATTGCAGAGAAAATGAGTAAAGTTTTAAAGTAACAGCTATAGTAAATATTTAGTTTTTTTGCTTTCTATCTTTTTGCTTAGATCAAAAAGAAACAAAAAATCAAGTCAAAAATATGCGCCACGCTCCTCTCGAAATTCTACGTATTTTACGCTCCGCTAAATCCTTGAATTTTCGATTCACCGCCACTCTGCCCGCATTTTTGACAGGCCTACGCTCGCATTATATTCAACATTTTCTTAAAAAATAATCAATTTCGTTTGTTAGAAGAGTTTAAAAACACCGTTTAATTGTAGCTGTTTTTCTTCACAAAATTTTCAATACAGCAAAACAAAAAAACCTCCTGATAAGAGGAGGTTTTTTAAACAAAAACTCAAAAGGCAACTAAATTCTTTTAACTGTAAACTTCTATATTTTTTTCTTCCAACATTTTTTTTAGGTTTATCAATGCATAACGCATTCTACCTAAAGAAGTATTGATGGAAACATTGGTCATTTCAGATATTTCTTTAAAACTCATATCATAATAAGTTCTCATAATCACAACTTCTCGTTGGTCTGGCGGTAATTCTCTAACCACATTTCTAATCCTTTCCTTAAACTGTTTTGCTTCTTCTGTGTCTCTTGATTCAGAGTGTGGCTCTGGTATAATGTCAAATATATCCACTCTCTCACCCTCATCATTTGTGACAGACGATATGCTTGGCATCTTTTTATTTTTCCTAAAATGATCAATCATTAAATTTTTAGCAATACGCAACGTCCAAGGCAAAAACTTACCTTCTTCATTATATTGCCCTTTTTTAAGCGTTTGTATCACTTTAAAAAAAGTTTCCTGAAATATATCTTCAGTTAATTCTTTATTACGAGTAATTAAATAGAGGTATGAAAAAACACGGCGCTTGTGACGTTTTACAAGAATAGAAAGGGATTCTTCATTACCATCAATATAAAGCTTTACTAGCTCGTTATCCGAAAGAAGTTGAATAGACATAGGACTACAGTTAAATTATTTAGTAAACAATAAAAATTTAAGTAGATGTGTCTTCTATATTTTCTTTCTTTTTAATTTGCCCGAAGGCAAAATGGTTAATATTGTGTGAATTTAGTTAAATATTATTAATTTCAAATGTTAATTCGGGTGAAACTATTATTTGAGTTATTAAAAGAAGGATCCTAATACGTGAAGTAATTTATCTATTTGGCTATGCCAAAGCAAACGAGCAGAAACTTCATCCGCTTTATCAGAAGCAAAATCGGTAATCATTAAAGAAATATCATTGGTTAAATCATCCTTTTGGGTACGAAATTCAAAATAACTACCATCGTTTTTATCTAACCATTGATATCTGATTAATTGAGGTGGTACTTCTTTTATTAGTTTAGCTTGTTGTATTTGTCCTTCCCAATTAAAAGTAAAAATTCCATCTCTAATATTAACATCATCACAAAACCATTCTGATAAACCACTTTCAGTACTCACAAATTCAAATACCATATCTTCAGACGCTCTCACAACAAATTCCATTTCAAATTTCCCGTTAGGTTCTTTAATAAATTTTTGAAGTACCGCGTTTTCATCTTTACGAAAAGTTGTTGGCGCAACAATAGGTTTTTTAATAATTGGTGCTTTTACCTTTTTCTCTTTCTTAATCTTTTCAGGTTTTACAACCGGAACTTTAACTACGATGGGTTTAACAACTTTAACAATAGGCGCTGGTTTAGCTTTTACTAAAGGTTTTTTAGCTACTGATTTAACTACTACTTTTTTAGGAGCAACTTTTTTAGCTACCACTTTCTTTACTATTGCCTTTTTTACTGCCTTAACAACCTTTTTAGTCACGCCAGGGCGTGATGCTTTTTTAACAGGCTTTGCTACTTTTTTTGCAATTACTTTCTTTACTGCAGCTTTTTTAACTACCTTTTTAGCAGCTATTTTTTTAACTGCCACTTTCTTAGCAACCACTTTTTTAGCTACTGGTTTCTTAGCAACAGCTTTTTTCGCTACTGGTTTTGTTTTAGTTATCGGTTTTTTCACAGGCTTTGCCTTAGTAACAGGTTTAGATGCTACTTTTTTTGCAACTGCTTTTTTTGCTACTACTTTTTTAGTATTAGTTTTAGCTGATGCTTTTTTATTTTTTGACGAAGCCTTAGTTTTTGTCGACATAACCTATAATTTTTGTGAAATATATACAAAAAAATGTTTCAAAAGAAATTTAAAGTTAAAAAATATTTTATTTTGTTCAAAATAGTGTCTTTTTAACAATAAAATCACTTAAAAAATTAACTTTGCAACTATGCAAAACATCATCACTCTTTTACCCGAAAGTGTGGCTAATCAAATAGCTGCTGGGGAAGTGGTTCAGCGTCCAGCCTCAATTGTAAAAGAATTATTAGAAAATGCTATTGACGCGAAGGCAACATTTATTAAATTGATTATTAAAGATGCAGGCAAAACCTTGGTGCAAGTTATTGATAATGGCTCAGGTATGAATCCAGTAGATGCCCGAATGGCTTTTGAACGACATGCTACTTCGAAAATCAAAAAGGCCGAAGATTTATTTCAACTACATACAAAAGGCTTTAGAGGGGAAGCACTTGCGAGTATTGCCGCCGTTGCTCAAGTTGAATTAAAAACAAAAAGAGAAGACGATATTGTTGGTCAATTGATTGAAATTGAAGGCAATAAATTCATTAAACAAGAAGAATGTCAAGCGCCAACTGGAAGTTCATTTAGTGTAAAGAATTTGTTTTTTAATATTCCAGCCCGCCGTAATTTTTTAAAAGATGACCATGTAGAACTCAAACACATTATCGACGAATTCGAAAGAGTTGCGCTTCCGCATCCAAATGTACATTTTCAGCTATTTAGTAATGGAAATGAATTATATAATCTACCTCAAGCTACTTTAATTGAACGCATTTCTGGTTTATTTGGAAAATCCTTTCAAGGCAAATTAGTTCAAATAGACGAAACAACTGATGTTGTCAAAATTACTGGATATGTTGGTAAACCCGAAAACGCAAAAAAACGCCGTGGCGATCAATACTTTTTTGTAAACGATCGTTTTATCAAAAGTCCTTACCTACATCATTCTGTAAATGAGGCATATAGAGAACTTATTTCTAGCGACAGTTTTCCTGCCTATTACTTGTATTTAGAAGTAAATCCCGAACTTATTGATATTAACATACACCCCACAAAAACTGAAATCAAATTTCAGGATGAAAAAATCATTTATGCTTTATTGCATAGTTCAGTTAAACGCGCTTTAGGAAAAGCTAATTTAGCACCAAGCCTTGATTTTACAAGCGAAATGAGTTTTGAAATTGACTATACCAAATCTGTTTCACAACCCACTGTAACAGTCAATGCTGATTATAATCCTTTTAATACAGGAAATTCTAAAAATCAGGAATACCAGCAACCAAAGGATAGCATTTTACAAAAACATAATAAACAAAATTGGGAGAGTTTATATCAAAACTATGCGAACACCGATTATAAAGCGGAAAACGAAAATTTACAAGTTGAAAAACAAGCAGAGCAACATGCCTTAGCTTATAATAACGTTCATAAAGGGTTTCAGATGTATGGCAAATACATCATTTCTGCTCATCAATCTGGTTTATTAGTAATAGATCAACAGCGTGCTCACGAGCGTATTTTATTTGAACATTATACGGCCACCAAAGATAGAACCACGGCTACACCATCTCAACAAGTATTATTTCCCATAACTATTGAATTATCACCTAACGATTTTGTGTTAATGGAAACACTTAATCCACACTTTAAACAATTAGGATTTGAGGTACAACCTTTTGGAAAAAATACCATTGTCATTCAAGGTACTCCTGCCGAATTAGGAGAATTTAACACTCAGGAGATGATTGAAGGTATACTAGAAACCTATAAATTAAATACCTTTGATGTAAAATTAGATCCCTTTGAAAATATGTGTCGGAGTATGGCAAAAAGTGCGGGCATTAAATATGGTAAATCATTAGAAAACGAAGAAATAACATTAATGCTCGAACATTTATTTAACTGCGAAAACCCTATGTATAGCCCAAGTGGAAAGCCTGTTATTATGGAGATGAGTAAGTTGGATTTAGAAGCGTTTTTTAAGAAATAAGGTTAAACATAATGAGCTACCAAGAATTTAAACCCCGACAATTTCAACAAATACCAATGGTGGTTAAAAATATATTAATCATTAATGTGATTTTGTTTGCTGCCAAAAATTTCTTACCGCAAACAATTGATTTGGATAGGTGTTTAGATTTATTTCCTGTTAATTCTAAGGAGTTTATGCCTCACCAATTTATTACGTATATGTTTATGCATGCCGATATTTCTCATATTTTTTTAAATATGCTCGGCGTGTATATGTTTGGCTCAATTCTAGAAAATGTTTGGGGAAGCAAACGTTTTTTAAATTTCTATTTATTTTGTGGACTAGGAGCTGCTGGATTGCAACTCGCTATTAGTTATTTTAATAACGAATACTCAATTTTACTTGGCGCTTCTGGTTCTTTATTTGGATTATTAGTTGCCTTTGCCATGATGTTTCCAAATACTGAGCTCCAACTATATTTTGTCATTCCCATTAAAGCTAAATACTTAGTTATAGGCTATACCTTGTTTGAGTTATATAATGGTTTTTTTGCTCATGATAATGTAGCGCATTTTGCACACTTAGGAGGCTTAGTGGTTGGCGTTATAATTATGTTAATATGGAAGCGTAACAAAACCTTTTTCTTTTAAGCAGTAAACTGGATTAATACTTATATGTCTTTTTTTGATAATTTAAAATACGAACTAAATAAACATAGTACCTTAACTATTTTATTAATTGTAAACGTTTCACTGTTTTTTGTGATTAACATTAGTGCTAGTATTTTTAATTCAACTTCCGTTACTTCTTTTTTAGCCTTACCACTAAGTATTTCTGAATTTATAATAAAACCATGGACTATCTTAACTTATATGTTTTCTCATAAAGATTTAGGACATCTGTTTTATAATATGCTCTTATTATATTTTACTTCAAAAACTTTTTTAAACTTTTTAAATGAAAGAAAACTACTGTATGTATATATTATGAGTGGTTTATTTGGTGGAATTATCTTACTAATTTTATCAGCAATTTTCCCTGTTAATTTCGCATTTTCCATATTATTTGGAGCTTCAGCAGCCGTAATAGGCATCGTAGCAAGTTTAGCTATGTATATACCAAATTTACCGATAAGTCTATTTGGTATTATTGAAATGAAGTATAAATATTACGCCTTACTAATTTTTGCGGTATCTACCATTATTGATTTTAACATCAATACAGGAGGGAAAATATCTCATTTTGGGGGAGCACTTTTTGGTTTATTTTATGGGTATATGTTAAAAAACGGTAAAGATCTCTCTAACTTATCTTTTTATAAACCTTCGAAAAAATCCACCTTAAAAGTGGTGCATTCAAATAAATCTGCAAATACAACAAGTGTAAGCGCTGAAAATCAACATACCATTGATACTTTGTTAGATAAAATTTCTAAAAATGGGTATGAAAATTTAACTAAAGCCGAAAAAGAGTTATTGTTTAAACTTTCTCAAAAAAAATAGGAATGATTATTGAATTTATTCTATAAATTGTAATCCAAATTATGATTAGGCCTCTTTTAATATTTACAATCACTATCAGCTTATTAAAAAGTAATGCTCAAACGGGTAAGTATTACGAAATGGCTGATGGAGATGAGCATTACGGACATGGTAATTACATAATGGCATTACCCATTTATAAAGAAATCTTAAAAAGAGAAAAAGATAATGCCGCATTAAATCTAAAAATTGCCGAATGTTATTTAAAGACTAACATCAACAAAGCAGAAGCAATTAAATATTTAGAGTTTTGTGTAAAAGCTCAAAAATCAACCCCAGAAATGTTTTTAAAGTTAGGCGAAGCATATCGCATAGCTTATAAGTTAGATGATGCCATTAAAACATTTGAAAAATATAAGGAATTAGAACCTAAGCAGAAAAAAAATGCGGATCGTCAAATTGAAATCTGTCATAATGCAAAAGCACTCATGCTTAATCCAGTTAATGTGTCATTTACTAATGTTGGTAAAGAAATTAATTCCGAATTCTCCGATTATTATCCTTTTATTGCTCAGGAAGAACAGTTTTTAGCCTTTACAACCAGACGTAAGGGGCTTACTGCAAATCATGCCGAAGTAGATGGCTATTTCGCATCAGATATTTATACTTCCACTTTAGAGAATGGGCAATGGACTAAAGCAATCACTGCTGGCCCAAAAATTAACTCAAATTTAGATGAACAAGTGGTTGGATTAAAAGCTGATGGTTCAGAAATGCTAATATATATAGATCATATTGACAAATATGGTGATATATATTCATCAGTAAAAAAACTAGGTGCGTTTGTTAAATATGTTCCCTTTTCTGAAACCATCAATAAAGAAATTGAACATTCAGCTTCTATTAGTGCAGATGGTAATACTTTAGCATTTGCTAGAAGCGAAAACAGAGAATCCCCTTCAGATATTTTTATTTGTCGCAAATTACCTAATGGCGCTTGGAGTCCTCCCTTTAAATTAGGTAATGAAATTAATACAGCCTATGGTGAGGATTTTCCTTATTTATCACCTGATGGTTTAACACTTTATTTTTCTTCAGAAGGCCATAATACAATTGGAGGGTTTGATTTGTTTAAAAGCACTTTTAATCCAGATGAAAATAAATGGTCGCCTGCCGAAAACTTAGGCTATCCGCTCAATACAACAAGTGATGATAGAAGTATTAGTTTAACTCCTGATAATAGAATTGGTTATATAAGTGCTTTACGACCAGGTGGTTTTGGCGATTTAGATATATACCGCGTAAGATTTAACGATTATGAACAAAAATTAACTATTTATTTGGGTAAAATTACATTAGGAGATACTATAAATAAACCCAAAGAATACATTGCCAATGTATTTGCTGTTAATAAAGCTACTAATGAAGAATTTAGCTTTGCTCCAAATCCAAATAATGGAAAATTAGTGATGTCTTTACCAGCTGGAACATATGATATTGTTGTAACGTCAGATGGTTACGCTGATTTAAAAGATAAATTAACTGTTTCTGATTTAGGCGTAATTTTATCAGAGGAAAAGAAAAACTACACTTTAGCTAAAAAGTAATGGCAAAAGGTATCTTTTTAAGTGTATTATTTAGTTTATTTAAAATAACCTTGCTATTTTCTCAATCTTATCAAATTGGTTTATTAAAATATAGTGGTGGTGGCGATTGGTACGCTAATCTTGAAACTTCCTTACCAAATCTCATTAAATTTTGTAATTCTAATTTAAAAACCAACATTAACCCAGAGCAAGCGGTTGTAGATGTTGGTAGTTCTGAGATATTTAATTATCCATTTATTCATATGACAGGGCATGGAAACGTCGTGTTTTCAAATCAAGAGGCAGATAATCTTCGTAAATACTTATTATCAGGAGGTTTTTTACATATTTCAGATAATTATGGAATGGATAAATTTATTAGAACGCAGCTAAAAAAAGTATTTCCAGAATTAGAATTAACTGAACTCCCCTACTCACACCCTATTTACCATCAAAACTATCAATTTGACAAAGGTCTTCCTAAGGTTCATGAACATGATAATAAAGCTCCACAAGGCTTTGGCTTGATATACCAAGGACGATTAATTTGTTTTTATGATTCAGAATGTGATTTGGGTGATGGCTGGGAAAGTTATGACATACATAAAGACAGCCCAGAAATGCATGAAAAAGCCTTAAAAATGGGTGCAAATATTATTAGTTATGCTTTTATTGGAAAGTAATACTAAGTTCATTAATTCGATAAAATTGTAGTATTATTGAACCATTCCATTAAGCTTATTCCACTTATTGTTAGCCCACCAACTTTGCTCTTCTTTGTTTAGGAAAGTCCAAGCAACAATGCGGCTTGTTTTATTACCTTGTCCCATAGGAATAGTTTTTACTTCTTCTGCCCCAACTTGTTTTAGCAACGTATATGCTCTATTAAGGTTAGATTGTTTGGATATTATAGTGGTAAACCAAAAACACGAAATAGGAAAATGTTTACTTTCATGAATTAAATCATTAATAAAACGAGCTTCGCCACCATGGCAAATCAATTCGTTTTGCTGTCCCCCAAAATTAAGGGTTGGTTTAGTTACTTTTTGTTTAGTGAGATTATTTAATTTACGCATGGTACCAGCTTGCGCTTCTTCTTGTGAAGCATGAAAAGGAGGATTGCACATAGTTACATCATAGGATTCATCAGGTTGAATAACGCCATGAAACATATTGTGCAAATTGCTTTGTAATCTTATATCAACATGTCCTACTAAAGACACATTTGCCCTAATAATATTTTTAGCCGATTCAATAGCAATAGAATCAATGTCGGAACCAACAAAGTTCCAACCGTATTCTTGATGGCCTATAATAGGGTAAATACAATTAGCTCCAACACCTATATCTAAAACGTTTACTTCCTGACCTTTTGGTATTTTACCATAATTAGATTCACATAATAAATCAGCAATGTAATGGATATAATCGGCTCTACCTGGTATAGGAGGGCATAAATAATTAGATGGAATACTCCATTGATCAATATGATACGTGTGTTTTAAAAGCGCTTGATTTAAGGTTTTAACAGCCTCAGGATTAAAAAAATCAATTGATTCGTCGTTATACCTATTAAGCGAAACATAGTTAGTTAATTCGGGAACGCACTTAATGAGTTCTTTAAAATTATAGCGTTCGCGGTGCTTATTGCGACAATGTAAACGTGATTTTTCTTTAGGATGTTCTTTTTTTGGCTCAGGCATTGCTAGAATTTAGTATGTTTAATTACTGATGTCAATATCGTATTTATCCAACAACCCTATAATACCTGTAGCCGAAAACTTTGCTTTTTTCATTCTATTCAGCTCAGGATCTATGGAATAATTGTATGACGTGTAAAAATCAGCTTTATCTAAAATGGTATTTTTAAAGGTGGTTCGCATTAAATCACAATTATCAAATAAAGCATTTGTTAAATTACTTTCTGTAAAATCAACCTCTTGGAGGCTAGAGTTTTTGAAACTCGTTTTTTTTAGATTCATTTTATAAAAGGATGATACATTTAGTATACAATTATTAACGTTAATAGAAAACAAAAATTCGTTACAATTTTCAAAAGCTAATCCTACAAGCTTGCAATCCTTAAAACCAATATCACTCAAAACAGTTTTCCCAAATTTGGCCATGCTTAGATTACACCCCTTAAACTCGCAATCTATAAAAATCCTCATCGATAAATCGCTATTCGAAAAATTACAATTAACAAATAAGCAATGCTCATAATCACCTTTAGGAATGGGTATTATACTATAATCTATTTTATCAAAAGTTTGATGTTCAATGTAAGATTTTTCCATTATACTTAATAAACTTTACCTTAAACCTAAATGTTTTATGAACATGTATAATAGTTTCGAAAATTCATCTCATTTTATATCAACGAAATGTTTAAACCGCAATATTTGTTACAGTATTTATAAAGCTGCTAGTATATTTTTTTCTACTCGTGTTAATAAATTATCAGTTGGATGTTTAATAAATTTATCGCCCGTTACTTTTTCATAAAGTTCGATATATCTTTCAGATATTTCATTAACCCAAGCATCGCTCATTTCAGGAATTTGTTGACCTTCTTTACCTTGAAAACCATTGTCAATTAACCAACGACGAACAAATTCTTTACTTAATTGTTTTTGTTCTTCATTATTATCTTGACGTTTTTGAAATCCATCTAAATAAAAATATCTTGATGAATCGGGAGTATGAATTTCATCCATTAAATATATTTTACCATCACATAATCCAAATTCGTATTTCGTATCTACTAAAATGAGTCCCATTTTATTGGCAATTTCTTGTCCGCGGGCATATAATTTCCGAGTATAATTTTCTAACTGAGTATAGTATTCTTCTGAAACAATCCCTTGCTTAATAATTTCTTCTCTACTAATATCCTCATCATGTCCTACAGAAGCCTTGGTTGTAGGCGTAATAATGGGTTCTTGAAATTCATCATTTTCTTTTAATCCTTCAGGAAGAGTAACTCCACAAAGAATTCTTAGTCCTTCATTATAAGTTCTTGCAGCATGTCCAGCTAAATATCCTCTTATTACCATTTCAACTTTAAATGGCTCGCAAACCCTACCAATACTAACAACAGGATCAGGGACAGCCGTTATCCAATTGGGTATAATGTCTTTAGTCGCTTCTAAAAACTTTGATGCTATTTGATTTAATACTTGCCCCTTATAGGGTATACCTTTTGGCAATACCACGTCAAATGCACTAATACGGTCGCTTGCAACCATTACTAATAATTTGTTATCAATATTATATACGTCTCTTACTTTACCTTTATAGTAACTTTTTTGTTTTGGGAAATTAAATTGTGTAACGGTTAATGCTGACATAGTTAAATCTGTTATTTTTAAATAGGTAAATTTATAAAATATTGTAGATGTTATTCTAGTTTTGTTTGAGTACTTATGCTATTTTCTGTTTCAATTTTCATTTTAGTTTCATGCTCCTCTATTTTTTTAAAATAATCTTTTTTAGTATAATAATATAACCACATATAAGCCATAAAACCTCCGTATGTGTAATTTCCTTGTCTTGCCAATTGTAACAATATAATAATTAAAACAGCGTTTGAAATAAGCCAGTGATAGTCACTATATGTATTTTCGGGGTCTCTTTTTATGAAATTATTTCGAATAAATAAATACATGAAAATTAGTCCAAATAAACCCGTTTCTGAAATAATTCTCATCAGCATAGAATTTGCGTCAGAGGCATTATTTCGATATTCATTCCCTATATAAGCATTTAAATTATATTTCTTAAAAGCTATACCATGTGACCCTAATCCTGTACCAAAAATGGGATTATTTTTAAAATTTTCTTTAGTAATAATATAATTATTATACTGTACAAAGCTAGAACCATGAATTTTACCAAGTAAATTTACTTTTTGTTTTTGTTGCTGCTTAACTCCGCCAGAAAATTGATCCGTTCCCTCTTTCTCTAAAATATTATCTATATAAAGAGCGCTTAAGCCATCCACTCGATTTTTAAATTCGTTAACATTATTATATAAAGAAAAATATAGTATAAGAACCAAAGGAATAATTAATAATAAATACCTCACAAATCCAATATTTATTAAAATTAAAACTAGCGTGAAAAACATTCCTAAATAAGCAACAGATGAAAATGTTAAAAAATAAATTATTACTATGAAAATGGATTTAATTCTATTAACAAAATAAGATTTATTAAATATTAAATTATAAATACTTATAAAAAATGCAGGGCCTAAAGTTGATGCTACATAAGAGGGTTCACTAAAAAACCCATTTACTCTTAATCCCAAAAACCCTCCTTTTGATAACCCCCATTTATTAAAACCAAGCCAATTATAATGGTACCCTAGTTTAAAGTTAATATTATAAGATATCAGTTGAATGGTACAAATAATAACGGCAAGTATACAAAACTGGAAATAAATTGATAAGAATTTCACTACATCCCTTTCATAATACTCGAAAACATAATAAAAAAACAAAACGCCAACGAAAATGTTAATATAAATTTTAAAAAAATCTCCTAATGTATTATTATCAAAAAAAATATTGATTAGTCCGAAAATTAATAAAGGGACGAACAAATACATGATTTGAGATGGAAAACTATATTTAAAAATGAAGACAAATAATAGTAAAATTAACGGAATATAATTTACATAAAACTCAAATGCGAATTGGTCTTTAAAAAAAACCATAGAACTAAAAAATAAAATCGAAAATATACCGAGATTGGTTAATTTACTAAACATTTGATAAATGTAAATATTTTAAACCTATTTCCTTTATAATCTATTAAAATATGAAGAAGAAGAATAGCGCAATTTGATTACTTTGATACATAAAAAAACACTAAATTAGCTCCATATTTAAAATTAATATTATGCCTAAAGGAATTTATAAAGTACCAACAGCGGTTAATGAACCCATAAAAAATTACTCAGCAAAAAGCCCCGAAAGAATGGAGCTTCAATCGATGCTAAAAGAATTACGTAGTAAAGAAATTGATATACCTATGTATATTGGTAATCAAGAAGTCCGTAGTGAGAACAAAATGCGCTTAGCTCCTCCTCACGACCATAAACATACTTTAGGATACTTTCATAAAAGTGATAAAACACACGTTGAACAAGCTATTGCAGCTGCTTTAGCAGCAAAAGAAAAATGGGCCAATTTAAATTGGGAACACCGCGCTAGTATATTTTTAAAAGCTGCCGAATTAATTGCAGGCCCATATAGATCAAAACTAAATGCTGCGACAATGTTAGGTCAAAGTAAAAATGCCTACCAAGCTGAAATTGACAGCGCTTGTGAAATAACTGATTTTTTAAGATTTAATGTTCAGTATATGACTGAAATATATGCTGATCAACCAATTTCAGGGCCAGGCGTTTGGAATCGTTTGGAATGGCGACCTTTAGAAGGCTTTATTTACGCATTAACTCCTTTTAATTTTACAGCAATTGCAGGTAATTTACCTACAAGTTGTGCAATGATGGGAAATGTAGTTGTTTGGAAGCCTAGTAATACTCAGGTTTATAGTGCAAATGTATTAATGGAAATTTTCAAAAAAGCTGGTGTTCCAGATGGTGTTATTAATTTAATTTATCCAAGTGGACCAGATGCAGCAGAAGTAGTTTTTAATCATAAAGATTTTGCAGGTATTCATTTTACAGGTAGTACTGAAGTGTTTCAAAATATTTGGCAAACAATAGGAAACAATATTCATAAATATAAATCATACCCTCGTATTGTTGGAGAAACAGGTGGTAAAGATTTTATTATGGCTCATAAATCAGCAGAGGCAAATGTAGTTGCAACCGCTTTATCTCGTGGTGCATTTGAATACCAAGGTCAAAAATGCTCTGCATGTTCTCGTGCTTATATTCCATCTAATATTTGGCCAGAAGTTAAGCAATTGGTAGTTGCTGATTTAAAGTCAATGAAAATGGGGCCTACTGAAGATTTTACAAACTTTGTGAATGCCGTTATTGATGAAAAAAGTTTTGATAAATTAGCAAAATACATTGATGCAGCAAAAAAAGACAGTAATGTTGAAATAATAGCTGGTGGAAATTATGATAAGAGTAAGGGATATTTTATTGAACCAACTATTATCGTTGCTAAAGATGCTAAATATGTAACCATGTGTGAAGAATTATTCGGGCCTATTTTAACCTTATTTGTATATGATGCAGATAAATACGAAGAAACATTAGAAATAGTTGATTCTACATCTATTTATGCATTAACAGGAGCTATCATTGCCCAAGACCGTTATGCTATAGAATTAGCAACCAAAAAATTAAGTAATGCTGCTGGTAATTTTTATATCAATGATAAATGTACTGGAGCCGTTGTTGGTCAACAACCTTTTGGAGGTGCTCGCGGTAGTGGAACAAACGATAAAGCAGGGGCTAAAATAAACTTATTGCGTTGGGTTTCTCCACGTACCATTAAAGAAACTTTTACACCTCCTACGGATTATAAATATCCATTCTTACAAGCAGACTAAGGATTATTTGTACAAAAAAGGCGTTTCAATAGTAATTGAAACGCCTTTTTTATTTCACCGTTTTATTTATTACCTAAAATTCATTTACCCCGTTTACGGTAGTATATTTCATCGTATACTTAACTCCAGGATTTATGTATTTATAGGCACTATGCGTCATAAGAGCCGCTTCATGAAATCCACATAATATTAATTTTAATTTATTTTTATAAGTATTAATGTCACCAATTGCATAAACGCCTTCTATATTTGTTGAATAATCATCTGTATTTACTTCAATAGCATTTTTATCAATATTTAAATTCCAATTCTCTAACGGTCCTAATTTAGGACTTAAACCAAATAAAGGAATTAAATGATCTGTTTCAATAGTTATATTTTCGCCCGTTTTGGGATTAGTCATCAATACACTTTCTAATTTATCTTCGCCTTTAACAGAGGTTAAATTGGTATTTAATAATAATTTTATTTTTCCTTCTTCAGCCAATTTCATTACCTTATTAACACTATCAGGCGCACCTCTAAACGATTCAGAGCGATGAACTAAGGTTAATTCAGAACAGATTTCACTTAAATAAATTGTCCAATCTAATGCACTGTCTCCACCTCCAGCAATTACCATACGTTGGCCACGATATTTCTCAGGGTCCAAAATCATATAATTAATTCCCTTTCCATTTTCGAAATTTGTTAATCCTTCACACTCTGGTTTACGAGGTTCAAAACAACCTAATCCTCCAGCTATAACAACAGCTTTAGCATGCACTTCTGTACCTAAGTTGGTAATTAACAAAAAGTCTCTATCTCCACGTTTTTCAAGGGTTTCTACACGCTCGCCAAATGTATAAGATGGATGAAAAGGTTCGGCTTGTTTTAATAAATTATCAACTAATTCCTGCGCCAAAACACTCGGAAATCCGGGAATATCATAAATAGGTTTCTTAGGATAAATCTCTGATAACTGACCACCTGCTTGAGGTAAATAATCAATTAAATGGCAACGCATTTTTAATAAACCTGCTTCAAATATGGCAAATAAGCCTACAGGGCCTGCACCTATAATCGCTAAATCAGTTGTAATCATTTTTAAGTTAAATATAATTAGTTGGCAAAAGTAATCATTACAACAATATAATGAGTGTAAAGTTTATGAACTAGTTTCTTCAAGCTCTTTTTTACAATACTCAATTAAATAATCAAAAAACACCATAAATTCTTCTTCAATTTCAGTATAATTTTGTTCGATTAATGTTATAGATTCATTTAATTGATAACGATGCCTTATTCTGTGATTTAAATGCGTTAATACAACTTCCATCCCACTTAAAGTTGAGTAATTAAATAAGACATTGCGCTCTGTCATATAACCGTAAAAACGCTTAGCTGGTTCTGGCAGATAATGCTGATTTTCTTGTAATAAATTATAAATATTTGTACAATAATTTTGTAATGGAATTTTAGAATATTGATGAAAATTTTTGGCTAAAAAATGATCATAAATCATATCCATCAAAACACCACTATATTTCCCGAAATCCTTACTAAATCTATGTTTACTGGTTAAATAAATGGGATGCGAATCCGTAAATGAATCAATTTTTCTGTGCAAATGAATCCCTTTAATGATCTCTTTAGTCAATCCATCAAATTTATTACCTTGAATGGAATCGGCAATAAAATTTCCGATAATTAAATCCTTGTTATCAAAAGACAAAAAGCTATGTGCTAAATAATTCATTCGTTAACAAGTTTTAAGAGTTCTAATTATAATAAGTAAATTTACGGAACTAATTTTGGTTCTTCTAAAACAATGAAAAAATCCATTATATTATTTTCCGTGTGTCTTTGCGTAAATTCATTATCGGCAAAGCATCCTTTTCCTGCTGATACGTCAAAAAAAGTAATTCATCATCCTAAACAAAAGCCCAAGAAACATATACAACAAAAAGATAGTTCCTATTTTAATCAACCTAAAAAACAACATCCAAATCCACTCCCTATTGCTCCTTCTTTTAAAGATGGACATCAAGCTCTTTTGAATTTTATAAAAACGAACATTGTTGTTCCTGAAGAAGTTAAAAAAAACGGAAAAATAATTACAGTTAATGTTGGATTTGTTGTTGGAATAGATGGTAAATTAAAAAATATTAGAGTTTTAAAGATGTTGGGAATGGGCTGCGACGAGGAAGCAGAACGAATTGTAAAACTAATGCCAGCTTGGAATCCAGGGAAAATTGGACGAGTATTAACTGAAATGGATTTTGCAATTGGCATAGAATTTAAAAATTAATGAATACATTTTTCGGAATTATACAAAATAATGTTGCAATCTTAAATGAAGATGAGTCTTTACATTGTGTAAAAGTATTACGTCACAAGGTAGGAGACATTATACAAGTGATTGATGGTGCTGGAATGCGAGCCATTGGTAAAATAGAAGCAGCACATGCTAAACAGTGTGCTGTGTCTTTAACTAATAAAGAATTAGTTCCTAAAAACAGAAATTATTATTTACACATTGCGATTGCACCTACCAAAAACATTGAACGTATCGAATGGTTTGTGGAAAAAGCAGTAGAAATTGGAGTAGATGAAATTACATTTATTCGGTGCAAAAATTCTGAACGAACCGTTGTGAAGAATGATAGAACTCGTAAAGTAGCTGAAAGTGCCGTTAAACAAAGTAAACAAGCGTATTTACCAAAATTAAATTCAATAGTAGATTTTAATCCATTTATGAAAAACGCGATAGCTGATTGTAAATTAATAGCTCATTGCGAAGAACACTCAAAGCAAAATATAAAACAATATATTTCTACTAATAAATCAACGCTTGTATTAATAGGCCCTGAGGGCGATTTTAGTAAAGATGAAATTGCTTTAGCCACATCCTTAAATTATCTTCCTGTTGCGTTGGGTGAAAGCCGCTTACGAACCGAAACAGCTGGGCTTTATACTTGTAATGCTTTTGCATTAATTAATTCTTAATTAATGTAATAGAAAAACTCCAATAACAATTGTTATTGGAGTTTTAAATTTATTGATAAAAAAACTATTTAGTTTCCTTAGCAACAATATTTTCCTTTGCAGGATTACGGTAATAAGTCTTGTCTTCTAAAAATTCTTGTATAGCAATTAAAGCCGGTTTAGGCATCTTCTCGTAATGTTTAGAAATTTCTATTTGCTCTCTATTTTCAAAAATTTCTTCTAAATTATCTGAATTACTAGCAAACTCAGCTAACTTAGCAGATAATTCCTCTTTTATTTCTGAACTAATTTGATTAGCTCGCTTAGAAATTATAGATATTGATTCGTAAAGATTACCAGTTGGAGCATCAAAATTTCTGATGTCACGAGTTACTGTACTTGGTTCTGCATTGCTTTTTTTGAAATCCATTTTATTGTTTTTTAATATTGCTTTTCATTTTTATGCAACTTTCGTATACACTTTCCGCTTTTGACAAAAAGTTGCTTTTAGGGTACAAATCTACTAATTTTAAATAACTTTCTATTGACAAATTTAATCTTTCTAACTTTTTGGTTTCCAGACTATTAATTGCTAAAAGATAATAAGCATCAACAGTTACATACATTAATTCATCAATATAACGTGACTCTGGAAAGTCTTTAGCAAAATTATTACTAGATGCAATGGCAGCTTTATAATCTCCAATATTGAAATATTGGTTTGTGATATCGCGCTCTTTTTTTTCTAATTTACCTCTTAATAAATCAGAAATCTTGTTACACGAATCAATTCGAGAGCTTTCCGGATATTGATCAATAAAATTTTGCAATTCTGCCATAGCATTTTTAGTATCTGTTTGATCCAAATGGTAGGCTGGTGAATTTAAATAATAGCAATAGGCATTTAAAAATAAGCATTCTTCTGCATGTTTTCCAGTTGGAAAACTTCTTGAATAGTTTTTAAAATGGTATTGAGATAAACCATAATCACCTTGATAATAATTGCAATAAGCATAATAATAATAAATTTCTTCTGCTTTATCAGTTCCTTTATATACAGGTATTAATTCTTCAAATAAAGCCATTGCCTTCACGTAATTTGCTTTTGCATAATACTGTTGAGCTCTTTCTAGTTTTAATTCATAATTAGAGCTTTTCAAAAGTTTATTATAGCCATCACAGCTAACAAAGCTAACTGCAAGGCACAATAATAAATATAAACTGATTTTTTTCAATGAGGTTGTAAAGGTAATTTTTTTACTGAAAAAACACCTATTTTTTTGTTAAAGAAAGTTATCTATTTTGAAGAATTTATTTAATTTAAATGGTAAAAGAAAAAGAAAACTGACGCTGCAGCCCACTTTTTATTCACATTTTTAGCGTAGCCTATAGTACTATAATTAGAATTTTGCATAGTTCCATCATCCTTTATATATCCTATAGTTGAATAATTAGAGTTTTGAACAGTTCCATCATTCTTAATATAACCCGCCGTTGAATAATTAGAATTTTGTATGGTTCCATCACTTTTAATATAACCAACGGTAGAGTAATTAGAATTTTGGACAGTTCCATCAGCTTTAATATAACCCAATGTAGAGTAATTCGAATTTTGCACAGTTCCATCTTCTTTGATGTAACCAACCGTTGAATAATTACTGTTTTGAATAGTTTGAGAAAATCCAATAATCGGTATTATTGAAAATAAAAATAGAAATAACGGCTTCATTAAAATATAGGTTTTAGTTTTTTTAGGATTCACTTAGTAAAGATAAAAAATTATCCCAAACTTAAATGAGCGGACTTTACCTCTTTTCCAAAAAACAAACTAGCCTGTTTGTCAAACAATTCGGAAGAATCAGTCGTTAAAAATTGTAATGAATTGTTTTTAGAAATAAATTTTTCCATCTCGGGATGACGTAATAGATAATCTTTTAACCCATTAGTAACAATGACACCTTGAGTTAAGATAGTCACGTTTTTCGGTAAATATTTTTCTATAAGAGGTTTTAATAAAGGGTAATGCGTACAGCCTAATATGATAGTATCTATTTTAGGTGATTGTGAAAACAAATGTTGAATATGTTTTTTTACAAAATACTCAGCGCCTTCACTATGCAATTCATTGCTCTCTATTAAAGGTACCCACATAGGGCAAGCCTCTTGAAAAACTTTAACATCAGGGAAAAACTTTTCTATCTCTATAACATAGGATTTAGAAGACACTGTACCACTTGTTGCAAAAATACCAATATGCTTCGTTTTTGTATAATTACCTACTATTTCAGTAGTTGGCCTAATAACTCCAAGCACTCTTTTCTTAGAATCAATTAACGGTAAATCTTTTTGTTGTATAGTCCTCAAAGCCTTTGCAGAAGCCGTATTGCAGGCTAGAAGAACTAATTCACAGCCTTTATCAAAAAGTTCATTCACACATTGCAACGTATATTCATAAACCGTTTCGAACGATCGTGAGCCATATGGCGCACGAGCATTATCACCTAAATATAAATAATCATATTGAGGTAAACTTGCTTCTAATTCCTTTAAAATAGTTAGCCCACCGTAACCCGAATCGAATACTCCTATTGGCGAATATGTTTGTTCTTTCTTTATAACAGCTTCAAAATTACCTATTTAATATAAATTTAACAATTATTTTAATTTAGATGTTATAACATATAATGTTATAACGTATATTTGTACCTGAAATTATACAAACCCTAAAAAAAACAATTACACATGAAAACAACTTTAAAAACAATAGTAGCTGTAGCAGCTATTTCACTAAGCGCAAATGCACAAACCAACTGGAACGTAGATGCTTCTCATAGTAAAATGGGATTCTCGGTAACGCACATGATGGTAAGTGAAACAGAAGGGAAATTTAAAATTTATGAAGGTAAAGTATCTTCTAAATCTGATATTGATTTTACAGATGCCTCTATCGATTTTAAAATTGACGTCAATAGTATTAATACTGATGACGAAAAACGTGATGGCCATTTAAAAAGCCCTGATTTCTTTGATGTAGCTACTTTTCCAAATATGACATTCAAAAGTACATCAATGAAAGCAAATCCTAAAATTAAAAATTCATATATTTTAGTTGGGGATTTAACCATGCATGGTGTTACTAAAAAAGTAACTCTTACTGCAATAGGCGCTTCAAAAATAGTGAAAGATCCTTATGGAATGATGCGTTATGCATTTAAAGTTATGGGTAAGATTAATCGTATTGATTTTGGATTAAAATACAATGCCGTGTTGGAAGCTGGTGGTGTAGCATTAAGCGAAGATGTAAAAATTGATTGTACTGTTGAAATAACAAAAGCAAAATAATTTTTAAATTATTTTATTTACCCTGAACAAACAATCTTGTTTGTTCAGGGTTTTATATTTAGATATGTGGGTTGTTTTTAAAACTAACACTCCTTCGTTAGTTTCTATTTATAATTCCTCTAATTAAAATTGCTTTTTTGTCTTATATTTATAGCTTAGATAAGTTAAATTTTATGATAAAAAAAGCATTTGTATTTCCTGGTCAAGGTTCTCAATTTTCAGGAATGGGAAAAGAATTATATGAAAATTCTGAAATAGCTAAAAAACTATTTCATCAAGCTAATGATATTTTAGGCTTTAATATTACTGACATTATGTTTTCTGGTACTGATGAAGCATTAAAACAGACAAATGTTACACAGCCTGCGGTATTTTTGCACTCAGTTATATTAGCTAGTACTTTAGGCGATTCTTTTATTCCAGACATGGTTGCAGGACATTCTTTAGGTGAATTTTCTGCATTAGTAGCAAACAAAACCTTAAGTTTCGAATCGGCACTAACCTTAGTTTCTAAACGCGCCCAAGCTATGCAAAAAGCATGCGAGCTAGAGCCTTCTACAATGGCTGCTGTTTTAAATATAGATGATGCTATTACCGAAAAAATTTGCAAAGAAATTACTGATGCGGGAGATGTTGTAGTTGCTGCTAATTATAACTGCCCAGGACAATTAGTTATTTCTGGTTCTATCAATGGAATTAACATTGCCTGCGAAAAATTAAAAGCAGCTGGCGCCAAACGTGCTTTAGTATTGCCCGTTGGCGGTGCTTTTCATTCGCCTTTAATGGAACCAGCTCGTATAGAGTTAGAAGCCGCTATTAATGCAACTTCTTTCAATCAACCTATTTGTCCAGTTTATCAAAATGTTACCGCGTCTGCAATTTCAAATCCTGATGAGATAAAGAAAAATTTAATTCTTCAGTTAACGGCTCCTGTTAAATGGACTCAAACAATTATACAAATGATTGCCGATGGAGCTACTCATTTTACAGAAGTAGGTCCAGGTAAAGTATTACAAGGACTTGTTAAAAAAGTAAATCCAAACATAGAAACTATTAGCGCCTAATAATATGATAAAACGACTATTTATAATTGCAGTATTTTTCCAACTATCGTTAAACTCGCATGCTCAATTTTTAAGAGGCATCGGTATTTTTGTTGGTATTACCGAATCGAGTCATCGTTATGTAAACCTGCACCCAATTGATGATACTACCTTTGCTCATACTATTCCTGCTCCTTCTCACCGGTCAGCCGAATATTTCAGTTGGAGTGTTGGTATTTTAGGCGAGTTTTTGAAATATGAAAAATTTCGTTGGCAAACAGAAATTGAGTTTTGTAATAAAGGCGCAATAGAAAGTCCTTTATTAAACCCTGTTACCGGTGAGCGCGGACCTGTGTCTGCTAATACTTATGGAAATATCCAATGGAATAATTTCGCGAAATATTTTTTAAATGAAGGTTATAGAGGTACGCCATATATTATGATTGGTGCTCGTATCGAATATAATATGATGAGAGCTGTTACAGCTTATGTTCCTGTTTCAGGTGCAGTTCCTAAAATTAATGTTACACCAGATGTAGCCTTAGGTTATGAATTTGTAACCTATAGTAAATTTAAACCTTTTGTTGAATTGCATTACAACCCAGATTTAATTAAACTTCATGTAGGTGATGTTGCTATGTGGAATCGTACTTTGGAGTTAAGGATAGGTATTATATTCAGGCCTAAAAAGGCATTGGATGATTGTAATGCTCCACGTTTTAGAGGAAAAAACTATTAATAAATAAAATTCGGTAACTATGGTAATGACTAAGGATGTCTTGTTTTCTTTAACCAAAGGTGCTTATGCGCCACAAGAGGAAATGTTGGAAGTGGCTCGTAAAAAAGGAAAATTATATATTGGTATTCCTAAAGAAACTGCCTTTCAAGAAAATCGGGTGCCTTTAGTACCAGATGCTGTTGCTTTATTAGTAAACAATGGTCATCGAATTGTTATAGAAACAGGAGCTGGTAAAGCAGCACACTTTGAAGATACTGATTATAGTGAGGCTGGTGCAGAAATCGTATTATCCGCAGAGGACGTATTTAAGGCTGATTTAATTTTAAAAATAGCACCTCCTACTCTACTCGAAATAGAATTAATGCAACCGAAGCAAACGTTGTTTTCCGCATTGCAATTAACGGTACAACCCGAAGATTTTTTAAAGAAATTAGTTACTAAAAAATTAAACTGTGTTGCTTTTGATATGATAACAGATGATGCTGGCATTTTCCCTGTTATTAGAGCTATGGGCGAAATTGCTGGAGGAACATCTATATTAGTTGCTGCCGAATTATTAAGTAATGCTAATAATGGTGTTGGCTCTATATTAGGCGGTATCAGTGGAATTTCTCCTACCGAAGTAGTTATTATTGGTGCAGGAACCGTAGGAGAATTTGCAGCAAGAGCAGCCTTAGGATTAGGAGCAACGGTTAAAGTGTTTGATAATTCAACGTCTCGTTTACGCCGTTTACAAAGCCAATTAGGTGCTCGTATTTTCACATCGGTTATTGTACCTAAAGTATTAGAAAAACATTTAAAAACAGCCGATGTTGCTATTGGAGCGCTAAGAGCATCAAAAGGACGAACGCCTTGTATTGTTTCTGAAAATATGGTAGCTGAAATGAAAACGGGTTCTGTTATTATAGATGTAAGTATAGATCAAGGTGGTGTATTTGAAACATCTTCAGTTACCAATCATACTAAACCAGTTTTTAGAAAACATGGAGTTATTCATTATTGTGTGCCAAATATTCCATCACGTGTAGCTCGTACGGCCTCATACGCGTTCAGTAATATATTTTCTCAAGTTATTATGAATATGGGGGATGAAGGCGGTTTTGACAGTCTTGTAAGAAAAGATGCTGGTGTGCGTAATGGCGTTTATATTTATAATGGCATTCTAACCAATCAGTTTTTAGGAGAAACATTTAATCTTCCCTTTAAAGATATTAATTTATTGATGGCTGCGATGTAATGCTAGT
>JANXRU010000258.1 GCA_025356715.1 Bacteroidota bacterium
TTTTTTTTATTTTAGATGATTATAAATGACAACAAGCGACATCATATTAGAAACTCCACGTTTATTATTAAGAAAAGCAATCATAAATGATGCGCCATTTTTTTATGAGTTAAATTCTAATCCTTTGGTTGTTCAATATACTGGTGATGTAGCATTTAAAGATTTGGAAGCTGCTAAAAACATCGTGTTTTTTTTACAAAAACAATATGAGGAAAATAGTTATGCACGATTAACAGTCATCGAAAAATCAACACAAACTTCAATTGGTTGGTGTGGCTTAAAATACCATCCTGATACTCAAGAAACTGACATTGGCTATCGTTTTATGCAACAACATTGGGGCAAAGGCTATGCTACAGAGTCTGCACTAGCCTGTATAAATTATGGATTTGAAACCTTAAATCTTACTCGAATAGTAGCTAATGCTATGAAAGAAAATATAGCATCAATAAACGTATTACAAAAACTTGGCATGATTTATTTTGGAGAAACATTCATCGATACTATTGAATCTGTGATTTACGAAATTAAAAAATAATTATGCGCATCCCTCAGAGATTACAACTTATTAAATACACCATTCTCATTGGCCTGCTAGTGTCAGTTTTACTAAGCATTAATTTATGGGCAGGACAACGATGGTTCCCCAAAACATCCCTCTTAGTTAATTTCAGTGGTGTACCAGCACCCTATGATTATTTTAACCTCATAACTCTTTTGACACTCATCTTTTTATCGCTTATATCCTACTCTAAAACGCCTATAGTTTTATTAATCATATTTTCAATTTATTTGTGTATTGATGATCAAAATAGATTGCAGCCTTGGTTTTTTAATTACATTCTAATTTTAATTGTATTTTTATTTTATAAGCAACGTGTTGATGAACCAAATAATTATACAACCGTATTTATTTCAATTCAAGTTTTAGTTGCTTTAGTATATATTTATAGTGGTTTACAAAAAATCAATTCTCATTTTATAACAGATACTTTTACTTGGTTTATAAGTCCATTATCCGAAATTCTTAATCAAAGGCAAATGAGTATTATTTTACTGTTTGGAAAATTTGTTCCGTACGTGGAAATTGCCATAGGACTAGGATTATTAATTAAACCAACACGTTATATTATTTTGCCTGCCGTAATTTTAATGCACTTGTTTATATTAATAATGATTGGGCCTTTTGGCAATTCATATAATTACGTGGTATGGCCGTGGAACCTAATTATGATTGTTCTTAATTTATTACTATTTGCTTATGTAAAGCAAGAACGTTTTTTTGATATTGCCATTTTATTTAAAGGCTTATGCTTTTACATTGTAATTACATTGATGCTCGTATTTCCATTCTTTAGTTTTCAAAATAAATATGATTCGTATTTATCAAGTTCATTATACTCGGGCAATACGCATAACTGTACATTAATATTATCAGATAATGCCTATAAAAAACTACCCTATTATTTGAAAAACTTTGTAAGTACTAATACAAATTACAACATCTTAAACATAAAAAAATGGGCTATAACAGAACTTCATGCCCCTTGTGTGCCAGAATACCGTGTATTTAAAACAGTTCAAGAGTATGTTATTTATATCACCAGAACTAACCCACAAGAAGTAAAAATGGAATTTACTGAAAGAGAGAAATTATTTGCTTTCTAAATTATTGGCAATAATACCTTCAATGTAATATGACTGCATAATTGCATTCAAAAATTATTTATCTAAAATATCTTTAATATTTGGCCTGAAGTATAAATTACTTTTCAATATTTTACCATCTTCTCTAAAAATAGGATTACCCTGTTCGTCCAATTTACTCATATTACTGCGCTGTATTTCATCAAATACTTCTTCAATTTTATGTTGTAAACCGTGTTTAAGCATCGTACCAAACAATATATATAATTGATCTCCTAAAGCATCTGCAATTTCTACTATATCGCCTTTTTGGCATGCATCCAAATACTCTTCGTTTTCTTCTTTAATTAAATTATATCGTAACGTATAATCTCTTTCATTAATTAAAGTGATTTCGTCTGCATTTCCAATTTTGAAGGTTTCATGAAAATGGTGCACCAACATAATTTTACTTAATAAAGCTTTATTATTTTCCATTTTCCCTTGCTTTTTTAGCGCTATACTCTGCATTTAACCCTTGCAATACTTGAGGCGTAATATCTAACTTTGGGTTAGTTAATAGGATGGTTGGCATCATATCTGAATATGATAAAACATAATCAAACTTACCATTATTAAATATCTTTAAAAATGCTTTTACATTTCTATTTAACTCCATATTTTTTTCTTCTAATTCTACTCCTAAATTTTGCATTTGCAATTCTTTATTTGACAAATCTTGTTGCTGACGCTTTAAACTTTCTTCGATTTTCATTAATTCAGCTTGAGGCGCAATGCCAGCTTGTGCCGATTGCTGAAACGCTTCGTACTCTTGTTGAAACTTAGCCGTCATACCTTGTAATTGAGCTTCTAAATTCGCTTTTTTCGCACGAATAACCTTTGTAAAATCAGCTATATAAGCATAATGTTCATTAATACTATCCGTATTGATAAAGGCTATTTTTGAATCAGCTAAGGTAGAATTACTTGTAATGATAGGTTTAACAGACAAATCCGATGAATCTGAATTTTCTTGAGTTCCAGATGATTTTAAAGAGTGTACCTGCCAAAATAAAATAGCTATGGCAATTGCTAAAATTCCGTTTAAAATAAGAGAAAGGTTTTTCATTTTATTATTACAAATTATGAATGGTAAATATACAATTTATTGCTGTTTTTATCCCCAGATTATTATAAGTTAGCTATTTATTTTACAATTTTTAAGAGCGTATTGCAAATAATTTTAATATCAGTTATAAAACTCTGTTCATCAATATATTTAAGATTTAAAGCTAATTTTTGAGGCATAATTGTTTGGATATACGTTTCTTCTGGATTTAGAGATTGTGCCAAAAGTTCATTTTCATTAATAAATTCCAGTGAAGCTAAATCTGTAATTCCAGGCTTTACATATAACACTTTTAGCTGCTCAGCGTTATATAACTCTACGTATTTTAAAACTTCTGGACGAGGCCCTACTAAACTCATAGAACCAACTAAAACATTAAATAATTGAGGTAGTTCATCAATTTTATACTTACGCAAAAAGTAACCAATAGCGGTTACTCGTGGGTCTCTGCCTCCAACTGTTAATAATCCTTTTTTATCAGCATTCATATACATCGTTCTAAACTTAATTAATCTGAATTTTTCAGAATTTTTACCTACACGTATTTGAAAATAAAACACTGGAAAACCACTATTCACAATTACTAATATAGATATTATAGTAAAAAATGGAATTAATACAATAATGCCAGTAAGAGAACAAACTATATCAAAAAGTCGTTTTAACAAAGTACTTTATTTACAGATTTAATAACGGAATTAATAACTATTTGGACCTGATCATCAGTTAAATCATAATAAATAGGCAGGGAAATTTCTCTACTAAAATTATGGTAAGTAATAGGGTAATGTTTCATATCATATCCTAAATTTTTATAATACGTTGTACTAGGAACAGGCATGAAATGGACGTTAACAGACACATCACAATCAAAAATTTCTTTCATGATAGCATCACGTTGTAGTTCTGATATACCATTAATTCTGAGTGGATATAAATGATAGCAACCATTTTTAGTTGGGGTAACATGTAAAGGAATTTGAAAGTGGCTGTTTGAAGAAAACGCAGAATTATATGCATCAAAAATGCGTTTACGCTTAACCTGTGTGTCGTTATCATATCGTTCTATTTCAATAAGTCCTATAGCTGCAGATAAATCGGTCATATTACATTTATATCCAGCCTCTATGATATCGTATTTCCAATTGCCTTTTTGAGTTTTAGCTAAAGCATCTTTATTTTGACCATGCAATGTTAACATGCATAAATAATTATAAACCTCTAAATTATCAAAAGGTGATGGCAAATTAAGTGCTATAGCGCCACCTTCAGCAGTTGTTAAATTTTTAACTGCATGAAATGAAAAAACAGAAACATCTGTTAATGCTCCGCATTTTTTGCCTTTATAAACTGCTCCAAAAGAGTGAGCCGAATCAGACAATACAAGTATTCTATTAAGTAGTTGTTGATTTTTAGAATTAGGTTTAAATATAGATTGATACTTAATTACTAGCTCATTAATTTCATCGTAATCACAAGGGAAACCTGCAAAGTCAACAGGCATAATAACTTTAGTTTTATCAGTAATCGCTTTTTCAATATTAACTAACGAAATATTAAAATCATCCGCATTTACATCTACAAAAACTGGTATAGCACCACAATGGATAATTACATTTGCCGTAGCAGAATAAGTATATGCGGGCAAAATCACTTCATCTCCTGCCCCCACTCCATACCAACGTAACATGATTTCTAAACCAGCCGTAGCAGAATTTAAGCAAAGTGTATTTTTATTTCCACAATAAACTGTAATTCGTTTTTCAAATTCTTTGGTGCGAGGACCTGTTGTTATCCATCCAGATTTAAGTGCAGCAGTTACTTCTGCTATTATTTTATCATCAATATGTGGTGGAGAAAATGGAATCATCTATATAGTTATATAATTATGAATGATAAGTTATGAGTGTTTAGCTAACTGTTTTGATAAATCGTATTGAGTTAAAATACAAATAAAAAATGTAAAAAAAATAAATCCGGCTTGAGCCTGAAGCATTGATTCAACCATAAAATTAAAGATTAAAATAATACTAAATAGAACTAATAAATAATTCTTTTTAGCAAATCCATAAAAAACAGTACCAACAGTTAATAGCAATAATAAGATAAAACCTAAAATACCTGTTCCAATAAACGTTTGTAAATATTGATTATGGGCATTTAGTTTTTTATTTATAGCTCCAGTCAGTCCTTTATTTTGATAGGCTTGAAATAACACATCATTCGCATCTCCAGCAGTAGTGCCAATAAAAAAATGTGTTTTTATGATTTCAACAGCTTCTTTCCATATCAAAATTCTAACCGCTGTACTTTCTGCATTATTTAAATCAATTGATTGAGAAGAAGTCGAAACTTCAAAAGCAATTTTCAACCTCACGAATGGGGTTGGAAAAAATTTATAGGACAAGCTAAAGACTACTAATACAGATAATAGTAGTGCAATAATCATTTTAGTATTTCTCTTTTGAAATAATATGATGAAAAGAGTAATCGGCAAGACAATTACACTAACTATTAAGCCCATTTTAGAAGAAGCTAAAAAAATACAACTTAAAAATACAATTGAAATTAATCCAATTTTTAAATTCAAATTTTTAAGATGTTGTAACCATTTATTATAATATAACACAACTATCAATTGAGCAAAAATTAAATACATTGCAAAGTAACTAGGATGCAAAAAATAGGTGAAATCAGAATAAAAAAAAGAATTCGTATGTTCAAAATACCCCCTGTAAAATGCCCTAAAAAGACAAACTAACGACACAATAAAACAACCGGAAACAAATGAAATAAATATTTTTTTAATATCTAAACTTTTAAATTGATGCGAAAAAATTAATAATGGAAAAAACAAAAAGGGTAATTTAATTTCGATACTTGATAATGCTTCTTCTTTATTATTAGAAAAAAAACAACCAAAGGCATGTATTACAAAAAATAAATAAAAAATGTAAGATAATTTATTTTGAGCTACCCGCTTAAACCCTAATTTTAGATCTCCGAAAAGCATAAAACAAATAAACCAAAGCGCTATAAAAATCCCATAATTAATACCAAATGGTAATAAAAATGCAATTAGCAAGGGAAAAATAAAAAAATAATTAGAATATAAATGTTTAAATTTTTGAAACATGATTTACTAATGTAGTATAAAAATTTTTGGAAATAGTGTTTCTATTAAAATTTAAATCAACATATTTTCTACCAATAACACCTAATTCCGTTCTTAATTCTTTAGAATTTGAAAGTTGTAAAATACATTTAACTAAATCTTCTCTATTTTCAGGTTCAGAATAAAGAGCACATTTGCCTTGATTGACAAATAACTCACGAGCTTCTCCATCAACTGCCAAAATAATTGGTTTTTCCATTGCTAAAATTTCGAATATTTTAGATGGAATAGCTCCTAAAAACAACGGGAGTTTACGCAAAGGAATTATGGACACATCACAGGCTTTTACAATGGCAGGCATTTTTGATTTTGGTACGGCATCAAAAAAGCAGACATTCTTCAATTTTTTTTGTAATACTAAAGCTTGAAGCTTATCCTTTTCAGGGCCACTACCAACTAAGAGGAATTTGAGATTGGAGTTAGATTTCACAACATCTGCTGCTTCAATAATTAACTCTAATCCTTGCGCTAATCCAATAATTCCCGCATATAAATACAAAATATCAGACGGAATAAAACCATTTTCTTCTCTCCAATCATTAACAACAAGGCTAGGATTATAATACGTAGTATCAACTCCATTA
This sequence comes from Bacteroidota bacterium, assembly GCA_025356715.1. The sequence continues at coordinate 6,515 of JANXRU010000258.1, forward strand.
GGAAGCCAATACGTATTTACTGAAGGAAATCGATTATTTATATTTTTACAAATACCTTGCGTTTGACAAGTTACTAATATAGAATTTCGATATAATTTAGCTTCTAAGTTATATGCTAATTTAAGCATCCATTTATTAGTAACGACTCCTAGTTTTTCTGCACTTTCAGGCCATAAATCGGACACGTTAAAAATAAGTTTAGCCTTTTTCTTACGTTTTAAATAGAGAGCTGAATAGCCTAAAAATAATGGGGGAGATTCGCACATAATGACATCTATATCTCCAATTTTTTTAATTCCAACTCGAGCAGAAGAATATACAAATGAAAAATAATTTAGCAAACGTTGAATGATGGATTTGTTTTTAGGTAAATAGATGGATGACCGATGAACCGGTATTCCTTCTATCTCTTCATACATATAATCTTTACCTGTATATCCATGATAAATTTTCATTTGAGGATAATTAGGCATCGCAGTCAATACAGAAACATCAACTCCAATATTCTTTAAACGAACAGCTATCTCAAATAATCTATTTTGAGGCGCTCCCACTTCTGGAGGAAAATATTGAGTTAATATTAAAAGCTTCATTATTTTGATTCTAATTCTTTTATTGCCATTTTGAAATTTACAAATTCAACTTTTTGACTTATTAAATATTCTACTAACCACATGTACCAATCTTTCCAGGTTTTATGAGCATCAGAAAAATATCGATCATGAAAATCAATACCCAAATACGGTAATTGCAAATCAATTACTTTATCAATAATTTTTTTAGTTTCATTACAACTTTGCAAGAAATTTTTACTTTGCCATTGCTTAGGTTTTTCAATAATATAACCATCCATTATTTGAAACGGGAATTCCCACATGGTCCCAATTTTGTAAGGCGCATTAAAACTCATTTCACTGCTATCAAATGCATAACCAACTTTTGCCATGTTAGAGTATGTGTGATTATTTGTTCTAATATAATGCATTCGAATACCATGACTACTTTGTTTTGCAATTTCTTTAAATAAAGTATATTCTGCATTTATTGAGTCGAAATTTTCATATTCAATGCCATGAACTCCAACATCACAGCCCATTTCAATCATTTTATGGATCCAATAAATTGCATGTTTCTGAGAATAATTTAAACCAACCCCTTTATTAACACCAATAAAATAAGTAGTTGGCACATGCTTAATTTTGTTAAACTGGTATAATTCATCAATATGTTGCCACTGATTTTTAAAAACATCTTCATAGCGTTTTATCATTTCTGAAATGGATATTTTACCTGAAAACAATTCAATATAACTTCTTACAAAATATTTTGGCACAATCATATCTCTCAGATAATGCTCTGTTAGAGTTAAATGATCTATGTCGTGAGAAATGATAGCCTTCATCCGTTTTTAAATATACCCAAAATTATTTTTTATTGGCCAATAGTTTAAGCAACCATGGCAATTTATTGATTTTTAATGCATTATAATTCAACGGCAATGCGCCAAACCCCTTATAAAAAACAGCTAAACTCTCTTTAGAGCCTCCTCCAAAATCGAATATCTCAGTTTTATTTTCAAAAAACTGAATGGCAGAACTATTCAATAAATGCATACTTCCCAAACTAACTTCTTTATCAAAATTAATTCCTTTTAAATATACAGTGTGCTTTCCATTGGATATAAAATGAGCTATAGCTTGAAGTTTCTGTTGTTCATCTATCACTTTAAAAGAAAATAAACTTTTATGTTCTATGGCATTTTTTAATAGATTATTAAATAGCCCTATTGAATGATTTGATAGATTTAAACTCTTGGAAAGAAAAGGTGTTAGATATATATTTGATAAATCAAGGATGTCTTTTTCTTCAATTCTCATAAACACCAATTTATTCTCAATCGCTTTTGAAATATTTCGTTTCGTGTTTTGATTTAATTTATATCCTAATTTATAGTCAATAATAAATGTAGTCTTAGAAATATGGGACTGCGTTTTAAAATTATTAGATGCATTTAACTCAATTTCAATTAATTTAAAATGCGTAATACAATAATCTTGAAATGATTGTTCAATTTCAATAGATACTTTCCCATAGGCCCCTAATTGAGGTGTAAATGAAGGTTGGTGCAAATAAGGGATTCCAAATTTTATATTATGAGTCAATGGAAAAACAGACTCATAATCACCTATTACTAAGGCATCCCATTGAGAACAGGTAGCGTTTAAGTAAAAAGATTGGGCAAAGACAAAAGGATAAATAGAGGATAAAATAGTGTTATCCCATTTTTTAAAATCAATACTTTGGTGTTTAATGTATTTAATTGTACTCATTAACCTGTAATTGTAGAAAATAAATGTCCTTGTTTTTTTGCTTTAATTATAAAAGACTCTAACGCTTCGAAAGAATAAGGAGCTAAAGATTTCGGGTGACTTAATACCATCATTCTTTTACTTTGTTTCTTTTCGCATCTTTTTAAAATCATTTCTAAACGAGAAGCAAAGAAGCCGTCAGCGCAAGCAAAATGGTTGGTTGGTGAATAAAAATGTTTATAAATACGTTTCTTATCCACTAGCCAATTACCATCACCAACTGGCTTATAAATTAAGGGATTTGATTTCATTTTAAAATATAAATTCCAATAAAATAAAGGCGATAGTACATCCGCCGTAATTGGAATTTCTGTAAAAATTCCTTTTGGATTTTCTACACATGGGTCATTTTCAAATTGCCATTTATCCTTAATTGGTGTATTTGTAAAATCATAACTATGCGCCTTAGAACTATGAAAACCTTGTTTATAAATTGTACTATCTACAAAAATATTATTTTTCACTAAACCATTTTTGATGCCTAAAAATGGCTGAATACACCAGCCACCAGCACGATAAGATTTACAAGGAGTTTGAATAATATCGCTAATAGCAAGATGATATTTAAAAATAATATCCTCAATTTCTTGATTGTTAAAATCCGCTAATTTATAACGTGTTGTATTAATTTCCCAATGATTATCAATAAAAAATGAATCTTCCCAATGTGGATGAATATGTAAACCTATTTCATGCCCATTAGACTTTAATTCAACTAATTGCTCAGAAATTTTTTCATAATCAATTTTACATTGAGTAATATGACTATGATTTTTTAATTGCCATAAATATCCTGCGTCAACAAAAAAAATGAAGGGAGTTTGATGTTTTTTAGAT
>JANXRU010000171.1 GCA_025356715.1 Bacteroidota bacterium
TTGACTTATTATGGGCTGTCCGCTAAAATTTTTACTTTTACTCATTGCTTAAGTTTTGTCGTAAAAATTAAAGTAATAAAAAAAGGGAGACGGTTGAAATACCGCTCCCTTTTAAATCGTTTTATCGGACACTAATGATTATTAATAAAAAAAGGCAACCATAAAATTGCCTTTTTTATTAATGTATGAAACGTAAAATTATTTTACTTGATCAACAACTGCTTTAAAAGCTTCTGGATGATTCATTGCTAAATCAGCTAAAACTTTACGGTTTAAGTTAATGTTTTTAGCATTTACTTTTCCAATAAATTCACTGTAGCTCATTCCGTATTGACGAACACCTGCATTGATACGCTGTATCCACAAACTACGCATAGTACGTTTTTTGTTTTTACGATCGCGGTAAGCGTAAGTTAAACCTTTTTCTAAGGTATTTTTGGCTATAGTCCAAACATTACCTCTAGCACCCCAATAACCTTTAGTTAAAGCAAGGATTTTTTTTCTGCGAGCTCTACTCGCTACGTGATTGACTGAACGTGGCATTTCTTTTTAATTTTTTTTGATTTTACGTGGCTAATTTTTAGCACTTTTAAAACGTAGTTTCTGGTTAATTTCTTAACCGTTGCACTCGGGTTAATAAAAAATTACATCGCTAATAAAAACTTGATGTTATTCATATCACGCTTATGTACTAAGCCTGATTTGGTTAACGCTCGTTTTCCTTTAGTTGTTTTCTTGGTCAAAATGTGACTTTTGAAAGCATGTTTTCTTTTGATTTTGCCGGTCCCAGTTACAGAGAATCTCTTCTTTGCACTAGAGTTTGTTTTCATTTTTGGCATCTTACTTTGTTTTTATTTATTTGTTATTACTTATTCTCTTAATTATATTATTTACCTACTTTTTTAGGCGCTAATACCATCAACATCTTTTTACCTTCTAATACAGGTAATTGCTCTGCTTTACCCCATTCTTCTAATTCAGATGCAAAACGTAATAATAAAATAGTTCCTTGTTCTTTAAAAACAATTTCTCGTCCTCTAAAAAACACAAAAGCTTTTACTTTACTACCTTCTTGCAAAAACTTCATGGCATGATTTTTCTTAAATAAATAATCATGTTCATCAGTATGCGGACCAAAACGAATGTCTTTTACAACAACTTTCGATGCTTTTGCTTTTACTTCTTTTGCTTTCTTTTTTAGTTCGTATAAATACTTACCATAATCAACAACCTTACAAACAGGTGGATCAACGTTTGCCGCTATTTCAACTAAATCAACTCCTAATTCTTCAGCCATCTTAATAGCTTCTTCAATAGGGTAAACGCCTGCTTCAATATCATCACCTACAACACGCACTTGAGGCGTATTACGAATATTTTTATTGATACGGTGTAATTCTTCTCTTACACCAGGACGTTTAAATCCTTCTCTTAATCCTCGTGGACGTTTAAAAGGAACAGGCGCAGCAGGTGCACTACCTGGCTTAATAGGGCCTGTATTTTTATTGTTGTTGTTTATTGGCTTTTTAAAAACGCTAATTTTGACCTCCGCTTTTTAGTTAATATTAATATTTAGTTTACTGTTGTTCTTTTAAAATCATTGTCGATAGTGGCTTGTATGAGTTTTGCAAATTCTTCAATAGTCATTGTGCCTATATCGCCTTTACCATGTTCTCGTACTGCAACTGTCCCTTCTTCTGCTTCTTTTTCGCCAACTACTAACATAAACGGTATTTTGTTTACTTCGTTATCCCGAATTTTCTTCCCAATTTTTTCGTTCCTATCATCAACAAGGCCGCGAATATCGGAAATATTTAACAATTCTGAAACTTTTTTTGCATAATCATTGTATTTTTCACTGATTGGTAAAATAGCAAATTGATCTGGAGTTAACCACAATGGAAAATTACCACCACAATGTTCTATTAAAACCGCTATAAATCGCTCTAAAGAACCAAATGGCGCACGATGAATCATTACAGGGCGATGTTTTAAATTATCAGACCCAGTGTATTCTAATTCAAAACGCTCGGGTAAATTATAATCTACTTGTATGGTTCCTAATTGCCATTTACGACCAATGGCATCTTTCACCATGAAATCTAATTTTGGACCATAAAAGGCGGCTTCTCCTGTTTCAACAACTGTTTTTAAACCTTTAGCAGCAGCAGATTCAATAATAGCACTTTCTGCTAAAGCCCAATTTTCGTCAGAACCAATGTACTTCGTTTTATTTTCAGGATCTCTTAAGGATACTTGTGCCGTGTAATCTTTAAAACCTAAGGCATTAAATACATATAATACCAAATCAATTACTTTTAAAAACTCTTCTTTTACCTGATCGGGACGAACAAATAAATGAGCATCATCCTGTGTAAAGCCACGTACACGAGTTAATCCGTGCAATTCTCCCTTTTGTTCGTAACGGTAAACCGTTCCAAACTCTGCATAACGGATTGGTAAATCTTTATACGATTTTGGTGATGCTTTATAAATTTCGCAGTGATGCGGGCAATTCATAGGCTTCAAAAAAAACTCTTCTCCCTCATGTGGCGTTTTTATTGGCTGAAACGAATCGGCGCCATATTTTTCATAATGTCCTGAACACACATACAAATCTTTCAACGCGATATGTGGCGTTGCTACTGGTAAATAACCTGCTTTTAATTGAGCTTTTTGCAAAAACTGAATTAAACGCTCACGAAGCATGGCGCCTTTTGGCAACCATAATGGTAAACCCATTCCTACTTTTTCAGAAAATGTAAATAATTCCATTTCCTTACCAAGCTTACGATGATCACGTTTTTTAGCCTCTTCCAATAAAACCAAATATTCTTTTAGTTCTTTATCTTTTGGAAAAGTAATGCCATAGATACGAGTTAACATTTTATTTTTCTCGTCACCTTTCCAATAAGCACCAGCAATACTTAAAACTTTGGCAGCCTTAATAAAACCAGTGTTAGGAATATGTGGTCCTCGACATAAATCAGTAAAATTACCTTGAGTATATAAGGTAATATTGCCATCTTCTAAACGCTCTAATAAGTCTAATTTATAAGAATCACCTTTATCTGAAAAATATTTAATAGCATCCGCTTTTGAAATCTCTTGACGAATGTAAGTGTTGTTTTGACGGGCTAATTCAAGCATCTTAGCTTCAATTTTTTCAAAATCGGCTGGAGATAATGTTTCCCCATTTAAATCCACATCATAATAAAATCCATTTTCTAATGGTGGACCAACCCAAAATTTAACATCTGGATAAAGCGCTTCTAAAGCTTCTGCTAATAAATGTGCAGAGGAGTGCCATAAGGTATTTTTCCCTTCATCATCATTCCAGGTTAATAAACTCAGCGTGGAGTTTTCGTTAATAACCGTATTGGCATCAACTACTATACTATTTAATTTTGCTGCTAATACATTGCGGGCAAGACCTTCGCTAATGCTTAATGCCACTTGCATGGCAGTAGTTCCTTTTTCGTATTCACGAACCGAACCATCGGGTAACGTAATTTTTATCATAAGAGTTTCCCACTCACAACGTGGGTTTTAATTTAGGGGACAAATTTAATAGAAATTATATAATTAAGGATAGAAAATTATTTCTTGTTAACAACAATCGAAGCAACCTTTAGTTTTATTACGTTTTATCGAAAAACATTAAAATTCCCTATTAATTAACTAAGGTGTACTTAAAGAAACAGGTAATATTTTTCCATTATAGTAGAAGTGGCCTTTTGTAGCAAAATCATAAATGTAATTAGCCATTTCAATTGGCTTTAATGGCGCTTGATAGCCAGGAAAGGCTTCTTCCAACATTTCTGTTTGAACAGCTCCTAAAGCCAAACAATTAACAGCTATGTTTTTATCTTTAAACTCTTCTGCTAAACATTCCGTTAAACCTGCAATAGCCGCTTTTGAAGAACTGTAAGCTGATAAACCCGCAAATTTTGCAGAGCCTTGAAATCCTCCCATACTACTAATAGTAACAACATGAGCTTTTTGATATTTACCCATTAAACCAGCTAATTGTTGCGTTAAATAAAAAGGAGCAAACACATTAACTTGGTATATACTTAGTAATTCAGATGGCGTAATTTTTTCAAAGTCTTTATTTATCAAAGCGCCTGCATTATGAATAATACAATCAATGGTTGCAAAACTTTCTTTGATTGTTTTTAATGCATAATCCATACTTACCTGTGAATTTAAATCAGTAGAAATCGATTTTAAATTAGCATGTTTAATTGCACCTAAGGGTTCTATATTCCGAGTTAAACATATAACCATATGTCCATTATCAATGAATAGTTTAGCTAGTTCAAACCCTATGCCCCTACTCGCTCCTGTAAGAATTATATTCATAAATTAATAATTAATAATTTGCTCTTCAATTTCATTTGGAACATCTCTGAACCCGTATTGCTGATTTCGTAATTGAGGTTCAAAACCAGCTTCTTTAATGGCATCTTGAATTGTTTTGTAAGTAAAACGATGGGGAGCACCAGCAACACTAACAACATTTTCCTCTATCATAATACTTCCAAAATCATTTGCACCAGCATGCAAACAAATTTGTGCTGTTTCTTTTCCTACAGTTAACCAAGAAGCTTGAATATTTTCAATATTTGGTAACATAATACGGCTTAATGCTAGCATACGAATATATTCGTCAGAGCCAACATTATTAGTAATACCTTTTACGCGTTTTAATAACGTGCCATCATCCTGAAATGGCCAAGGAATAAAGGCTAAAAAGCCTTTGGCCTCTTTTGGTTTTTCTGCTTGCACATCACGTAACCAAACCAAATGTTCGAAGCGTTCGTAAATAGTTTCAATATGCCCAAACATCATTGTAGCAGACGTTGTGATATTTAATTGGTGGCAAGCACGCATTACATCTAACCATTCACGGCCAGTACATTTTCCTTTTGAAATTAAACGGCGAACTCTATCATTTAAAATTTCGGCACCTGCTCCAGGTAAACTATCCATTCCAGCTTCAAGCAATGCTTTTAGAACTTCGGTATGAGTTGATTTTTCGAGCTTAGTAATATGTGCAATTTCGGGGGGGCCTAGAGCATGTAATTTTAAAGATGGAAATAAAGATTTTAATTCCTTAAATAAATTCACATAATAACTTAATCCTAAATCAGGATGGTGTCCACCTTGTAATAATAATTGTTCTCCACCATATTTAAAAGTTTCTTCTATTTTCTGCTTGTAAGTTTCGATGCTTGTTACATAAGATTCGGGATGGCCAGGAATACGATAGAAGTTACAAAACTTACAATTAGCAATACATACATTAGTTGTATTTAGATTTCTATCAATAATCCACGTTACTTTATTAGAATTGTTTTTTTTTATGTTTCTAATGTCATTAGCTACAAACATCAATTCTGTAGTGGGCGCATTTTCATATAAAAACACACCTTCTTCAATGGATAAGAATTCCAAGTTTAGGGCACGTTTTAAAAGAGATTGAACTGTCATAACCATTTTTATTTATAAGGTAAAAGTAATCTTTATTAAGTGAAACAAAAAGTTGATTAGGAAGTTTAATAAATTGTCTTTTTAGATTAAAAAAGATATATTTGAATGGAGATATGAAAAATAATAGAACTATATTACTGATAGCCTTATTTATACTATTTGGTAATTTTTTTTACTCGCAAAATCTTGATAGTTTAAAAAAAGCACTAAAATTTGCAAAACAAGATACTACACGAGTTGATTTAATTTATAAAATTGGAGAAACCGAACCTGTTTTTAGAATAGGATATTGGGACACACTTAAAACAATTTGTGAAGACCTGCTTATTCAAAATAAATCAAAAGGACCAATTCATACAGTTTTATTAAAAAATTTATCAGGAGCTGTAAATAATATAGGTTATATATATGACGATCAAGGAAATATTCCATATGCACTTGAATATTATCATACGGCTTTAAAATATTCAGAAGAGTTAAATGATAAATCGGCTGTAGCGTCCATATTTATAAATATCGGACATATTTATGATAACCAAAAAAACTATCCTAAAGCCTTAGAATTTTATAATAAAAGTTTAGTAACAAAGAAAGAACTTAATGATAAAAAAGGCGTTGCTGTTGCATTAAATAATATTGGAGGTATATATCTAAACATGGATGATTACAAAAATGCGATGATTTTATTTACTAAAAGTTTGAAATTATATGAAGATATTCAAAACAAAAAAGGAATAGCCAATGAAATAAATATGATTGGAGGCGTTTACAAAAGCATAGGAAATGTTGACAAGGCGATTGAATATTATAATGAAAGCCTTAAAATTAGAGAAGAAATACAAGATAAATTAGGGATTACTCGTTCGCTTAATAGTATAGGAAATGCGCTCCTAACAAAAGGAAAATATGTGGAAGCTCAAGTAAAATCTGAACAAGCAATGAAAATAGCAAAAGAACTTGGTTACCCTGAAAACATTCTTAAAACCAGTAATTTATTAAGTAAAATTTACTCCAAATTAAATAAATATAAAGAAGCCTATGAGATGCATGTCTTATATAAAGAAATGTCGGATAGTATTATTAGTGAAACAAATAAGAAAGCATCAATACAAAAAGGATTTCAATATGCTTATGAAGTAAAAACAGCCGCGGATAGTATTAAAGCCGCAGAAGTAAACGAGGTGCATAAAACACAAATTACAGAACAACGAAAACAACAAACCTTATTATACATAGGCATAGGCTTAATTGCAATTTTCTCAATTTTTATGTATAACCGATTTCGGGTAACAAGTAAACAAAAAGGTATAATAGAGTTGCAAAAAGTGGAGGTTGAGCGAAGAAGTAAAATCGTTGAGGAACAAAAATTTGTTATTGAGGAAAAACAAAAAGAGATATTAGATTCAATACATTACGCAAAACGTATTCAACAAGCCATGCTTACCAGCGAAAGTTACTTTGATGAACATTTAAAAGCGGAATATTTCATTTACTATCAACCAAAGGATATTGTTAGTGGAGATTTTTATTGGGCAACTTATCAGCATAATCAATTTTATATAGCAACAGCAGATTGTACTGGACACGGTGTTCCAGGAGCTTTTATGAGTTTATTAAACATTAATTTTTTAAATGAGAATGTTATAGAACGAGGTATTAAAAATCCTGCGCAAATTCTTGATGAGCAGAGAAAAGAAATTATTAAAGCATTAAATCCAAAAGGAAATGAAAACTCTAAAGATGGAATGGATTGTGTTTTGTGCGCCTTTGATTTAGATAATCATATTTTAAATTTTTCTTCTGCCAATAATCCTGTATGGATTATAAGAAATAATACTGTTATCGAATTTAAAGGAGATAAAATGCCAGTTGGCAAATACGAAGAAATTAATAAAAATTTCACATTTCATTCGATAGAATTAAAAAAAGGAGATATTGTTTATACGTTTACGGATGGTTTTGCAGATCAATTTGGTGGAGAAAAAGGCAAGAAATTTAAATATAAACAATTGCAAGCCACCTTACTTGCAAACCACCATTTGCCAATGGCTGAACAACAATTATTATTAGCAAAAACGATGAAAGACTGGATGGGAAATAATGGTCAATTAGACGATATATTGGTAATTGGAGTGAGGGTTTAAATGAAAATTAAGATTCAAATAGTATTATTTATTTTTCTACTTTTTTTAGGATTAAAAATAAATGCACAAAAAGCAGACTCACTTAAGCAAGCCTTAAAAAAAGCCGTACACGATACTACTAAAGTAAAACTATTAGTAATGCTAAGTGATGCCTGTGAAATAAATGAAATTGAAAATTTTGCTAATTCCGCAATTAACTTATGTGAACAACAATTAAAAAAGGAAGTAAACACTAAAACTACTCGCCAGTTTTATTTGAAATATCTTGGTGCTTCATATAATAACTTAGGTTTTTTGGCGGACGAATATGGGGACATTGTAAAGGCGATAGCTTATTATAATAAAAGCTTAAAAATTCAAGAAGAAATAAATGATCAATTAGGAATTTCCTATTCTTTAAATAACATTGGTTACGTTTATTCTAACATTGGTGATGTCCCTAAAGCATTAGATTATTTTCATCAAAGTTTAAAAATCCAAGAAGATAATCATGATAAAAGTGGGATTGCTTACTCATTAATAAACATTGGAAACATTTTAAAAAACAACGGCAATATACCTAAAGCTATGGAGTACTTTCAGAAAAGCTTAAAGTTAAAAGAAGAATTAAATGATCCGGAAGGTATTGCTATATCCTTACTTAATATTGGTTCTATATACGATCAACAGGGTGATCAAACAAAGGCATTAACTTACTACGAAAAAGCATTAATGAATTATAAAAGTGCTGAAAATAAATATGGTATCGCTTATGCTCAAATTAACATTGGCAATATAAGTAAAGATAGAGGTGATTTAGATAAAGCCCTCTCGTATTTTGAACGCAGTTTAGAGCTACAAGAAGAAATACAAGACAAGGCTGGCATTTCAAAAACATTAGGTATTCTTGCTAATGTTTATTTTAAACAAAAAAAAGTAAATTTAGCTCTAAATTATGCTGAAAAAAGTCTGAAAATAGGACAAGAATTAGGTTATATTGATCACATTCAGAATTCCAGTAGTTTGTTAAGTCGAATATATTCAGATAATAAAAACTACAAACAAGCTTATCAAATGCAAGTATTATTCAAGCAAATGAGTGATAGCAATAATAATCAAACCAACAGAAAAGCTTCTTTACAGAAAGGTTTTCAATACGAGTATGATAAAAAAGCGGCTGCTGATAGCGTTAAAACTATTGAAGAACGTTTGGTGTTCGACGTACAATTAAAACAAGAGAAAACACAGCGTACTGCATTGTATATTGGAATTGGACTCATAGCATTATTCTCCGCTTTTATGTATAACCGTTTTAGAATAACCAATAAACAAAAAGAAATTATAGAATTACAAAAAATAGAAGTTGAGAACCAACGATCTTTAGCAGACAGTAGACGTATTATTGCAGAAGAACAAAAAGAAATTATTGAAGAAAAACAAAAAGAAATTATTGATAGCATTCATTATGCAAAACGCATACAACAAGCGATGCTTACATCCGAAAATTATTTTGATGAACATTTAAAAGCGGAATATTTCATTTACTATCAACCAAAAGATATAGTAAGTGGAGATTTTTATTGGGCAACTTATCAGCATAATCAGTTTTACATAGCAACAGCAGATTGTACTGGACATGGGGTACCTGGAGCCTTTATGAGTTTATTAAACATTAATTTTTTAAATGAGAATGTTATAGAACGAGGCATTAAAAATCCTGCTCAAGTACTTAATGAACAACGGAAGGAAATTATTAAAGCCCTGAATCCTAAAGGAAATGAAAACTCTAAAGATGGAATGGATTGTGTGTTGTGCGCTTTTGATTTAATAAACCATAAGCTCTCATTTGCTGCAGCTAATAATCCGGTATGGTTGATTAGAAACCATGAATTAACGGAATACAAAGGGGATAAAATGCCTGTTGGTAAATATGAAGATAACGCCAAAGATTTCACATCTCAATCCATAGACATACAAAAAGGGGACATGATTTATACCTTTACTGATGGCTACGCCGATCAGTTTGGTGGAGAAAAAGGAAAAAAATTTAAATACAAGCAATTACAATCTATCTTATTAAACAATCATCAATTGCCTATGAATGAACAACGCGTGTTGCTTTCAGAAACTATCAATAATTGGAAAGGTAATCAAGAACAGTTAGATGATATTTTGGTTATTGGAGTTAGGGTATAAATAATAAAATAAACACTACTAACCGACTAAATTTTAACTAAAAGGGTAACTTTCGTTACCCTTTTTTGATAATGTATATTTGTGTTTACGAAGACTCAAAAAACATTATGGTTAAAAATACAGAAATAAAATTAGTCGGACA
>JANXRU010000209.1 GCA_025356715.1 Bacteroidota bacterium
AACATTCAACAGATGACCATTGATGATGCCAAAAAAACAGGCGCTATGGCTTTGTTTGGAGAAAAGTATGGCGATGTGGTTCGTGTGGTTGAATTTGATAAAAACTATTCGATTGAATTATGTGGAGGGACTCACGTAAAAGCAACAGGGCAAATCGGGTATTTAAAAATCACTTCCGAAAGTGCTGTAGCGGCTGGTATTAGGCGTATAGAAGCAGTTACGGCCCTGAAAGCAGAAGAGTATTTTGATAATCAAACCACATTACTAAACGAAGTAAAAGCATTATTAAAAAATAATAAAGACGTCGTAAAAAGCTTAAGTAATGTGCTTGAAGAGAATACAGAGCTTCAAAAACAATTACAATTATTAATGCATGAGAAAGCACAAATCATTAAACAAGATTTGTTAACTAAAATTAAATTAGTAAATGGTATTAATTTTATTTGTGAATTAATTGTATTTGATAATGCTGACGAATTAAAAAACATGTTGTTTGAAATCAGAAATCAAACTGAAAATTGCGTTTGTGTTTTAGGTGCAGAAGTAAAAGGTAAACCAAGCATTTCTGTTATCATTAGCGACAATTTAGTGAAAGATAAAAACCTGAATGCAGGTACTATTATTAAAGATTTAGCAAAAGAAATAAACGGCGGTGGTGGTGGTCAGCCTTTTTATGCGCAAGCTGGAGGCTCTAAATTAGAAGGACTGAAACCTGCTATTGATAAGGCAAAAGGAATGTTTTAGATTTTATTACACCGTCTGGTTTAAAAAACCGGACAGGTAATAATTTAAATTAGTTGAAGTAATTAAATAAATAATGAATAAAAAGCATTACTTAAAAACAATAATATGTATAGTGTTATTATGCGATCAAGTTATTTCGCAAGAGAAAGGAAATAATTTTTCTAAAGAATTGAACGTATGTATAAAAGCTGGAACAACCATTAATTTTATAAATAATTCCTTATATAAAACATTAAATGACGGATCAAGCTCTAATCCGTATAAACCAAACAATATCAAATACTTTATTAACCCTTACGTAAGTGTTGGAATTGAAAATCACTTTTTAAAAAACTTTGGAGTGCTATTTAATATTGGGTTTTGTCAAACATCACAACAAACTCAACCAATAGTTTTAAGTACTTCTATATCTAGCTCATCCTCAATATTCACATACTTAAACAATAATGTTTTTTTGGAAATACTACCCGAATTTGTTTATAAAAAAACAAGGCTATTTTGTGGATTAAATACAACATTTTCTTCGCCAACTCAGTACAATAAAATAACGTTTACAGATTTAAAGTTAAATATAACATCAACATATTATGAAAAAGATAAACCAAACGAAAGCTATCATTTATACTCAGTAGTTGGCATTACTCAAGGGATTCCAATTAAAACGAGCGAATTAACAATTACAGTCATGTATTTTGGGCTTACAAAAAAGTATGATTCAGGAATTAATTTAGCGCTTGGAGTTGCATTTTAAATCCCAATATTTTCGACGAAAAATCACTATTTTTTCTCTTTAAAAGTCGTATATTTGGCGCTGAAAAAAACAAACACAATAAAACAACATTTTAAATGGAAAAAGTATTAAAATCACTCGGAATAAAAGACCTAAATATAGGTTGCGCAACAGGTAAAAATTATTTTGCTAATGGCGATGTTTTAGAATCATATAGTCCAGTTGATGGAAAATTAATTGCAAAAGTACAAGTGGCAAATGCTGCTGATTATGAGAAAGTAGTACAAGTTGCTTCTGAAGCATTTAAAACGTGGCGTTTAGTGCCTGCTCCAAAGCGTGGTGAAATTGTTCGTCAATACGGAGAAAAATTACGCGCTAAGAAAAATGACTTAGGTAAATTAGTTTCTTATGAAATGGGTAAATCTTTGCAAGAAGGTTTAGGCGAAGTTCAAGAGATGATTGATATTTGTGATTTTGCTGTTGGCGTATCTCGACAGTTATATGGTTTAACGATGCATTCTGAGCGTGAAAGCCACCGTATGTATGAGCAATGGCATCCATTAGGAATTGTAGGAATTATTTCCGCGTTTAACTTTCCAGTTGCTGTTTGGAATTGGAACACAGCATTAGCGTGGATTTGTGGTGATGTGTGTATTTGGAAACCATCAAGTAAAGTGCCTTTATGCGCTGTTGCTTGTCATAATATTTGGAATGAAGTTGCTGCTGAAAATAATTTACCAGAAGGTATTTCTTGTTTGTTAGTTAGCCCAGGTTCTATAGGAGAAAAAATGTGTGAAGATGGACGCGTGCCATTGGTATCTGCTACAGGTTCTACACGTGTTGGACGAATTGTTGGCGCAAAAGTGGCTCAACGTTTTGGACGTTCCATTTTAGAACTAGGTGGTAACAATGCCGTTATTATTTCTCAACATGCAGATTTACCAAACGTTTTACCTGGTTTAGTATTTGGTGCTGTTGGAACTGCTGGTCAGCGTTGCACATCAACTCGTCGTTTAATTATTCATGAAGATATTTATGAAGATGTAAAACAAAAATTAATTTCCGCATACAAACAATTACGTATTGGTGATCCATTAAATGAAAACAATCACGTTGGACCATTAATTGATAAAGGTGCGGTTAAAGATTATATGGTTTCTATTGAACGCGTAATTTCGGAAGGTGGAAAAATATTAGTACCAGGTGGTGTATTAGAAGGTAAAGGCTATGAAAGTGGATGTTATGTAAAGCCTTGTATTGCTGAAGCAAAGAATGATTTTGAAATTGTACAGCATGAAACGTTTGCGCCAATTTTATACATCATGAAATACAAAACTATTGACGAAGCCATAGCTTTACAAAACGGTGTACCTCAAGGATTATCATCTTCGATTATGACATTGAATATGCGTGAAGCAGAGCAATTCTTAGCCGCATCAGGTAGCGATTGCGGAATTGCAAATGTTAATATTGGAACGAGTGGTGCAGAAATTGGTGGTGCTTTTGGTGGAGAAAAAGAAACAGGAGGTGGTCGTGAAAGTGGTTCTGATAGCTGGAAAGCATACATGCGTCGCCAAACAAATACCATTAATTATGGAACAAAGTTAACTTTAGCACAAGGGATTAAATTTGATTTTTAAATAAGATAGAGATAGTCCCCCTGAACTTGTTTCAGCGTCTATCATTACAAAAGCTCTGATTATAAATATAAAACAGATGCTGAAACAAGTTCAGCATGACAAATAAAAAAATAGAAAATGACAATCAATAAAAACAAAGTAGTAACTGTAAACTATCATTTATCAGCACATGTAGAAAATGAAGCTCCAGAATTAATTGAGCAAACATCAAAAGAAAACCCTTTCGTATTTCTTTTTGGGGCTGGACAACTAATTCCAGATTTCGAAAAGAACTTATTAAATAAAAAAGTAGGAGATGCTTTTGATTTTTTAGTTGCACCAGCAAATGGCTATGGTGTATCTGATGTAGAAATGATTACTAAAATCCCTAAAGAAGCATTTAATGTTGATGGCGTATTTGATTCTGAGCGTGTAATAGAAGGGGTAGAATTGGCTATGAATGATGAAGAAGGAAATCAGTTAATGGGTTATGTAGAAGAGATTGGTGATGATTATGTGATTATGGATTTTAATCACCCTTTAGCTGATCATACATTGCATTTTATTGGCGAAGTATTAAGTGTAAGAGACGCGTCTGCCGAAGAACTTGACCATGGTCATGTTCATGGCGCTGGTGGCCATCATCATTAATCAGAAATAAAATTAAATGAAAAAGCCTCAGTAATACTGAGGCTTTTTCGTTGGTAGCGGGAGAGTGATTCGAACACCCGACCTTTGGGTTATGAGCCAAACGAGCTACCCCTGCTCTATCCCGCAATATGTATCAAATGCCGAAGCATTTAGGGTAAAATTAATAATTTAAAAAAGAACGTATTTTATTGCGGTGCAAAGATATAATTCTTTTCTTTGTAAACAAATAAAAACTAAAAC
>JANXRU010000289.1 GCA_025356715.1 Bacteroidota bacterium
GTACCAACAACATCTACATAATCGCCTTCAGCGAATACATCTAATGTTACAATATCTCCTAAGTTTTTAGTTTCTTCAAAAGAACGGAATTCAACTATTTTACGTTTTGGGGTTGTTTTTGCTAATTCAAAATGACCTTTCATAGCGCCTGAAGTATGTTTTTCTTTCTTCTCTTCAAATGCTAATTGTAAAGCAGTATAACCGTCTTTTTCATTGGTTTTCACTTGCGTAACTACACAAGGACCAGCTTCTATAACTGTGCATGGCACATACTTGCCATTGGCATCGAAGAAACTAGTCATTCCTATTTTTTTACCAATAATTCCAGACATTTTACTTTTTTATTATTTGTTATTTACTATTTTAATTTTCTTTGATTTCTCTGTTTCTTAAAAAAGAACAGAGGGTTAAACTTTAATCTCTACTTCTACTCCACTTGGTAATTCTAATTTCATTAAAGCATCAACTGTTTTAGAAGAAGAGCTATAAATGTCAATTAATCGTTTGTAATCACATACTTGAAATTGCTCACGTGCTTTTTTGTTAACGTGTGGCGAACGTAATACTGTGAAAATTCTTTTGTTTGTTGGTAATGGAATTGGTCCGTTAACAACTGCTCCAGTCATTTTAACTGTTTTTACAATTTTCTCAGCCGATTTATCAACTAAGTTGTAATCGTATGATTTTAATTTAATTCTAATTCTTTGGCTCATATAAAGAACGGTTTATTATTTGTGATTAATTATTATACTTTTTCTGTTTTACCTTTTGATTTTGCAATAACATCAGCTGCAACGTTAGCTGGAGCATCTGCGTAATGAGAGAATTCCATAGTTGAAGTTGCACGACCAGAAGTTAATGTACGTAATTGAGTTACATAACCAAACATTTCAGACAATGGAACTTTAGCCTTAATAACTTGTGAGTTATTTTTAGAATCCATTCCTTCAATTTGCCCACGACGACGGTTCAAATCACCTACAACGTCACCCATGTTTTGCTCTGGAGTTAAAACTTCCACTTTCATGATTGGCTCCATTAAAACTGGCTTACATTTCCCTAAAGCTTCACGGTATGCTGAACGAGCACAAATTTCAAAAGATAAAGAATCTGAATCGACTGCATGGAAAGATCCATCAATCAAGCGAACTTTTAAATTATCTAAAGGATATCCTGCTAAAACACCATTTAACATGGCAGCTTTAAATCCTTTTTCAACAGATGGAATAAATTCACGAGGAATAGAACCACCAGATATTTCATTCACAAATTGTAAATCAGATTTTGCTTTTTCTCTATCGAAATCTTCATCAACAGGGCTTAATACAACTTTAATATCAGCAAATTTACCACGACCACCCGTTTGTTTTTTGTAAACCTCGCGGTGTTCATACGTTCCAGAAATAGCTTCTTTATATGATACTTGAGGCGCACCTTGATTAATCTCAACCTTAAACTCGCGTTTTAAACGGTCAACAATGATTTCTAAGTGTAACTCTCCCATTCCTGAAATAATAGTTTGACCAGAATCTTCATCGGTATGAACACGGAACGTTGGATCTTCTTCAGCTAATTTATGCAAGCCCACACCTAAACGATCTAAATCACCTTGAGTTTTAGGCTCAATAGCAATACCTATTACCGGTTCAGGGAAATTCATTGCTTCTAATACGATAGGGAATTTCTCATCACATAACGTATCACCTGTTTTAATATCTTTAAACCCAACAGCAGCACCAATGTCACCAGCCTCTAAAAATTCAACTGGATTTTGTTTATTAGCATGCATTTGGAATATACGAGAAATACGTTCTTTATTTCCTGAACGAGTGTTCAACACATAAGAACCAGCATCTAAACGACCAGAATAAGCACGGAAGAAACACAAACGACCAACAAAAGGATCGGTTGCAATTTTAAATGCTAATGCAGTAAATGGCTCTTTAACATCTGGCTTACGAGAAACCTCTTCGCCTGTATCAGGGTGAGTACCTTTAGTTTCAGGCTTATCTAATGGAGATGGCATTAATTCCATAACCAAATCCAACATAGTTTGAACACCTTTATTTTTGAAAGATGAACCACAAACCATTGGGACAATTTTATTTGCAACACATGCTTTACGCAATGCATCTAATACTTCTCTTTCTGTAATTGTTTCTGGAGCGTCGAAAAACTTCTCCATAATTTTATCATCAAATTCAGAAACTGCTTCTAACATTTTTTCTCTCCACTCTGTTGCTTCTTCAAGCAAATCTGCTGGAATAGGAACTTCTTGGAAAGTCATTCCTTTATCGTGATCATTCCAAACAATACCACGAAAGTTAATTAAATCAACAACACCAATAAAGTTTTCTTCAGAACCGATAGGAATTTGAAGAGGAACTGCATTACCACCTAAAATTTCGCGAGTTTGTTTAACTACCTTTAAAAAATCGGCACCTTGACGATCCATTTTGTTAACAAAACCTAAACGAGTAACGTTGTAATTATCAGCTAAGCGCCAATTAGTTTCAGATTGAGGCTCAACACCATCAACAGCTGAAAATAAGAACACTAAACCATCTAATACACGTAAAGAACGATTCACCTCAACTGTAAAGTCAACGTGTCCAGGTGTATCAATAATATTAATTTTGTAATTGTTATCACGATATTTCCAGAAACAAGTAGTTGCCGCAGAAGTAATAGTGATACCACGCTCTTGTTCTTGAGCCATCCAATCCATTGTTGCAGCACCTTCATGCACTTCGCCAATTTTATGATTAACTCCTGTATAATAAAGAATACGCTCTGTTGTGGTAGTTTTACCAGCATCAATATGCGCCGCGATACCTATATTTCTTGTATATCTTAAGTCCATTTCTAATTAGAATCTAAAGTGTGAAAATGCTTTGTTGGCTTCTGCCATTTTATGAATATCTTCTTTCTTTTTGAAAGCAGCTCCTTCTTCTTTAGAAGCAGAAACGATTTCTCCAGCTAATTTTTGAGCCATTGATTTTTCGTTACGTTTACGAGCATATACAATCATCCATTTAATAGCTAAAGCTAATTTTCTCTCAGGACGAACTTCTGAAGGAATTTGAAAAGTTGCTCCGCCAACACGACGAGAACGAACTTCAACTTGAGGAGTAACATTTGCTAATCCTTTTTTGAAAACTTCTAGCCCATCTTCGTTAGTACGTTTTGCAACGATTTCTAAACATTCGTGAAATATTGTAGAAGCGGTATTTTTCTTACCGTCATACATTAAACTGTTTAAAAAACGAGTAACCAATATATCATTGAAAATTGGATCTGGTAATAAAATTCTTTTTTTGGCGGTCGACTTTCTCATTGTATGAAATCTATACTTTTATTATTATTTTTTCTTAGCTCCTTTTGCTGGTGCAGCTACTGCTCCTGCTTTAGGGCGTTTAGTTCCGTATTTAGAACGCTGTTGTTTTCTTCCTTCAACACCTGCAGTATCTAAAGAACCACGAACAATGTGATAACGAACACCTGGCAAATCCTTAACACGACCACCACGTACTAATACGATACTGTGTTCTTGCAAGTTATGACCTTCTCCAGGAATATAAGCAATAATTTCTTGCTTATTTGTTAAACGCACTTTCGCTACTTTACGCATAGCTGAGTTAGGTTTTTTAGGGGTAGTTGTGTACACACGTGTACAAACACCACGGCGTTGTGGACATGAATCCAAAGCGGCCGATTTACTTTTGTTAGGAGCTTTGAAGCGTCCTTTTCTTACTAATTGTGATATTGTAGGCATTTTATATCCCTGTATTACTTGATTTTATACTAAATTTAACTTCCCCTCTTTTTAGGGACGGCAAATATAGGATTATTTATTTCATCAACAAAAAAAATGTTAATAAATAGTGAGATTTTTTCTTTTTTTCTCGAAATGGTTGGTTTTATTAGCGACTAAAGTCAACCATTATATTGAAAAGTATCATGAAAATGAGCTTTGAATAGCAATTTTTTACTGCTGAAAGTAAAATTATCATCTATAAAGATTTTTAACGCTAAAAATTCTTACGATACTATCAACAGGTATTTTTAATTGAAATTTAGTAAATGAATTTTGATTTTGGTTCTCAAATAATATACAAATTTAAATTTTTGAGTTTTTTTAGCTGTAAATTTATCCGAAAATTAACCTCATGTATATCAAATCATTTTTTGTAATTACTTTTTTCCTTCTATTTTTCAATAAAGGGTTTTCTCAACGATTTTTTGGAGGATTTACAGCTGGATTAGTTGTTAGTGATATTGACGGAGCTGATACTAGAGACCCTGATAATGATTTTCATAAAGTTGGATTTACTGCAGGAGCACTAATGAATACTCAATTGACTAAAAAATCAGTATTTCAGTTTGAACTAAATTACATTCAAAAAGGAAGTTTGCAACCACCTGATTCGTTAAATAATGGCTATTTTAAAATCGCTTTAGGATATGTAGAAATCCCTTTAATCATAAAACGACAAATTTATTTTAATTGGAAACAAAAAAGAGTAAATAAAATTGACATTGAAGCTGGATTATCATACGGCAGAATGGTCCATAATACTGTTATTAGCGGTACAAATTATACAATTCCATCAGCTATAAATTACTTTAACACAAACGATATCAGTGTATTAATTGGGGCTGATTATAATTTTACAAAAAACGTTTATTTCTGCTTTAGATATAGTAATTCACTGATACCAGCTATTAAGAAAAACTCAGCAAATACAGGAACACAAAGTATTAACACTATAAACAGAGGGAATAATTTAGTATTTCAATTTAGTTTTAAGTTTGTGTTTGGCGCAAAAAAAGGAGAAACAACCACGCCAACTATTGTTCCTGTAGCGGATTAAAAAAACAGGTAATCAAGAGTAAAATGTTAAAGAAATTTACTTGCCAATTTTACAAAGAAAAAATTCTAAGAACTCGCATATAATTTTAATTTTTCACTAACCTTTTCTTTTATAATAGCTTGAACAGGTCTGTTTTCAATTTTACTTTCGAGCCATGATATAATGTCAAAATATAAAAAAGCTTTTTTTTCAAATTTTTTATTTTGCAATGATTCCATTTGAAATTTAAGAAGCGTTAATCTCTTCTTAACGTTTCTAATTTCATGCTCCATCAACAAACGCTTCAAAAAATCAAGAATATATTTTTGATACAACGATAAATCGCCTTTTTTTCTAAAAAATCGATAAGTTGATTTTATGTAAGATTCCACTAAATCATCATTTCCCAACTCAAAATGACATATTAACGACAAGATCCGGGCAAAGGAATGCAAATCTTCTCTTAAAGCAATTTCGCGCTCATTAATTATTTTATTTAACCAAGTTAAGGCCGCTCTGTAATTTCCACTTCCAACATACAGGCATGCGATTTTATAATACAAAAGTAATGTTGAATGCTTATCTAATTTGGTTATAATTTTATAAAGTTCTTTTTCTAAAGCCGCCACAATACGAGTTCCTGATTTAAATTCGCCCAACATAAAATGACGATTTATTTCATGAATGTAAATTGCTTTAAATAAATTTAGGTTCAAATTTTCAGTTAAAATAATTTTCTTTTCACGTTTAATGGCGACTAACTTTTTTAACGTTTCCATAAACTCATTATACTTATATAGCTTGTTTTGTGCTGCTAATAAACTATTAAGAGCTTTTATATACATTTCAGGCTTTAAAATTTTCATTTCAGATTGCTCTTCAAACAAATTGACTAATTTATTTGCATACAGATAACCTTGCTTGAAATTTTGTGTAAAAAAATAAAATCCAACATGCGATTTATATAAGAACAGTTTTTCTTGAAATGATAGATTTTTTAAGTCATATGTTGGAAAACTATTTTTAAAAAAGTATGTCACTTTTTCTAATCCCTCTTTGTCTCTTACAAAACCTAATTGATTATAAAATGAATCGAGTTTAAGTGAAAGATTTGAAAAAATATTTATATTTTGAATACTTTGTGTGACTTTAACTGTTTCATCAATAATATTATTAACACGCTCTTCATTTCCAACATCCAACGTTTTAGAAATGACTAACTTTTCGATTTCTAAAATTTCTAACAAAAAAATAGATTGATCATTAATTATAGCCATTTTCTTAGCTTTATCAATCAACTTAACACATTCCTTATACAAACATTTACTATACAACAATCTAGAATAATCAATCAATTCAAGCAACTTAATGCTACTTAAACTATTTGAATTACAAAGCCTTAAACTTTTTAATAATTGAAAATATAAATGTGATTTAAGATTCGGAAGTTGTAATTGAGTTAATGACTTTTCTTGTTTAAGAATTTTAGCCTCATCATATATTTTTTGTTTCTCAATGGCATCATATAAAACAATGAATTTTTTGTCATTAATATCGCCTAAACGAGAAACATACAATTTAAAAAACCGTTTTTCACCTTTAGAAAGGGCTTTAATTAAATTAAATAGTTGTTCAGATTTTACGTTAGACATCGTAATAATAAAAATAAAATATCTAACAAATATAACTATTTCAGAGATAATTTATAATAAATAACTAATTTATATATCGTAGTAAAATTTATTTTTTTATTTTTTTAAAAATCATATAATTATACCATTGTGCTCTTAAAATTTTTCAGACAATGGATAATCGCATTTATATTTTTGATACAACGCTCAGAGATGGGGAACAAGTTCCAGGTTGTAAATTAAACACAGATGAAAAAGTTAAAATAGCAATTCTACTGGAGGAGTTAGGCGTTGATGTTATAGAGGCTGGATTTCCAATTTCTAGCCCAGGTGATTTTGAATCAATAGTTGCTATTTCAAAAGCCATTAAACATCCTACTGTTTGCGCTTTAACAAGAGCGGTAAAGGGCGATATAGACGTTGCCGTTAATTCTTTAGCTTATGCGAAAAATAAAAGAATCCATACAGGAATTGGTTCATCCGATAATCATATTAAATTCAAGTTTAATAGTACTCGAGAAAAAATGTTAGAGCAAGGGGTTTCGGCTGTAAAATACGCGAAACAATTTGTTGAAGATATTGAGTTTTATGCAGAAGATGCCGGAAGAGCTGATCTATCTTTTTTAGCACAATTAATAGAAGCTGTTATAGAAGCAGGAGCAACAGTTGTAAACATACCTGATACAACGGGCTATTGCTTACCATCAGAATATGGTGCTAAAATAAAATATTTAATAGATCATGTTAAAAATATTGATAAAGCAATTATATCAGCTCATTGTCATAACGATTTAGGTTTAGCTACAGCCAATTCAATTGCAGGTGTTATAAATGGCGCAAGGCAAATTGAATGCACCATAAATGGTGTTGGGGAAAGAGCTGGTAATACTGCCCTAGAAGAAGTAGTGATGATTATAAAAAGTCATCAAGAGTTAAATTTCAAAACCAATATTAAAACTGAAAAAATATTTGAAACCAGTCAAGTGGTATCCGATTATATGGGAATGGCGGTTCAACCTAATAAAGCAATTGTTGGAGCAAATGCATTTGCCCACTCATCGGGAATACATCAAGATGGGATGATAAAAAACAAAAGTACTTATGAAATTATTAATCCAATTGACGTCGGCGCAAAAGACTCATCAATTATACTCACCGCCAGAAGCGGAAGAGCGGCCTTAAGATATAGGTATGAACAAATAGGAATATTTTTAAATCAAGAAGAGATTAGTGAAATATATCCTTCCTTTCTATCTATGGCAGATCAGAAAAAAGAAATTAATAATACCGACTTAAAAATAATTGCTCAAAAAATAAATATTACTGTTAAACTTTAAAAAATGGCTAAAACATTATTTGAAAAAATTTGGGACTCTCATGTTGTTTGTAACATAGATGAACAAACATCTGTATTATATATTGACAAACATTTAATACATGAAGTTACTAGTCCGCAAGCTTTTAGTGGTATAGAACATAGAGGGCTACCTTTGTTTCGCCCTGAGAATACAATTGCTACAGCTGACCATAATGTTCCTACTAAAAATCAACACTTACCAATTAAAGAAGAATTATCTCGTATTCAAGTTGAAACCTTAACTCGTAATTGTGCAAAACATGGTGTTGAATTATATGGGCTTGGACATCCTTTTCAAGGTATCGTTCATGTCATTGGGCCTGAATTAGGGATTACTCTTCCAGGGATGACTATTGTTTGTGGTGATAGTCATACATCTACACATGGAGCATTTGGATCTATAGCTTTCGGAATTGGAACAAGCGAAGTGGAACAAGTATTTGCGACACAATGTTTATTGCAAAGTAAGCCTAAAACCATGAAGATTGAAATTAACGGTAAACTTAATCCTGGTGTATTATCAAAAGACATCGTTTTATATATTTTATCCATCATTTCTTCGAGCGGTGCAACAGGCCACATGATTGAGTTTACAGGCTCTTGTATTTCGGATTTATCAATGGAAGCTCGCATGACTATTTGTAACATGAGTATTGAAATGGGCGCGAAAGGCGGTTTAATTACACCCGATGAAAAAACATTTGACTATATTAGAAATAAAGAATTTGCTCCGAAAGGGAAAAAATTCGAAGAAGCTTTAGAGTATTGGAAAACATTATACTCTGATAAAGATGCTAAATTTGATAAAGTATATAGCTTCGATGCAAAAAACATTGAGCCAATGATTACGTTTGGAACTAATCCAGGAATGGGTTTAATGATTAATAAAACAATACCAAGCGAAAATAATATAGAAGATGAATCTTCCAAAAAATCTTTCATTAAATCGCTTGAGTATATGGGGTTTAATGGTGGGGAATCTTTAATTAATAAAAAAATAAATTACGTTTTTATTGGAAGTTGTACTAACTCTCGCATTGAAGATTTACGAATTGTAGCGCAATTTGTAAAAGGAAAAACAAAAGCAGAAAATGTACATGCCTTTATTGTGCCAGGGTCTCAGCAAGTTGCTAAACTGGCCATAAAAGAAGGTTTGGATGTTATTTTTAAAAATGCTGGATTCGAATTACGTGAAGCTGGTTGTTCTGC
>JANXRU010000309.1 GCA_025356715.1 Bacteroidota bacterium
TTCAAGTTTAATGGTAGCCTTACCTTTGTCATTGTCAAAGAAACGCCAACCTGACTCCTCAAGCAATTTGTTTATTTTTATTC
The DNA here is from genome assembly GCA_025356715.1 of Bacteroidota bacterium. The sequence goes on from JANXRU010000309.1 coordinate 84, forward strand.
TAGCTTGCGCTTCTTTTAGGTTCATACAGTTTTCACCGATTTTACAGTCGAAAAATACGCAAAAAAGCGTAAAGATTTCTAACTAAACCCTTAAATATTAAGGGATGTAGCGGAATGCCGATGTTTGTTGCTTTGTAAAAATGAATCTTTGTTAAAACACACCATAAAAAGATGACAAATGGCAACTAATTTCAATTTTTTTCAATTTAGCTAAGCCTGACTCTTCCACAAAATATTGTGGAACAGGGATTTTTGAAGCATTAATTGCACACTTTTTTATTGCCTCTGTAGCGGCAATAATATTAGCATTAAGACTATCTTTAGGTAAGGGTTTTGGTAAGTGGACGAAAATAATAGTTCTTTTTTTAGTTATTATTCCTCTAATAATTTCAGCTTCTCTATTTTAATTTATTGGAGGACATTACTTCCCTATAAAAGACATATAGTCTTGTAGGATAATGGTGGCACTTACCATATCTACCGTATCTTTATTAGCACGAGCCTTCTTTTTTAATCCTCCCATCAACATGGTTTGGTGGGCTAGGGCAGAGGTAAAGCGCTCATCATACCGCGCAATTTTAATTTGAGGAAATTTACGAGTAAGGTGTGTTACAAAAGGATCAATAAAACGAGCGCTATCAGATGCCTCGTTTTGTAAGGTTTTTGGTTCACCCACCACAATACATTCTACAGTTTCTTTTTTTAAATAATCTTCAATGTATTGTATCAAATCTTTACTATGCACTGTTGTTAATCCCGAAGCAATAATTTGTAAGGAATCGGTAACGGCAATACCAACGCGCTTGCTACCGTAATCTATTGCCATTATTCTTGCCATCGTATATAATTTGAATTAGTTGGTTAGGTTTTTTAAATTGTCTTTAATTTGTTGTTCTTCTTTAATAGTTGCTATCACTTTCGTTAACGCTAAGTTGTAGTTTTCAATAGCTTTTATTTTGTTGGAACGAGACGTATAATAATCGCCCAAGATTTGATACATATAATAACTTTCGTGATTCGATTGTATAAAGGCATGTTCTAATTGAGGCATTAAGGTATTTAAGGGCGATTTTTTAGTGATAAATTGTATGTAATGTTTTAGGTGTTTAAAGTGAATAAAGTTTTGATAGCCTTGTGTTTTTAAAAATGGATCTTCCGAAATGGTTAATTGAGGATCATTTATAATCATATCTGTTTTTAGTTGTTTTGCTTTGGCAAATACAGAATCTAAATTATAACATATAAATTGTCCGCACTGAAAAGGATTGCTACTCACCCACATTAATTTATCTTGCGGTTTAAATATCACTGCATGATGGGCAATTAATTGGTTTAAACTTTTTTCATTAGTTAAACCAATATTTTTATCATTCAATCCTTTTTGATTTCGTAAAATATCTGCAGCTTGCGTATAATTGATTGTCTCCGAATTGCCTATTAATTGTTTCAAACGGATGTTTCTGTATAAAGAAGAACTTTCAACGATGTTTTTTAAGTTTGGCAAATCATTTTTAAAACTTTCCCCTTGGTAATGATTAGGGCAAATAATTTGATTGGAGTTAGGCACTTCGTACACATCCATTTTTTCAGGAGCTTTCTCAATGCTTACGGTTCGGTTGTCTTCGGCGCTGCCTATTAAAATACTTTCAGATACAAACACGGTTCGTTTTTTTGCAATAGCAACAGCTTCATTAATATTTTTAGCATATTGTAAAATTTCTCTTGCTAATAAAGCAATAGGCGTAGCAACATCTGTGGGGATAGAACTTTTAGCAGCATTAATGGTAACCGTTAATCCTTTTACATTCATGCCACTACACGCGCCAATAAAGCCACTCCACGTTACCGTTGCAAATTGATAACCGGTAGTAGGGTTTGTAAATTGAACAATTTTATTTTTGGCAAAATCATCACCACCATAAAAATCAAAATTACGACCTACTAATAGTTTACCATCCTCACTTTTTTTGTCCCATACTGAAAAAGAAGTACAACCAACCACCATATTTTTATCTTGTACGGCATGGCCAATATCATGCGCACCGTGGTAATTGAGGATACGATGGTATTTAGGCGCAATGAAATCGTATTTATCACTGGCGAATTTAGAGATGCCTAAAATTTCTTCTTTGTATTCTGGTATAATATGATCGGGTAAATGTCTATTAAAATATGCGACAAAATATTTTAGAAAATTTAGATAATTTATATCAGGAATTAATATTTTTATTTGATTGATGAATGCATCTTCCTGAAATGCATGTAGTTCTTGAGTTAACATACCATTAGCAATGCCACGTTCATAAGGGTTTCCTTCAACATATAATTCATACAAGCCAGCCTTGTTTTGTTTTAACCAGTTATTGTTTACTTTATAAAACTGAGGATTGATGGTTTCTCGTTTCCAATTGAGGGTTGTGTCATTTTTAATAATTGGAACTTCAATTTGAATAGCGAAATAAACATAGATACTTAATCCAATAATTAGAATGAAAAAAACAAACAGTGTTTTAAGAACTATATTTGTTATTTTTTTGAGCATAGTATCTTTGTATAATCACTAAAAATTAAACAGAGGCTTTAATTTCCTCTATAATCAACTGTATAGAGATATTGCCCCTGAATTCGTTTTGTTTTATTTTATAAACGATATCAACAGGAATTTGTCGTTTAAAGAAATTTAAAAAATCACCTTTACCAAAAGCAATGGATTCTATTTTTGTAAGCTTGGTATTTGCCTGATATAAGTCTAATTTTAAATGATTGGTGCCAACTATTTTAGCAAAGCCTGTATCTAACACTCTTCTGCTACAAAATACAGGAGTCATATTATGAGGGCCATGCGGAGCAAATTGATTAAGAATACGAACTAACTTTTCTGTGATATCATCCAACGGTATTTCTATATCAACTTCAACCACCGGAAATAACATTTCTGGTTTTATGGTTCGGGAAACTTCATGTTCAAAGGCATCTATAAAGGCATTCACATTTTCGGTTTTGAGTGCTAAACCAGCCGCAAATTTATGTCCGCCAAATTGTTCCAATAAATGACTACAATTTTCGATAGCTGTGTAAACATCAAAATCTTTCACGCTACGAGCAGAACCTGTAGCTATGCCATTAGACTCCGTTAAAATAATAGTTGGCTTGTA
>JANXRU010000324.1 GCA_025356715.1 Bacteroidota bacterium
TATTTACACCTTAATACAATACGCTCATGTCTGATTTAAAATATAATTTACGCGGTGTTTCTGCTTCTAAGGAAGATGTGCATCAAGCGATTTCCAATATAGATAAAGGATTATTTCCTCAAGCCTTTTGTAAAATTGTTCCTGATTATTTAACAGGTAGTGATGAGCATTGTATTATAATGCATGCAGATGGCGCAGGTACTAAATCTTCTTTAGCCTATACCTATTGGAAAGAAACAGGTGATTTAAGCGTGTGGAAAGGAATTGCGCAAGACGCAGTGATTATGAATATTGATGATTTAATTTGCGTTGGTGCTACCAACCATATTTTACTATCATCAACCATTGGTCGCAATAAAGGTTTAATTACTGGAGAAGTTATTTCGGCAATTATTAATGGCACCGAAGAAGTGTTACAAAACTTACGCGATAACGGGATTGATATTCGCTCTACAGGTGGAGAAACTGCGGATGTGGGCGACTTAGTTCGCACATTAATAGTTGATAGTACGGTTGTTTGTCGCATGAAGAAATCAGATGTGGTTTCTAATCATAACATTCAACCGGGTAATGTGATTGTTGGTTTGGCTTCTTACGGAAAAGCAACTTATGAAACCGAATACAATGGCGGCATGGGAAGCAATGGCTTAACAAGTGCTCGTCATGATGTATTCAGTAAGGCCATTGCAGAAAAATATCCTGAATCTTATGATACAAATTTACCAAAAGAAGTAACTTATTGCGGACAAATGAACTTGACCGATTTAATAGATGTTTCTTATACAGATGCAAATGGAAAAATAATTCATGAAAAAGTAACTGCTGGAAAATTAGTATTATCACCAACACGTACATACGCGCCTGTTGTAAAAAAACTAATTGAAGTGTTAGGAAATAAAATCAATGGCATGGTGCATTGCAGTGGTGGCGCACAAACTAAGGTGTTGCATTTTGTAAACGATGTGCATATTATTAAAAATAATATGCTACCAGTTCCTCCATTATTCAAATTAATTCATGAGCAAAGTAAAACCGATTATAAAGAAATGTATAAAGTCTTTAATATGGGGCATCGCTTAGAAGTGTATTTATCGGAAGAGAATGCACAAGAAGTAATTGCTATTGCTAAATCATTTAATATTGATGCGCAAATTATTGGCAGAGTAGAAAAACATACTGGAAAAAAAGTAACCATCGAATCAGAGTTTGGAAAGTTTGAGTATTAATACAGGATTAGGCATATTCTTAGGCATATAACATTCAAATGAATAATTGGTTGATTAAATTTTCAAGTTTCTTACTCTTTACTATTTTAGTTTGTAGTTGCACGAAAAAAGAAACTTTGGGTGATGTAGACGCATCTGTTTATATAACAAAAATGGTTGATTCGCTGCCTTGTCAAGTTAATGTTGAATATTTCGATATTACTACAGGAACCATTAATAATCAAATTTCAAGTAACTGGACAACTCATAAAAGTTTGCATTTAGATCAATACGCCACTTTAAAAGCTACTTCTATCAGTAATGTAAAATTAGTATCAATTGAAATTACAGGAAAAGGAACAACAGTTTCAAAAAGCTGTAATGGGAATAATTGTATTATTGATGTTCGAAAAAACATGTATGATTAGTTTTGCAAATCATTTCAAAGTAAATAAATAATCATGCTGAAAAATATTTTCAAAAAAATAATTAGAATTGGATTAGGATTTATTGTTTTTGTTGGCTGTTGGTTATTATGTGCTTGGTTATTGCCTTATATTAAAGTTGGCACGCCGAGTAAAACTAAAAAAACGATTTCATTATTTATAAAATCAAACGGAGTTCACACTGATATTGTTATGCCAAAACAATCATCTGTGATGAATTGGAAAGATTTTATGGATGAAAAGTTATTTACAGATATTGACTCTACTTTTCATTATTTATCTATAGGTTGGGGCGATAGAGGTTTTTACATTGACACGCCTACTTGGGCAGACTTAAAGGCTTCTACCGCTATTAATGCCGTATTTGGATTGGGAAGCACCGCTATGCACGTGGCCCATTATCAAGAGATAAAAGCTAGTAACGAAATTATAGAATTAAAAATATCAGAAGCTGATTATTTACAATTAGTTAATTATATTAAAGAAAGTTTTGAAAAGAAAAATAATTTAATTCAATTAATTACTCACCCATCTTATGGAAAACACGATAATTATTTTGAAGCCAGAGGAACTTATAGTTTATTTAAAACTTGTAATGTATGGGCAGGAGGCGCATTAAAGAAAGCAAATGTACCAATAGGGATATGGACACCTTTATCATTTGGGATAATGGATCATTTAAAATAAATCTCGTTTATTTTTTAGAATATTTCAAAACAATGCCAGCTTCAAAATTCCGTAATGGCATAGGGCGATTGAAAACAACCATATAATTTTTATTGAATACATTATTGATACTTCCAAAAAACTCAACACTCATTTTTTTAACAGAATAGCTATAAGATGCTTTGATGTTCACAGTATAATAAGGTGTTAGCCAAGATGAATTATCTGTTGATGTAAAACGATAGCCTGTATAAGTTTGATTGATTAATAGGCTAGTTTTTTTGTAGGTTATATAAATACCCATATTTCCTACATAACGAGGCGTATACATTAATTGGCGACCAATAGAATTATCATTTTCGCTTTTACTTTTAGTGTTGGTAGATAAAACATAAGACGTATTCAGTATTAGTTTAATAAATAAATCATTTTTGAAAAATGCTAATTCTGTTTTTGTTTCCGTACCCCTACTATATACTTCAGCTATGTTTTGCGGACTCCAATAATTATTTACAGTTGGTAGCCATGTAATCCAATTAGTCGTATGTCTATTAAAATAGGTGCCTTCAAATAAAATAACTGTTTTTTTATGTTGGTATTTAAATTCTAAACCACCATCTATTTCATAACCTTGTTCTGGTTTTAAATTCGGATTTCCGCCTGGCTTCCAATATAAATCATTTAAAGTTGGTTGTCTAAATGATGAATTAGCGTTCAGTTTGGTAGCAAGGTATTTATGTATTTGATAATGAATGCCTGTGTTCCCAGTGAAAGGAATAGAGGTTAGATTCGTGAATTCCTTACGAATAGAAATATTATAATTTAATTTTGATTGAAAGAGTTGTAATTTATAGGCCGCAAAAAAAGCTAATTTGTTTAATGTATGAATAGCGTCGTACGTTATCACATCCGATTTGTAAGACGTTGCGTTAGCTCCAATATGAAAGGTATGATGCTTTAATGCATAGGTATTGTCACTCTCTAAAATAACAGTGTTTACAGTACTTTTGGAGTATATGTTAGCTAGGGTATCTGTGTAATTTAAGCCGTCTTTAAAATAAGCAAAACGTATAATTGATTTTAGGTTTCGTTTATTATAATTCCAGTCTGCATTTATTTTTAAATTGCCATCATCTTGACTTTGTTTGCTAATAGTATTAGTATATGAAGGTAAATTGCGATGCGTAGCATTATACCATAAACGAACATTTATGGTTTGATTAGGAGTCACTAAAAAAGCAAGCTCTTGTAATAAGCCTTTAGTCAAGTAATCAGCGTGAACGACTTGTTTGCGAGGATTTACTTTATCCGTTGTATCATTATAACTGTAATTATTTTGTGAACTTGTATAATAGATGCGCGTGTTAGAACTCATTCTTTTATAACTTAATTGTATAGCAGTAGCTAGTTTTTTCGTATCAAAACTTCCTCCACTGACTTGTAACATGGTAGCAAATCCTTTATTAAAGACATTTGTATTTCGTAATTGTATGCTTCCGCCCATAGAACCGCTTCCGTTTAAGGTACTGCCTCCACCATATTCTAATGAAATATTTTGAAAAAGCATTGTGGGAATAAGACTCAAGTCAGTTTGTCCTAACATCGGATTTTGTATATTCAATCCGTTCCATAACACTGCTGTTTGGCTAGCATTTCCACCTCGAATGCTTGTAGTAGCAATATTACCATTACCGTATGATTTTATATGTATAGCAGATTGATTCGTCAATAAATCGGCCAACGATGTAGTTGCATAACGTTCTAATATTAAACTATCAATGGTTGTCGTTTTTTTAGAAGCCTGTAAAATTTGTTGCTTTGTCTCTGTAATGGTTACTTCCATTAATTGTTGAGTCAAAGAATCTTTATGTTGTGCATAAACGCCAGAAATACTTAATAACAATAATAACACATAGTGTAATTTTTTATTCAAAGAAAAAAGAAAGTATGTGTAATGTGCTAGCAATTTTATTTTTTGAATGTTAATAGCCATTGACGGGCTTCTTGTGTTGTTGTAAAGTATTGTTGTGGGCAGTCTGTGTTCTCGAATTTTTTTATGAATGAAAACAAAGTTGATTTTATGGAATTAGAAACAACAACGGCACGAGCAATTGTTTTATTTAAAGTATCTTCTTCAATAGCTTTAATTTTTCCTTTAGCAGATATTTTCCAG
>JANXRU010000275.1 GCA_025356715.1 Bacteroidota bacterium
GATTTTTAAAATTTAATTAAGCTGTTTTTAATTTCTTTTTTTGAGAACGTGTGTAAATTTCCATCAGATTGTCAAAGAAACTAGTTCCTTTATCAACCGTGATAATTTGCCCACTAATTGTATCGCAATAGCCTGAACATAAGCCTACAATAGCTTCTGCTAATTCTATGGGTTCTATCCAATAATTATCAGGAACGTATTTAGCTGCAAATTCAACTAAATCTTTTCCAAACGTATTTTCAAATAATTTAGTTTTAATAGCTCTTGAACGAACAGCATTAATAACCACGCCATGTTTACGTAAACGGAAGTTGATGTATTTAACAAATACTTCCATAACGGTTTTTGAAGCTGCTACATAATCGTAACCTATGGAATAGTTTACAGGACCAGTAGAAGAAACACCCATAATGTATTTAGGATATTTACCAAAGGTGTTAAAAATCTCTTTCGTATAAGAAACCATTGGGAAACTTGAATACGAAATACTTTGTTTTAACCCTTTTAAGGTATAGTCTTCAAAAGCATTAATAACCATAGCACCAGATACATTACTGATAAAAATATCGATGCCAGTAATACCACGAGATTTTAAATCTTGCAATATGGCTTTTGTATCCTCATTTTTAGAAACATCGGCGTTCAAAAAAATAGGCATTGGAGCTTTTTTTTCTGCAAAAGCAGCATTTATCGCAGCTTCATCATGGTCGCCCCAGCTATAAGTTAAAACACAAAGTGCACCTCTTTTACCAAAAGACAAACCTGTTTCTAAACCTATACCTCTAGTGCCACCAGTAATTAAAACTACTTTACCTGTGAAATCTAAAAAAGAATCAGTCATTATAGTGTATTAATTACTTAGCGTTTGCTACAAATTTATCTACTAAACCAGCAATGTTTTTGATGTCAGATAATTCAGTACGAGGGATTTTTATTTTTAATTCACGCATAGATCCAGATACGATTTCAACGATGTCTAAGCTATTTGCGCCATAATCCATAAATGTTTTTTGTTCTTCAATTTTTTCAGTAATACCTGGTACAGATTTAACTAAGTGCTTTTCAATAACAGCTAAAATTTCTTGTCTTTCCATTTTAAATAATTGTAATTGTTTGGTTAATTTTTGTTTAAGGGAGCAAATTTAATAAAATTTCAATAATATCCTTGTTTTGAATCATAAAAAATATGGACCTCTATTTATAGTTATAAACAGTTTTTTTCTTTCATTGTTTATGAAATCACTATTTAATTGTTGAATTTCATTTTTGAAAGCCTTAAATGCCTTTTAATAGTCGTTTTCAAAAACTTGGCCGCCTCTAAAAATGGATTTTTAGAGTTTCTCTCCCACATTTCTTTATACTCTTTGATTAGTTAAATTTAATATTTTTATTATTTTTGTTCTCTTAATTTTATACTCAATAACCTAAGTATTGAAGTATAAAACTGATTTATAATATATATGAATTTTTTCAAAAATCATACACATGTTGTTTTAACTGCCGATGATGCTGGGATTGCTACCATGCAAATGATTGACGTTAAAGGTAAAAATGGGTTAACGCCTCATTTTATAGAAGAGTTAATTGCCTGTATTACAGAGGTGAAAAACAATGAAACTTTTAAAGTACTTATCATGGCGGGTACTACTGATGTTTTTAATTCGGGTGCCGATTTAGATACCTTAGTTAAGCTTTGTAAAAAAGAAATAAAGCCTGTTGATATTATTTTATCAAAAATGATGTTAGACATTCCTATTCCTGTGATAGCAGCGATGGAAGGTCACGCTATTGGTGGTGGATTGGCTTTGGCATTATGTGCTGATATCGCTATTTTGGCCGAAGAAAGTCGCTATGGTTGTTCGTTTATGAATATGGGTTTTACTCCAGGCATGGGAATTACTAAATTAATGGAACATTATATGTCGCCAGCTATGGCTCAAGAAATGCAATACACAGGTATGTTTTATCAAGGGCGACACTTAATAGGAAAAACAAATTTCAATTATATATTACCAAAAGCCGACGTTTTGGACAAAGCTCTGCAATTAGCAGAAGCCATGGCTGATAAGCCACGTAAGGCATTATCAGTATTGAAAAGATACCAAAGCATGACGCGTCGTAAAACATTTGAAGAAACTTATAGCATTGAAACCATGATGCATGAGCTTACTTTTGATCAAACAGAAATATTAAAAACTATACAAGAAAATTATGTCAAATATTAGCAAACAACGCGTGGTTTTAGTAACCGGCGGTAGCAAAGGAATAGGAAAAGAAATAGCGATGCAATTTGCCAAACATGGCGATCAGGTAGTTATTACTTACGGTTGGGGAAGTATCGAAGAAGAAGATATCATTGCAGAGTTTACGTCTAAAGGATTACCTGCACCATACATCCGTCAATCTGACGTTATTAATAATGATGATACGAAAGAATTAATGGAAGACATTAAAGCGCGTTTTGGCCGTTTAGATGTATTTATTTCTAATGTATCTTTTGCTAACTTAGTAAAAAGCTTAGACGATTATAACGAAGGTTCTTTGCTAAAGAGCATTGAATACAGCTGTTGGCCAATGGTGGAATACACTCGCCAAATGAAAGTCGTTATTGGAGAATATCCAAAATATGTGATTGCTTTATCATCTCACGGGCCAGATAGATTTCATAAAAATTATGATTTTGCTGCAGCAACTAAAGCATTAAATGAAGTGTTAGTAAAATACTTGACGTATCATTTTTATGAAGAAGAAGTTATTTTTAATGTCTTAAGAACACGCCCTGTATTAACGGATTCTTTATTATCAACTTTAGGTGATGAGTGGAAAGAGTTTATTGCAAAATATGATATTCCAGGCACTCACATTGAGTTAGAAGAATTTGCTCAATTAGCATACATGATGTGTAGTGGCTTAATGGACGGCATTAGAGGGCAAACCAT
>JANXRU010000385.1 GCA_025356715.1 Bacteroidota bacterium
GCAGAAAAATTACAACGTATAGGTGTTGCACCTGGAACACCAGCACATCCAATTGTTGTAACATCATATAAAGCAAAGTCATAATCATTAGGAGTATTTAATAAAAAAGTAAATGTTCCACTGTTTTGTACAGTGAAAATATACCAAACCGAATTGGTTTCATTTGTACTTAAACAGGTACTACTTAATTCCTGCACAGTTCCAGCACCAGTGTATGAGTTTGTTTGAGAATATGTTTGCTGACAAACTGGGATAGCATTATCACAGTTTTGCTCAACACCTGTAGTTAATAGATGTGTTGGTGCCGATTTACTATAGCTACCGCTACTATACAATTGCTGCAATGTAGTTTTTGCGGTCAGTTCTTGAGGTGTTGGTAATCGTCCTACCTGAGCATTTAAAGAGTTTAAACCTCCAAATACAGATAAGAATAAGCAGGAAATTTTGAAGTAATTGTAAATTTTTATCATAAGTTAAAGAATTTAATAATGATTTATTATTAAACTTATGAATAACGAATCGCTTTCACTATTTACTCAATCATTATTAAAGCCATTTCACTCAATCAAATGATTGTTTTAAATATTATTCCAAAAATAATACTCTTTTTATCGCTTATTATGGCATTCCTAAAAAACAGAAGAGGTAGTTTAATCAAAAATCAGATGAGAAAAGGCATTATAAGGTGTTAGATATGTTAATCTCTTACTAATTCTACATTTTCCATTGAAACGGTCATTTTTAAATGACCAAATTTAATAATTAGTTTTTCATTTTTAATATCTTCAACTAGCCCAATTTCAGCACTATTAAGCACTTTAACTTTACTGCCTATTTTTAATAGGGGTTTTATACGTGCTACTTTTTTCTCACTAAACTGATCGCGTTTTTGTTGTTTGTCCAGTTCTTTTCGTTTATTGGTTTCAGCTGTAATACCGTCAATAAAGCGTTTAATCACCATTTTTCGATCTTCATTTCTGTTCCAATCGTCTAATAAGCGTAAATATTTTTGTCCAAAATCAGCCAAGCGAGCCAGTTCTATTTTACGATCTCTATCGCGTTCTAATTTATCTTGTAAATTTATTTTGAGAACGTCGTATTTTTCTTTGGATATTTTTTGTAAAAAAGCTTGGTGTTCGGCTAATTCAGTAGCATCGTGTAATAATGTTTTTTGTTGTTGCACTTCTGCTAAAATAACATTCAATTCTATTTTATCGGTGTCTATTTTTTGCTTCGCTTTATTAATTAACTCTATTGGAAAGCCTACTTTTTCAGCTACTTCAAAGGTATAGCTACTTCCGGGTTCTCCGACGGTTAAGATGTATTTTGGATTTAAGGTTTCTAAATCAAACAACATACTACCATTAGATACTCCTTGTAAACTGTTGGCCAATAATTTGACATTAGAATAATGTGTTGTAATAACACCAAAGGTTTTAGATTTAACAAGTTCTTCCAAAACCACTTCTGCCATGGCGCCTCCAAGCTCTGGGTCGGTGCCGCTCCCGAACTCATCCATTAAAATTAGTGATTTTGTATTCACTGTTTTTAAAATGGAAATCATGTTTTTAAGTCGGGCACTGTAGGTACTTAAAGCATGTTCAATACTTTGTGTATCGCCAATATCAACTAATATTTTGGAAAAGAAACTCATGACAGAGTTCTCTGCGACCGACACTAATAGGCCACTTTGAAACATTGTTTGCAATAAGCCAACTGTTTTTAGCGTGATAGATTTTCCTCCAGCATTAGGTCCTGAAATCAACAACAAATGATTTTCTTTAGAAAGATGAACGGTTAATGGGATGGTTGTTTTTTTCTGCGCTTTGTTTTGTATAAATAAAATGGGGTGAAACGCTTTTACCAAGTTTAACTCTTGCGTTTCGGATATAACAGGTAACGAGGCATTTATTTGTTTGGCAAAGGTTGCCTTCGCTTTTAAAAAGTCCAACTCAATTAATAAGTCGTTATAGTGTTTTAATTGATTGGCAAATGGGCGAACGGTGTTGGATAGCTCTCTTAAGATGCGGTTAATTTCTCTTCGTTCATCAATTTCTAATTCGGCAATATCATTGTTAATACTAATAGTAGCACTTGGTTCTATAAAAATAGTTTTACCTGTTTCACTTTTGCTATGAACAAAACCTGTAATTTCTGCTTTATGTTCAACTAAAACCGCAAGCGTTCTGCGGCCATTAAAATAACCTTCTTCGTTATCTCTTAAAAAACCCTGTTTGCGTAAATCGCTGATATATCTGTAAAATTTAGCATCGCTTTCTCTTTTTTTCTCTGATAGTTCTTTACGTATTTTTTGTAAATCTTTAGATGCCGAGTTTTTTACCGTTCCGTCAAAGTCAATAATTCGATCAATTTCATCAACAATCAATTTATTATCTTCCAATTCATCCACTAATTGTACTAAGTATGGCAGTGTTGTTTTTTTACTTTTCAGAAACCGAATAACCGTGTTTGATATTTCAGTTGCTATTTTAATTAACAAAAACTGTTCTTCGGAAAGCATACTACCTTCTAATGAAAGTAAGGATACTTCTTTTTTGAAATCTTCAAACTGGATATCAGGAAAATAAGCGTCGCTAATTATTAATTGATGAAGTTCTGAAACACGAAATAATTCCGTTTTTAGGTCTTCTAAATTTTCAATAATAGACAGTTGCGAAGCTTTGTGTTTAGCCCCGAGGCAGTAGCATAAATCAGTAATGTACTTTTTAATTTTATGGAATTCGAGTAACTCTAATGCTTCAGTTTCAATGATGTTCATAAGGATAATATGTGTATAGAATCAAGTCAACATCCGAATTAAATTAAGCATGGATGAATAGTATTATACTCTATTCATTTTCCATTTAGAAGTTTTTGTTGCGATAGTTGATGTATTGTTTGAGGTGGTATTTATAGAATTAGAGATAAAAGCACCAAAAATGGCAGCAACCTCTTCTTCGTTTACATTTGATTTATCAAGGCATTCGGGCTTAAAGTAGTTTTTAATAAACCCTGTATCAAATTTGCCACTTACAAAAGCATCATGCTTTAATACAAAAGAACAAAATGGTAAGGTTGTTTCTACACCTGTAATTTGGTAATCTTGTATGGCACGTAACATCTTATTAATGGCATCTGTTCTGTCATTTCCATGCACAATTAATTTAGCAATCATAGGATCGTAATAAATTGGAATATCCATTCCTTCTTCAAACGAATCATCAACGCGAACGCCTGGCCCCGTTGGAACTCGGTAAGTAGTTAGCTTACCAATATCTGGTAAAAAATCATTACAAGGATCTTCTGCACATACACGTACTTCTATGGAATGCCCATTAATTTTTAAGTCATCCTGAGTGATGGATAGCTTTTCATTTCGTGCTACTTTAATTTGCTCTTTCACTAAATCTAAACCAGTAATCATTTCAGTAACTGGATGCTCCACTTGCAAACGCGTATTCATTTCTAAAAAATAAAAACGATTTTGATCATCTAATAAAAACTCAACAGTTCCAGCACCACTGTAGTTACATGCTTTTGCAACATTTACGGCACATTCTCCCATTTCTTTTCTTAGTTGAGGAGTCAAAATAGAGGAAGGCGCTTCTTCTATTACTTTTTGGTGACGACGTTGAATGCTACATTCGCGTTCAAATAAATATACGCAGTTACCGTGATTATCGGCTAACACTTGTATCTCAATATGACGAGGGCCTGTGGCATAACGCTCAATAAAAACAGCACCATTACCAAAGGCAGAGATGGCTTCACTTATTGCTAATTTCATTTGCTCTTCTACTTCACTTTCTTTTTCTACCAAACGCATTCCTTTACCACCACCACCAGCAGAGGCTTTAATCAATAATGGAAATCCAATTTCTTTGGCTAGTTTGGTTGCATCTGCTAAATCAGAAATGGCACCGTCTGATCCTGGAATCATAGGTACATTGTATTTTTTAGCGGTTGCTTTCGCACTTAATTTATCACCCATCATGTCCATGGCTTCTGCACTT
>JANXRU010000027.1 GCA_025356715.1 Bacteroidota bacterium
TCTATGGCTAAAGTAGCATTAATAACAGGTGTAACAGGACAAGATGGTGCCTACCTATCAGAATTATTATTAAGCAAAGGATATGAAGTACATGGCGTTAAGCGTCGTAGTTCTTTGTTCAATACAGATCGTATCGACCATTTATATCAGGATCAACACGAAAAACATGTCAATTTTAAATTACATCACGGCGATTTAACCGATAGTACTAACTTAATTAGAATTGTACAAGAGGTTCAGCCCGACGAAATTTACAATTTAGCAGCTATGTCGCACGTAAAGGTAAGTTTTGACACGCCTGAATATACAGCTAATGCAGATGGTATTGGCACGCTTCGTATTTTAGAAGCTATTCGTATTTTAGGATTAGAGAAAAAAACACGTTTTTACCAAGCCTCTACTTCTGAGTTATATGGCTTAGTTCAAGAGATTCCACAAAAAGAAACTACACCTTTTTACCCGCGTAGTCCTTATGGTGTGGCAAAATTATACGCATTTTGGATTACAAAAAATTACCGTGAGGCTTATGGAATGTATGCCTGCAACGGGATTTTATTTAATCACGAAAGTCCGTTACGTGGCGAAACCTTTGTAACTCGTAAAATTACACGCGCTGTTGCAAAAATTAGTTTAGGCTTACAAGAAAAACTATTTATGGGCAACATTGATTCTGAAAGGGATTGGGGCCACGCAAAAGATTATGTAGAAGGGATGTGGCGCATGTTACAACAAGACTCTCCTGATGATTTTGTATTAGCAACGGGAATTAAAATTACGGTCCGTGAGTTTATTAATATGGCTTTTGCTGAAGTGGGCATTCAAATAAAATGGGAAGGCAAAGCCGAAAACGAAAAAGGAATTAATACAGCTACAGGACAAGTAGTGGTTGAGATTGATCCTAAATATTACCGTCCAGCAGAGGTTGAATTATTAGTTGGTGATGCAACGAAGGCAAAAGAAAAAATGGGTTGGACTCCAACTTACACCGTAGCAGCTTTATGCAAAGAAATGGTGCATGCAGATGTAGAGTTATTTAAACGCGATAAATATTTATTGGAAGGCGGACATAAAATTTTAAATTACAAAGAATAAAAATAATTTGATAATACGTCCATTTGATGATTATCGAATGGCCTCATTATCGTATTACCACATTATCACATGGAACTAAACTCTAAAATATACATAGCAGGGCATCGCGGAATGGTTGGTAGTGCCATCATGCGAAACCTTACCAAACAAGGATTTACAAATATTGTTACGCGAACATCAGCTGAATTAGATTTAAGAAATTCACAACAAGTAGCTGATTTTTTTAGTGACGAAAAACCCGAGTATGTATTTTTAGCGGCAGCAAAAGTAGGGGGCATACAAGCCAATAACACGTTTAGGGCTGATTTTATTTATGAGAATTTAATGATTCAAAATAATGTCATTCATAATGCCTACCTAAATAAAACAAAAAAATTAATGTTCTTGGGTTCTTCTTGCATATACCCAAAACTAGCGCCACAACCGTTAAAAGAGGAATACTTGCTAACAGGTTTGTTAGAAGAAACAAACGAACCTTATGCTATTGCAAAAATTGCAGGCATTAAACTATGCGAAAGCTACAAGCGTCAATACGGTTGTAATTTTATTTCCGTGATGCCTACCAATATGTATGGCCCTAACGACAGTTATAATTTAAACAACTCTCATGTGTTACCTGCATTGATTCGTAAATTTCATGATGCTAAGGAAAACAATTTACCATTTGTAGAAATGTGGGGGACTGGCACTCCTATGCGCGAGTTCCTTCATGCCGACGATTTAGGAGATGCTTGTGTGTTTTTGATGAAAACCTATAATGAGGAAAAGTTTGTAAACATTGGTTCGGGCACAGATTTGACCATCAAAGATTTAGCCCTATTAATAAAACACATCGTTGGCTATACTGGCGAAATTAAACTGGATACAACAAAGCCAGATGGAACACCTCGAAAATTAATGGATGTATCGTATTTACATTCTTTAGGTTGGAAACATAAAATTGAATTACCAGAAGGGATAAAAATGGTTTACGAAGATTTTAGAAAAAAAGAAGGAATAAAAGTTTGGTAAGTCTAGTATAAAGTAATTAGTATTAAGATAAAAAACTAAACACAAAGTGATCGTTTTTAAAAAAATAAACATACAAGTATGCCATTTTAAAAGTCTCAATGCTTATATCTTAATACTTTTATCTTGTTCTTTAAAAGCGCAATTCTATAATCTACCCAACGAATACTTTTTTAATACGCTCACGCAGCGCCAATTAGCAAGGATTGACACTGAGAATCTACACATTTCGATACAGCCTTACATTCCCTTTTTTAATAAAAAATATGAATTCGTAAAAGATACGCATCATGTTTTTAAATACATTACTGATGACATCTTAGTAGATAAAGTGTTTTATGACCACCTCCTACACATTAAACCTAAAAATGGTAAATTTGAATTTAAAGTTGATCCTTTATTAAACGTTGAGCTTGGAAAAGCATACTACGATAGCTCCAAAACACAAAACATTTCTACAAACACAAGAGGGTTTATTGCGAGTGGTACTATAGGTAAAGACTTTTATTTCGAAACGATGTTTGCCGAAAACCAAAGTTATTTTCCTCATTATATTTCTAATGCTAATAATCAAACAGGAGTTGTTCCGGGGCAAGGACGCTACAAGGTGTTTAAAACAACAGGTTATGATTATGCGTTTTCATCTGGATTTATTTCATATCAACCTTTTAAAAAATTAAATATTCAATTAGGTCACGGTAAACAAAAAATTGGAAACGGTTATCGTTCTTTGTTGTTAAGCGACAACTCTTTTAATTATCCGTATTTAAAAATAACTTCTCAATGGCTCAAAGGAAAATTACAATACACTAATATTTATGCGGTGTTGATGAATTTAGAAACGGGCGGCACTAAAACACCACCAAATACAGAGGATTTATTTCAAAAGAAAGCAATATCTATTCAATACCTAAGCTACAACTTTAATAAACGATTAAATGTTAGTTTGTTTCAGGGTATGGTTTGGGCCGCTGCCGATAGCATGAATAAACAACATTTAGACTGGCAATATTTTAATCCTGTAATTTTTACAAACCTTGGGTTTTATGGCATGAATAATAAAAACAACATAGTAATTGGTGCGAATATTAATTATAAAATTTCAAACAAGCTAAGTGTTTATGGCCAATTTATGGGGGATGATTTTAGCAACGTTACCAAATTAGGGAACGCGTTTGGATATCAAGTAGGGGCAAAATATTTTGATGCCTTTGGATTAAAAAACAGTATGCTTCAAATTGAATACAACGATGTAGCAGAAGGCTCATACAATAGCCCTATTGGAACAACGAGCAATCAAAGCTTCTCGCACTATAACCAAACGCTGGCATTTACA
>JANXRU010000045.1 GCA_025356715.1 Bacteroidota bacterium
TGTTGTAATAGTGCCAACTTGTACAGCTACGGTTAATACTTTAAAAATGACTACGATTACTGAAACAGTTACGCCAACTTCTTGTGGAGAATTTTTAGGTTATTTTGAAATGAATGGTGGTTACTCCTTTAACAGTACATATAAAATTAAATTAAATACATTAGCTCCATACTTGTATGCTGTTTATAATATTGTTCTTCCATCTAACTTAAGTATAAGTTCTAATAATAGTTATTATCAGGCATCTGTTGAAATTGGTAATTCAAGTTGGGGAAACCTTAGCTTATCAACAGGGAATGTTTATGTTTCTCAAGTTGCTGGCCAATATTATGCGACTATATGTGATGGTTCAGCTTATTCAAATATTTTTTCAATGACTGTTAGCCCTATTACAGGAAAAATTTCTTGCCCTTAATCTTTAAAATATGCTCAAATTAAACTATCTTTTTCTATTTATTATCATTACGATATCCATTCATGGACAATCATCGAGTAGTGTATTAACAGGAACTTTAACAAGGGAAAATCAAGACATAAAATACTTTACTGCTAAAGTATGGCCATGGGAAGTACTAATATCAAATTCACGATTTACATTTGCCGCTGGTGCTGGAGGAAGTTTATATTTAAACGGATTATATATCAATGCTAACTATACATATCACTATGCAGATGCTTTAGCGAAAAGTATTGGATCTCCTGTTATTGGTGGAAGTTCTATTTATAAGCCAACGAACTCAAGAGATGCTGATGTTACTGTTGGTTATTTTTTTCAAAAAAAAACAAGAGGAAAAGTTAAGGTTCGTATTGGGGGCTCACATGTAGGATATGGACATGTAGATCATTACGCAGTAGTAGTAGCAAATTATAACAAACTGTTTGGCTTTCAAATGGGCTACAAACAGGGATTTAGTAATTTAACCATTCCGCAAGGAGTAACTGTAAGGGATGCATATATACGTCCCGATTACGATATAATAACTAATCAAGGACTTAATACATATATGGAATATGGTTGGTATTCCTTTGGAGCTACTTACGGTAAAATAGTTGATGTAGCGGTTGACTTAGAGAAATATGGGCATAGAGATGTTCACAATATGAGTCGATTTTACGTAAATATATTATTATCAAAGTATAGTATTTTAGAAAATGTGTATTATAAAGATTATAATAATTATCAATATACAGTAAATCATTTATACTTACTAGATGGGTATGTAAAAATGTCTAACATTGGATTTAACATTGGATGGGAAACGGTGAGTATTAAAAAATTAAGTACAACCTATGGAGTAGAGTTGGGAATAATGCCTGGTGTAAAAGTTTCGCAAGCTGGTAACTTCTTTTTTACTTTAAAAGCAAAGCTCTCTTTAAGTAAGTTCTTTAAAGAAAAATAAATACAAAGAGATATACAACTCTTGATTGATAATGCATTAAGTTTCCCCTCCGCTGCATTTGTAATGCTGCGGCATAATACAGAAGTATAAAGCATACTGTATTTGTTATATTACTAAAAACATCTTAAATTAGATTATATAATGCGATAGATGAAACAAGGTGAAAAACAAAATATAAAACGGATAAAGCTTATTAAGTAGAACTTTCCGCAGTATTACAAATGCAGCGGAGCGGGTAAAACAATATATAAAAACGGACAAAACTTATTAAGTAGAACTTTCCGCAGCATTACAAATGCAGCGGAGCGGGATTATGTATTTAGCAGCGCTATTGATTATGTAGATGGAAATGGATTAGTTAAAATTACAAAAATTTAATTTGAGCGTTAAAAACGCTCTATCAAGACGTCCTCGTTGCAAACGAGGACGAGATGGGATCATGTTGTAGCTTTATTTACATTTTTTTCAACTTCAATTCAAATGTTGTATGCTCTGGGTTATCAGTAAAACTGATATAAGTAGCTGGTTTGGTAAAGTACAAGTTTCCTTTTTGATCTTTGGCGCAATCTAATAGGACTTTATTTTCCAATCCTTTTTTGCCAACAAACACGTAGTTATAGCTTTTGGTTCCAAGCAAGATATCCGTTTTTTTAAGTATAAAAAAAGGATTACCTAAATCGTCCATGGCTGTCTTCATCACAACAGGATTTAATGGTTTTTTGTAGGCGAACATATCAAAGTCACTAATCTTATCTAAGATAAATTTACCATACGTATCACCTTTGGTGTAACTCATCAATTTAGGAATGGCTTTGGTTGCAATAAAAAAACGAGCAGGTGTGATGTCGTAATCTAATTCATTAGGCTTAATATCAATTTGCCAGGAACTATAGTAAACAAAGGTATTTGGCAGAGACTGCTCATACATATCTGCCCATACATCAAAGCCTGTATCGTTTTTTTTGAATGTCCGAATTTTTAAATGATAGGACGTGGTAAAGGTTTGGTTATTCGTTTGCAATGGTAAGGCAATTAATTTTTCCGTTTTAGAAATGACTTCACCTAAGCTATCAATGCAAATTAAAAATAGCTGATGGCGTTTTGAAAGATTGATAAAATTAGAACGATTGTTTTTAAAGTCTATCATTTCTTTTTCGTAGATACTACCAATCACCGCAATACTCTTTGTTTTAGAATCATAAAGAGAGTTAGAGTATAGATAATTTTTTGCATCGATTTTTGAACCCAATCGTGTACCTTTAATGAGTTCGCCTGAATTGGCATTAATGCGTAATATCCACTGTCCTTTTTTATTTCCATCATTTACGTTTACATACACCATCACATCATTACTATCGGCATACACAACCGTGGCGTGATGTATATATTGTCGTTCGAAAGCGAATTGCCATTTATCGTCGTATTCAAAAGGTTTTAGCAGAGATTTTAATTGGTATTTATTCAAATAAAATTGAGTGCCAGTAGTGTCCTGATGAGTTCGAATGACATATAGGGATTGTTTGTAGATATACGTTTCATCATTAAAAGCAGCTATGGAATTAATATGATTAGCATCGTAATTAGAAGCGTTGCACAGTTTGTTTAATGTATCGTTTAATCGTAAAAGCGTCACTAAATTCCTTTCGTCGGCTAATTGAAAATAAAAATTAATGACATCATGTAGCGTGT
>JANXRU010000046.1 GCA_025356715.1 Bacteroidota bacterium
TAACAAAACTCTTGAAATCCGTCATCTTGAAGAAATATCTAAAAATTTAAAAGTACCCTTATATAGTATATTTAGAGACGCAAATATTAAAATTGATTATTCTGAAAAACCTTACTACGTTAATAAACTGTGGAATGACGGAGAAGATTCTTCTCCACAAAAATTAATGGAAGAAATTGAAATGCTCAAAAAAGCATTAGCTCATAAAGAGGGGGTTTTAAATAAAAAATTGAAATAATAGTCTTTCTTGAAGCGATCGCTTTTGCATAAGTTTTCCAGTCTACTAAACCGTTTACTTAGAAAATATATTAGACGTAGATTATCTACTCAATCGTCTCATAAGTTCTCTATATATTGATAGCTCTATAGTGTCACTTAAATTGACTTGATTTTTATAAAATTCATATACTTAAATGAACTACTAAAAATAATACTACATTTTTTTCAAAACATTAATTACTATTTCCAGCATATCATCCGTAAAATCTAAGTGTGTTACAAAACGAATTGTTTGTTTACCAAAAGCGGCTAACTTGATGTTATATGGCTTTAATGCCTCTTCAAAAGAAACAGCTGTATATTTATCTGTTAAGTTGAAAATGATAATATTTGTCTCTACAGGTAAAACGCTTTCTACATAAGGCATAGTTTTAAGCACAGCTTCTATTTGCTTTGCACGATGATGATCTTCTCTCAAGCGAGTCAAATTATTATCTAAAGCATAAATACCTGCGGCTGCTAAAATCCCTGCTTGACGCATCCCTCCTCCAAATACTTTACGAACACGTCGAGCTTTTTTAATGAATTCTTTAGAACCTAATAACAATGACCCAACTGGTGCACCTAACCCCTTTGATAAACAAATAGAAATTGAATCAAATTGAGCACCAATATCTGATGCTAAATCATGTGACTCAACCAGTGCATTAAAAACACGAGCACCATCTAAATGCAAAGGCAACTGTTTTTTTTGACACACTTGTTTAATTTTTTTAATTTCATCTAAAGTATAACAACTTCCTCCAGCTCTATTAACGGTATTTTCAAGGCATACTAATGAGGTACGAGTCAACCAATCATAATCCAAATTAATATGTTCTTCTACTTGGTCAGCAGTAATTCGGCCTCTATTGCCTTGAAGTAATTTAGCCTGCACCCCTGAATTAGATGATATTCCACCTCCCTCGTAATTATAAATATGAGAATTTATATCGCAAATTAACTCATCACCAAGTTGTGTATGACATCTAATAGCTATCTGATTAGTCATTGTTCCGCTTGGACAAAACAAACCAGCTTCATGATTAAATAATGATGATGCTTTTTCTTCAAGTGCAATAATGGTAGGATCTTCATTAAATACATCATCGCCAACTGGCGCACTAAACATGGCGTCAACCATAGCTTTACTTGGTTTAGTTACAGTATCGCTTCTTAAATCTATTGTCATTTTTTAGTTATTTGGTAAACGTACAAAAAAAACATACCCATTTTTTCTGTACAATTCTTTTAGCATTGGATAATTTTTATTAAGATTTTTTTCGGAACATTTAGCCACAAAACAAGCCTGTCTATCAATATGATGTTCAAGCAACCAAGATTTAAATATAAAACCATAGTTAGTTTCTGGATTCATCTTATTTTCAATTAATTCTTTTTGTTTTTTGAGTTTATAGGCAGGAAAATCAGAGTTTGTAAAAACATCTTTTGTCACTTGTCCATAAAATAAGGAGCCATAGCTTTTAAAATTTAATGTTTCTACATGATAGTTATATTTGCCACACATCTTATAAAAATCAATTGCTGCACGTTGCGAATAATGCTCTACCTTAGGTACAATAAATAAAATAAGGCAATTAATAGTTATTAAAGAAGTGAAAAACAGTCCATAAATAAATCTATAATTTTGTTGTTTTATTTTAAATAAACATACTAAACCAGATAATAAGAAAAATACACCTATTAGCCATTCAAAACCATTCCATGATACATTAGCTTTAAAGTTTTCAATAGCAAACGAATCATCAATCCATTGTTTTTTTAGAATAAAAGGTTTTAAGTAATTAACACATCCTACAGCAATAAAAGCAATACCCATAAGTACTATTAGTATTATATATGAGATGTTTAGCCATTTTTTCCATTGAAATTCTTTTGTTCTAATTTTTTGAATAGAATAGGTTGCTAAATATGTTAAAGGAAAATAACACAAAGAAGAATAATGAACAATTTTTGTTTGTACAATAGAAAACAGTATTAATACAACCCAAAATAAAATCAATAACCATTTCTTAGTGTGTTTTTGAAAAGGAGTATCATACGTTGAATTTTTATGTGCTACTACTAACAATAAAGATGCTGGGAAACAACCTACTAACAATACAACAAAATGATATAAAAAGGGGCCGCCATGATCCGAATCTTCCGTATTAAATAAACGAATTTGATAATCTATAAATTCTTTAATAACGTGGGAATTACCTTTTATGATCTCGACGGCAAACCAACTTAAACCTGTAATTAAAAATGATAAAAAAAATAAGAAAACAAATTTTGGTGATGATATCTTTTTGAATCTAGATAAAACAAAAAAGACGATTACCGTTAATCCTACTAAAATAAGAGCTGCAGGACCTTTTGTTAGTAAGGCAAGGCCTAAAAAGAATCCAGCTAATAAGGCTGTTTTAACGCCAAATGATCCGATAGGATTATTCGTATGTTGGATTAAAAAATAAATAGATGAAAAAATAAATAAATTAAACCAAGGATCGATAATACCACTTTTAAAAAACAAATGTGGTAATAAGGTTGAAGCAAAAACAAATGCCCACGTTAATCCAAATTTATAATCATTTAATGATTTACCAAAACGGTACAAAACAACTAATGTAATAACGCCACACAATGCATTCGGAAATCTTGCTGAAAATTCTGATACGCCAAACACATTCATTGATAAGGCTTGAAGCCAAATAAACAATGGTGGTTTTTCCCAAAATGGCTGAAAATATAATTGAACATCTGAATAATTATGAGAAATCAACATTTCGCGGGCGCACTCAGCAAAATTAATTTCATCCCAATCAAAAAGAGGAATATTACCTATAAAAGGAATAAATAACAACGAAGCAACACAAATAATAAATGCATAAGCCTTGGTATCGGTATTTAATAGTTTAAACAATTTATTTTTTTTTAAATACTATAGTTTGAATAGAAAAATTATATCGAAGAGAAAAATCTTTTATGTAAAATACAAAATAAAACAATATTGAAGAAGTAAATCCAATCATTGACCCAAAATAGATATCTACTAGCCAATGTTGGGAAAGGTACGTTCTACTAAAAGCGGCAAGAACAGCTAAACAGAAAAATAAAAATTTTAATAATTGATATTTAGAAATAAATAACAAACTAAAAAAAACGGCGAAAGCAGCTGTGGCATGCCCACTTGGTAAGGAATTATTACCCGTATTTAAAAACACATCTTCCACAAGTTTTAAGGGGTAATGCACAAACCAATGAAAAACAAAGCCTGGTCGCCAATTACCGATAAATACAAAATTCTTTAAAATAGTGGCAAAAATTGACGCAAAAGAATAGGAAAGTAAAATGTAAAAAGATTGTCTTACATTAATAAATAAAAATAAAATAAATAATCCAATCGCAAACAAACCATCTCCTAAATGAGTGATGTATTTAAAAAACACATCAACATACTTATTACCTACATAAACATTAATAGATTGATGAATTTGTACCTTTCCATTATTTAATAATATAAATGCTACATACACCAATAATAAAAGGTAGCAAATAATAAAAGCGCTATTTTGTTTCAGAAAAACCCTCATCTACTTTTTGACTGAAGTGTCTTTAGTTCTATCAACTGACTGAATTGGAGGTGTCACTTTTACCTTTTTATCAATAGGTTTATCGCTTGCAATTACTTCACATGAAGTGACAATCATCTGTTTCATAACTTTCATAACACACTCCGTTGGCTGCACATAAATTTTTTTGACTGTACTGTCTGGCAAAGTAAAGGACATATCGGTTGCGAAGCTTTTTGGCCCTTCAAATCTAAAAGCGTCTTTAAATTGATCTTCTAAATGAATATCCTTAATATGAATTTTCTTCCCCAAAATAACAGTATATAACTCAAAAATTGCCTTTGATATTCTAACACTAATTTCGTTAAGTTCATTATCGTAGCCTATTTTCACATTACCAGTAACCTGAGTTCTGTATTTAAATGGCCCAACTTCTACTTTAGCATCACAAGTAAAATCACTACTATCAGGCAACAAATTTATTTTTGGATTAACGATGGTCCATTTATAATGACCTTTAATTAATAAAACTTCAAATTCATTTTTACCACTAATTTCTCCAACAGCTGTAAAAACTTTATTAATGGTTTCTTCATGTAACAATACAGAAAAATCGTTATACATTTTTTGAGAGAAAAAAAAATTAGGACTAAGGATAATACAAACTAAAATTAAAAAAGACTTCATTTTTAAACCTTTATTTACAAAGATTTAAAATTAATAATTTAATTTATTTTTGAAAGTATTTAACCGTAAAATTGCTGTTATTTAGCAATAATTAGCTTGGTTGATTTTTCATTACCATTGTAAATGATTCTACAAATATAAGTCCCATTAACTAAATCACTAACATCCGTCGGAATCGTATATTTCCCTTCATATTGATTTTGTTGAGATACAAGCGTTTTAACCAAAATGCCTTTTATATCAAATATATCCACCTGCACATTTCCTCTTTTCGTTACCTCATAACTAATGTTAAAGGATCCATTTGTAGGATTTGGATATACTTGAAAAGTCACATTATCATTAGGTATAATTGTTTCCATTTTCATTCTCCTATCAAAAAAGTTTGTATCTGGTTTTTCATAAATTCCAGGTTCATAATACATCATTGCACCAGTTATGGTATACTCTTTATCCATCATGTACAACATCGTATCCTGCACTGGTATCTCCGAAAGACTATCTACTATTGACACTTCTGTATAGTTGACACCACCGTTAGTAAAGGATGAACAACTTATTTTACTTGTTTCATATTCTGAAGAAGTTACGCTATCATTTGGCACTTCGATTAAAGGCATCATTGGCTCGCCCATGGTTATTCCTATTAAACTTTCTGGTTCTGTAATAGATATTTCATCTATTTTTTGATTATGCTCATTAGTACAACTAAATAAAAATGTACCAAACACTAAAAACAAGGCTATAGCAAAAACCATTGCTGGCGACATATTTTGAGGTAACGCATAAAAAGAAACATGAAGAGATAAGGGGCGATTAACTTGGGTTTTCTTAAAATGCCCGCAAATCCGCTCATTTTTTCGAGCTATCATCATGTTATGAATTTCTGTATCTGTTTTATTAGTGAAATCAATTACAGATTTAGAACAGGAATTACAAAATTTCCCATTTGCATCGGGCGTCATGCTATTCCAGTCTTCGTGACAAGGTTCCGGAATGCTGATGATGTAGTTTTGTTTTTTCATAACTTATGGATTTAATATTAAGACACTTTAATCTGTATTTTCCATAAAACTAAATACATTGCATTTACTTTAAAACTACTTTATCATAAGTGGTGTGATTTTTTCAATAAGTGGTGCATTTAAGCCATTAGCTGGATTTACTAACTGCTACAAAACTATTTTAAATTAAACTAAATGCGTTATATTTATCAGAGGATATAAACAGTGAAACAAAAATTAATAGCTATAGTTTTATTAGTGATATCAATCTCTGCTGTTATTTTTTATGGCGTTGGTAATCATGGTCACTTTATGTTTAGACCCAATAGGATAGAAGACTGGATTATATGGGGGATTGCCGTTATCGCTGGTTTTGTAGGTCTAAATAAATTACTAAAACAACAAAAGAAATTTAAATAAGGATTTTCAATCTACTTTGCTACTAAAATACTAATAACACCCATTCCCTACTCCATCAAGGTTTTCAAATGACTCAAAGTAGATTCTTCATCCCAATTTACATAGCCTACTTCATCGTATACAACCTCGTTTTTTGTATTTACAAGGTATACAGTAGGTATAGACACAATTCCAATATCACTAAATGGTTTAGTTAATTTAAGAAATGTAAATGGGTATTGTTTTTTATCTCTAAAAGAAACTAGCTTTTCAATAGATTCATCTGTAATAGCGAGTATGGTAATATCTGCTAATTTTTCATTTTTAATTTTATTCAATAGCTTCAATTCATCAATGCAATTAGGACACCACGAGGCATAAAAACTAATAATCACTTTCTTTCCTTTTAAAGATTTGATGTCGAATTTCTGAGACGACTCATCAATAATTTCCAATTTAGAAATATCAATTTTTGGTGCTACGTTGTATTTATTATAAACATACATGCCTATTAAAAAAGCAATAAAAAAACCTAATAAAGTATATATTCTTGTTGCGCTCATGTTATGAAGTGGTTGTTGTTATTAAAAAAATATGACCATGTAAACTTACTTTAATATTTACAATAGTTTTACCTTTAATGAAAAAAATACTCTCAAAATTATGGACTATTCTATGGAAAACAAGTTTGGCGTTTGTTACCATATCTATTATATCCGTTATCATTTATAGATTCGTTCCAGTGCCTATTACGCCTTTAATGATTATTAGAGACTTCGAGCAATTAGGTTCCAATAAAGGCATCATCATGAAACACGATTGGGTGGCTTTAGAAGAGATCTCACCAAAATTACAATTAGCTGTAGTTTGTAGCGAAGATCAAAATTATTTGAAACATTTTGGGTTTGATATGGGTGCCATAAAAAAAGCCATGAAAGAAAATGAAGAAGGAAAGCGGATTAGAGGTGCCAGTACCATAACCCAACAAACTGCTAAAAATGTATTTTTATGGCAAGGTCGAAGTTATATTAGAAAAGCTTTTGAAGTTTGGTTTACGCTATTAATAGAAATATTTTGGAGTAAAGAACGTATTATGGAGGTATACCTAAACAGTATTGAAATGGGGAACGGAATTTATGGGGCTGAATCGGCTGCACAATTTTGGTTTCATAAATCAGCTAAAAAATTGAGTAAGGATGAGGCTTCTGCTATTGCAGCCATTCTACCAAATCCTTTACACTTAAAAGCATCGCCTGCCAATAGCTACGTTTCTAAACGAAAGGCTTGGATACAGCAACAAATGAATTTTTGGGGTAATCAATTAGATTATGATAAGAAAAATAAAGATGATTAAGAATAATCTAAAAGAAAAAATAATGGTGTATAAAACAGCTGTTAATCCGCCAATTCCATATCAGGATGAGGTTCAAATAAGAATAGCTTACCAAAACCTATCACTAATCCACCAAGTATTTGTTCTGCAATTTGCCACATACAATCTGCTAACAAATAAGTTGTATTAATATGTTTAGTAAAAGAAATACCCAAAACAGCAATTAAAGCAAATAAAATAAAGCCTATAATAAAACCAGCTGTTATTCCTCTTAAAACGGAACTGTAAAAGAAACGATCAAATATCCTAGCTTCATAAGTTCTATAAAGCACATAAGAAATAACCAAATAAACTAAGGCTGTTAAGATGAAAAATAACGGTTTGGAAAACGTAATATGGCTTAAATCATTTAAAAATAAACCATGCCAAACAACAAAACCAGCATACATCAAAATAGCTGAGACTAACCAACTTATGTAAAATCTTGAAGTGTATCTCACGGGCACAAATTTACTATTAATTTACAATCATAAAACAAAAACTTTGCCAAAATTCGACTCATTTCTTCAATTTTACCTCATTTCTGACAATTATCATTTCTAAAACACAAAATGCTACGCGAGATATTGGATTTTACTTTTAAAACATTAAGTTTGTGATATGCAGTTTTTGTTTAAAATACTATGCTCTTGTTTAATTGTTTTAACCTTATTTTCTTGTAAAAAGGAAACGAGTTGGGATGTTGATGCAGCGATACCTATTGCTCGTAGTAATTTAAATATTAGTAACTTTTTTGGTGATACCATTTTCAAAGCTGATCCAACAGGTTTGCTGCATATTGCTTTTAGTAAAGATATTGTCAATTATACAATGGATAGTTTAGTTAAACTACCAGATACGACCGTAAAAATTGAATATATAGCTGTATTTAATAGTTTTTTAGCAGGAAATACAACCATTTTTACTAATAGCGCTGGAACTGACAAAGAAATTAAGTTTGACGTCAATAACGGTGTTGAGCTTAGTAAGGCAATTGTTAGAACTGGGGGTATAAAAATTGAATATTTTAATTCATATACGCAGCCCTTAAACTTCAATTATGACATTAACTCCGCCACTCTATGGGGTAATATCATGCATGTTAATCAAACAATTGGAGCTGGGTCAATTTCTAATCCAACAAAGATTACAAAGTACTACCCGTTAAATGGTTACTCGATTTCAATGACAGGGATTTCATTAAATAAAGTAAATACATTGGTTCAAACATATACTATAAGTACTGATGTAACAGCAGTTGGCGATAATTTATTGGCTGGCGAAGGACTTACTGTTAAAATATCTTTTGTCGATATTGTTCCCGAATATATTCAAGGTTATTTTGGTAAACAAGATTTATCATTTGGCCCAGATTCATCAGCAATAAACTTTTTAGGTAATTTTAAACCAAGCAATTTAATGCTTACCCAATCTGCCATTAATTTCCGAATTATTAACGAATTTGGTGTTGAAATGAGTAGCTCATTTGATAATTTAAAATCTATAAAGACTAATCCTCCAAATGTTGTTACTCTTAATGCAGGTAGTTTATTACAATCTATAAATATAAATAGAGCGGGGAAAACAAATAACCCATCAAACCCAGTATTTCCATGGGTACAACAAATCAATATTAATAATACAAATTCTAATTTAAATCCATTTTTAGAAAATTTACCTAATTATTTTGGATACTCAGTTCAAGCAAAAATAAACCCATTAGGTAATGTTTCCGCAGGAAATGATTTTGCTTATTTTGGCCATGGCCTTAAAGTAATTGCTGATATTGATATTCCGTTGGCATTATCAGCTAATAGCTTCTATTTAGTAAATTATGCTAATGTTGATTTAACTAACTTAAAAGAATTAAATAATGTCAACTATTGTGATTTGAATTTACAAGCACGAAATAATTACCCATTCGATGCCAAATTACAGGGTTATATGCTTAATGATCAGAACCAAATCATTGATTCTTTATTTATGCCGTCACAAAATACGGTTCAAAGTGCTTCAACGGATATTAATAATAATGTTTTAAATTATGTGGATACAAAATTAACCGTTTCACTTGGAGAAGACAAAGTGGCGAACTTAAGATTATGTAAACGTATTAAATTTGTTATACAATTATTTTTGCCAAATCAACCTACTCCAATTAAATTAAAAGATAGTAGTTACTTAGATTTAGTATTAAGTGCTAATGTAAACTATAGAGCTCGCGTAAAATAATGAAGTTTAGGTTAGTTATATTGTTGTTGATTTTAGTCACGCTAGGGCGTGATCTTTTTTCTCAATATAACTCAGAGTTTTTAAATTTTGAAAAAACGGGTCGAAGTATCTCCATTAATGGTGAGTATGAAATGGGGTCAAATGGCATCTATAATGGATTAATTAATAAATTTTTATATGGTGGTTATATAGACAAAGCTACTAAAGATGCCTCAGACAAAACAATGAAAGCTATTAATGTGGCGGGAGCAAATGTCAATTACGATATATCTGCTTTTTTTGGAAGAAACTCAAAATATTCCTATTTAATTGGTATAAAGGATCAATTAATTTTCAACTCCTCCTTTACAAAAGACTTTTATGAATTAGCAATGTATGGCAATAAACCATACTTAGGAGAGACAAAAAATCTGGGAGGTTCAAGCATAAATTATTTACACTTTCAAGAATTAAAATTAGGTTTTATATGGCATAAAGTGGATTCTACTGCTAAAATTGGAGCATCTGTATCCTTACTAAAAGGCCAACAATTAATTAATATTAGAGCAAGAGAAGGCTCTTCGTTGTATACAAATAACGATGGTACAGAACTTATTTTTAATTCGAATTTTAATATGGCACTGAGTGATACCAATTATCGTAAAAACCCATTTGCATTTACTGGCGTTGGAGCTAGTGCGGACATCTTTTTTGAAACCCCTTATAAAAGTAAGTATGGTAAAGGCAGTGTATTAACGGTTAATGCAAACAATATTGGTTTTATACACTGGACAGATAATAGTGTGCAATATAGTAGTGACTCTTCACTAAAGTATAACGGTTATCATATTAATAATTTATTTGATTTAAAAGACTCTACATTATCATCGATTAATAGAGATACTATCGTTCATAAACTAACTAATGCTAGAAAACAATCTTTCAACGTTAACATTCCAACCAATTTAATTATAATTAATAAAATAAAATTCACAAATAAATTTACATTAGGTATAGGATTTCGTTACTTGTTTAATTCCAATTTTAGACCCTACTTTTTCACGGATGCTGAGTTTGCATTTACCCCAAAATTTACTGGAGCATTGCATATAGGATATGGAGGATATTCTAAATTAAATATCGGACTAGCCTTTTCCTATAATACAAAAAACTGGTATTTTAAATTAGGAAGTAATAGTTTGCAAAGTTACATATCACCACAAAATACTTATGGACAAGGTGCTTTTTTAAGTTTAGCGAAGAAGTTCAAACATTAATAACTTAAGGCTAAATTTCACTAAGATACTTATAATGAAAATTGCTTCTAATAAACTCATTGATTTATTTTCTTTCTACAAAAGCGAATTAAGTCCTGTTTATGAGTTAAGCGAGCTTAATTCTATTTTTGAATTAGTTTGCGAACGGTATTTACAATTTACTAAAACAGATTTTAAACAACGGCAAAACGAAAACGTCAATCAATCAGATGTTATAAAAATATATAATACTTGTTTAGAATTAAAAAAAGGAACTCCCATACAGTATATTTTAAAAGAAGCTTTTTTTTATGATTCCATTTTTGAAGTAAACTCTGATGTTCTTATTCCAAGACCTGAAACAGAGGAATTAGTGGACATAATTTTGAAATCTAATACAAAAAATCTAATACAAAAAAAATCAATTTTGGATATAGGCACAGGCTCTGGCTGTATACCTATTACTTTAAAAAAACACATTCCCGAAGCAATAGTATATGGAATTGATATTTCTGAAAAAGCATTAATTGTTGCAAATAACAATGCGCAAAAATTAAAACAACCTGTTACATTTGCAAAAACCGATATTTTAAAAGAATCCTTGGGAAATAAGCAATACTCTATCATTATTTCCAATCCACCTTATGTATTACAATCGGAAGCTAAGCTAATGGATAATCGTGTTTTGAGCTATGAGCCACACCTAGCCTTATTTGTTGAAGACACGGATCCCATCATATTTTATAAACGCATAATTGATTTATGCACTAATCATTTAGAAGATAAAGGATGGCTATATTTTGAATTAAATCCTATTTACGCCAAAGAAGTGAACAGTTATGCAATTGCAAGTAATCTATTTATCTTTACTGAAATATTGCAAGATATGAGTGGGAAACAACGATTTTTTAAAGCACAAAAAAAATGAAAACACTGACCTTAATTTTAGTAATATGTTCCATCAACCTCTTTTCGCAAGAACGAGTAGAACCAAAAGTTGACATAGAAGCCCATGCCGTAGGTGGAAAAGCGGATATTGATTATATATTTTCTACTCAATTACTATATCCACCTACTCTACTGAAAAAAGGAATTCGTGAAACTGTTACTGTTTATTTTACAGTAACGGCTAACGGAGCAATTAAGGATATTGAATTTAAACAATCCTTTAGAGAAGAATTTAAGTCAGAAACAAAACGTTTATTACGTTTCATTAATTTTGAACCAGCTAAAATTGGTAACGTTAATGTAGCTTCTCAAATTTTTATCACATTTGAATTTAGCCCTGAAACTTACCGTAAATACTGTAAACAAAGAGGCTTTATTATCCCTAAAGAGATCAAAAATTATGATACTAGTTTAGTCATATATGATAGAGCAGATGTTTCTCCTGAATATATCCGTGGAGAAGACGCTCTCAATCAATACATTTTAGACAACTTAGAATATCCTGATTTAGCCATCAGACAAGGATTACAGGGCACTGTTGTTTTGGGTTTTATCGTAGAAGCAAACGGAACACTTAGTAATATTTCTGTTCAAAAAGAATTTAATCATCTATGTACAAACGAAGCCATTAAAACTTTACGAAATACAAAATGGAAATCAGGAAAAAAAGACGGTAAAAATATCCGATACATGACTAAATATCCTATTGTTTTTAATTTAAAAAACATTAATAAAGACAATGCTACAAGCGAGCAACGCTAACTGAAAGAACGAAAGAGACTTTAGGATACATGATTTAGGATGAAAACAAAACTCTAACAACAAAAAAATAAAAATTATTTAAGCATGATACATCAAATTAATCCAGACAAAGCCATTACGCTGCAAGACGTTAAACATATTATTGATTCTAATGCCATACTTCAATTATCTGACAAAGCAAAACAACAAATTGATGCTTGTCGCGAATATTTAGATAAAAAAATGGCTTCTCAAAAAGAACCTATTTATGGTATTAATACAGGTTTTGGATCATTATGTAATGTGGTTATTCCGAATAATGAATTAGAACAATTGCAAACTAACTTAGTGATGTCGCATGCTTGCGGTATGGGAAATGAAGTGCCATTGGAAATTGTACGCCTGATGTTATTATTAAAAATACAATCCTTGTCGTACGGAAAAAGTGCCGTTCAATTACAAACCGTTGAACGATTAGTTGATTTATACAATCACAAAATATATCCTATTGTTTACCAACAAGGCTCTTTGGGTGCCAGTGGCGATTTATCACCTTTAGCGCATCTATCGTTACCACTGCTTGGCATGGGCGAAGTAAATTACCAAGGCAATAAATATCCAGCAGCAGTTGTTTTAAAACAATTAAAATTAGAACCGATTACCTTAAAATCAAAAGAAGGGTTAGCATTACTTAACGGAACACAATTTATGAGTGCTTACGGCGTGTGGTGTTTATTAAAAGCCAACAAATTAAATGCGTTAGCTGATTTTATTGGTGCTATTAGTCTGGATGCTTTTGATGGAAGAATCGAACCTTTTAAAGATAATATACATATTATACGTCCTCATAAAGGGCAATTGCAAACAGCACAAACTATTAGAGAAATATTAGAAGGAAGTGAAATTTTAGCGCAGAAAAAAGTACAAGTTCAAGATCCTTACTCTTTCCGATGTATTCCGCAAGTACATGGTGCTACTAAAGATGCTACCAACTATGTTAATTCAGTATTTGAAACGGAGATTAATTCAGTAACGGATAACCCTACGGTATTCCCTGAAGATGATGAAATTATTAGTGGAGGCAATTTCCATGGGCAACCCTTAGCAATATCATTAGATTTTTTAGCGATTGCTATGGCTGAAATAGGCAGTATCTCTGAACGTCGCGTTTACCAACTCATTTCGGGTATTAGAAATTTACCAGCGTTTTTAGTAGCCAAACCAGGTTTAAATTCTGGCTTTATGATTCCTCAATATACTGCTGCCAGTATTGTTTCTCAAAACAAACAATTGTGTACTCCTGCTAGTATTGATAGTATTGTATCAAGCAATGGTCAGGAAGATCATGTAAGCATGGGTGCAAATGCTGCCACGAAGTGTTTTCAAGTAATTGAAAATGTAGAAAAATTATTAGCTATCGAATTACTAAATGCTTCACAAGCATTGGAATTCAGACGTCCATTAAAATCATCAGATAAAATAGAACATGTATTAACTAATTTCAGAAAATTAATTCCATTTATTAAGGATGATAAAATCATGTATCAAGAAATGGAAGCAACTTTACAATTTGTAAAAACCATGACTATTTAAAAATGAAGCCAATCTTCCTTTTAGTTATTACTCTATTTATTTACAAATTTTCATTTGCTTGTCAATGCCCATATACAGCTTTAAATGAAGTAGAAACTAATAAATATGACATTATTTTTAAAGGAAAAATCACTTCTATTAAATTATTAAAAGAACGAAGCGAAGCTTTATTTAAAATACAAGAACTTTATAAAGGCCCTATTAGTGAAACCTTTACAATTATATTTAATGATTTAGACGTTTGTAAATTAGAATTAAACCCAGGTGATGAATGGATTATTTATGCAAACTTCAAACAAATAACGAATGCTCAATTAGATTTTTGTAGCCGAAGTCGAAAGTGTTTTAAAAACTCAAAAGAAGACTTTTTTGCAGTAACAACAGGCATCTCCTACATAGATGAAGTCTCGTATTTACAAACTAAATTAGGGCTGCATAAATGCATAAAAAACAATCCAAACATCGTTGAAAACAGAAACATTATTCCAAATAGCTCACAATTTATCATTTTTATTATTTGCTCCATTATTGGCATTATTTTCTTTTATTGGTTAGTCAACAAATTTTTAAAATAACAACATTAATAATACAACTATGAAATATCCATGTTTGCCTCAAGCGCATCCCGATAGCTATCGGGAACCAATGACTAAACTGGATAAACCATATGACATTAAAAATAAAATAATTTAAACATATGAAAGTACAGCAATTTAAAGCACATCCTTGGCACGGCATTTCATTTGGCGACAAAGCGCCTGATATTATTACTTGCTTTATTGAAATGGTTCCTGCCGATCAAATAAAATATGAAATAGATAAAGTATCAGGTTACCGAAAAGTTGATAGACCACAAAAATTTTCAAATATAGTTCCTGCACTATATGGATTTGTACCTCAAACTTACTGTGGGGAATCAGTTGCTGAATTAGCTAATTTAAAAACTGGACGCACGACTATTGTTGGAGATAAAGACCCATTAGATATTTGTGTACTTACCGAACGTAATATCCCAACTGGTGATATTATTTTGGAAGCCATACCTATTGGCGGTTTCCGAATGATTGATAAAAATGAAGCAGATGATAAAATTATTGCCGTGATGGCAAAAGATGAAATTTACAGTAAATGGAGAGATATTTCAGATGTTCCCGAACCTATTATTAATCGTTTACGTCATTACTTTTTAACTTATAAAAACATCCCAGGCGAATCAAATGCAATCGTTGAAATTACCGAAACATACGGTCGAGAAGTGGCGCATGATGTCATTAGAAGAAGCATGACTGATTACAATAAGATGTTTAAGTAAAAAACACCTCCTTCTTGATTTAATTATTA
The DNA here is from genome assembly GCA_025356715.1 of Bacteroidota bacterium. The sequence continues at coordinate 15,386 of JANXRU010000046.1, forward strand.
ATTCTAAGATATAGCTTTCTAAAGTTTCTTATTATTAGTAATACCTTTTTTGCGGTATTGTTTAGATTTATTCTAAATAGCAGTTTTGTATTGCTATAATTACGATGACGTTTATGAAAAACCACTACAGACTATTATTTTTTATTTCCTTATTAGGAACGAATACTTTTTCTCAAAATAAAGATTCCATCACTACCAAAACGTTAGACCTTAACGATATTATTATTACAGAATACCGCACGGTTAATGGTGTGGGACATTTGCCAGATGTAAAAGATGGCGTTATTTACGCTGGTAAAAAAACGGAAATTATTATTACAGATAGTTTAGATGCCAATAAAGCCATTAATAATACACGTCAAATTTTAGGAAGAACTCCTGGATTAAATATCGTTGAAACAGAGTCTGGTGGCTTTACAGCAAATGGTATTGCTACTAGAGGATTAAATCCCTCTCAGAGTATAGAAATGAATACACGACAAAATGGTTATAATATAAGTGCTGATATTTACGGTTATAATGAAGCTTATTATTTACCTCCTATGGAAGCGGTGAGTAGAGTTGAAATGGTTAGAGGTGCCGCCTCCCTTCAGTTTGGTTCTCAATTTGGTGGTTTAGTAAACTACGTTTTAAAAGAAGCACCCAAATTAAAAAAAGTAGAATTTAACACGTCGCAAACAGTTGGTAGTTTTGGTTTATTCAATTCATTTAATTCCATTGGAGGAACCATTAAAAAAATTAATTACTATGCCTTTATTCAATACCGAACCATAGACGGATACCGTCCAAATAGCAAGCAATGGCAAGTATCAGGCTTTGGTAAAATTCAATATAAACCTAGCGAAAAAATTGCTATGTCGGTTGAATATTCCTTATTACGTAATGAATTGAAAATGCCTGGTGGATTAACAGATTCAGCCTTTAACGCTAATCCAAAATCATCAACTCGAACAAGAAATTGGTTAAACAGCCCTTGGAATATTGTGAGTGCCAACTTAAAATATACGCCAACTGAAAACACATCCATCGATTTAAAGAGCACATTTTTATTTAGTAATAGATCTCTTGTTTGGCGAAACGAAGATGGTGGTCCGGAAGCGCTTGATAATATTGACCCATCAACAAACCAATATGTAGCAAGAGAAGTAGGAAAGGAAAAAATGCAAAACTCCACTACAGAGTTAAGAATTTCTCACACCTACAAAACAGGGAAACAACGTTCGACATTAGCTGGCGGGTTCAGATATAGTTATGCATGGTTTAATCGTAAAGGCGGTGGTGAAGGAACTACGAATAGTGATTTTGATTTATCAATAACAGGCCCATGGGGATATGACTTAGATTTTTCTACCACTAACTTTGCGCCATTTATAGAAAATGTTTTTAAAATTGGTGAGAAATTTACCTTTACGCCTGGATTTAGATTTGAATATATCAATAGTACTGCTAATGGCTTTAAAACGATTGATGATTCTAAAATATATTCTGACCTTGTTCGAAACCGTTACTTCCCTTTATTTGGGGCTGGCTTAGGCTTTAAATTAACAACTAATACTAATCTATACGGAAACATCAGTCAAGCGTATCGACCTATCGATTATGGTCAATTAGAGCCCTTAGGTGTTATCTCTAAAATTGATCCTAAGTTAAAAGATGCAACAGGATTTAATTCTGATTTAGGTTATAGAGGGACGATTAAAAATTATTTAAATTTTGATATAGGTGCTTTCTATATGGCATATAATAATCGCATCGGCGTTGTTTTAAAAACGGATGAATTAACAGGGGCTGATTATACGTTTAGAACAAATATTGCTAATAGCGTGCATCAAGGAATAGAAAGTTACATCGAATTTAATATTATAAAATGCATCAATCAAAATTCGAAATATGGTATTAGTGTGTTTAATTCCTTTGCCTACATTGATTCAAAATATACAAGCGGAGAATTTGTAGGGAAACGAGTGGAAACCTCAGCAAATACAATTAATCGCGTTGGTTTAATTCTTAACGATTCTCATTTTTCAATTACTTGCCAATACAATTATGTTGGAGATGCCTATGGCGATGCCTCAAACGTGAAAGCAAGTAGTGATCCTGTTGCAGGATATATCCCTGCATACAGTGTTTTAGATTGTAGTGCCAGTTATAAATTTAAAAAATACGCCATTAAATTAGGGGGGAATAATTTAGCAGATGTGCCTTATTTTACAAGAAGAACAGATGAGTATCCTGGTCCTGGAATTATTCCATCCATAGGAAGAAGCTGGTATCTTGGTTTTAGTGCTAGATTTTAATAACAAAATTAACATATACTAAACATGATGACTTATAATAAAATCCTTACCTATACCTCTGTTATTATTGCTTTATGCTTTATAATTTCATGTAGAAAAGATAAAAATTTAATTATCGTAACACCAACAGATAAAATTCAATTAGGAAAAAAGTTATTTTTTGATAAAGGATTATCAAATCCTATTGGACAATCTTGCTCGAGTTGTCACAGTCCTGAAACGGGATTTAGTGATTTAAACCACAACATTGTTTCACCTGGCGCGGTTGATGGACTTTTTGGAAATAGAAATGCTCCGAATATTTCATATGCTATGTTTTCGCCTTCATTGTATTACGACAATGTAGATTCTACTTATGTGGGTGGTTATTTTTTAGATGGTAGAACAAACTCCCTAGAAGAGCAAGCAACAAAACCATTTTTCAATAAACTTGAAATGAATATAGATAATGTAGCTATGCTCATTTTAAAATTAAAAAGTGCTCCCTATTTTTCATTATATAAAGAGGTATATGGTGAAGTAACTGATGATGAAAAAGCACTCAAAAATATCGCAGATGCTCTAGCATCTTATGAAAGATCGGCAGAGGTTAATCCATTTTCATCAAAATTTGATTACTATTTAAAAGGGCAAGCGTCTTTAACAGCTCAAGAAATTAGAGGAATGAAAATATTTACAGATACAGCCAAAGGGAAATGTGCTAATTGCCATATTATAGAACCTGATGAAGAAACGGGGAATGTCCTTTTTACTGATTTCACTTATGATAATATTGGTTTACCAAAAAACAATAATAATCCATATTATACAATCCCTTCTATTTACAACCCATTAGGCACTTCTTATGTTGATAATGGACTTGGAGCCATTTTAAATATCAGTAGCTTTAATGGACAATTTAAAGTTCCTTCCTTAAGAAATGTAGCTATTTCAGCACCCTATTTTCATAATGGTGTATTTAATACCTTAGAGGAAACGGTACATTTTTATAATAAAAGAGATTCGTTATATACGACTCCTGAAGTTTCAGCCAATGTTAATAAACTTGAATTAGGAAAACTAAAACTGAGTTCACAAGAAGAAAAAGATTTAGTGGCATTTTTGAAAACATTAACGGATGGGTTTAATTAACTAATTAATACCTACTCAAAAAAGTGTTTTTACTTTTCATGTTCTTTTTTCTAGATGAAAAAGAACTAAAAAAATCAAGCTAAAACGCCAAATCCATTTTTCTTCACTCAAAAGTCTGCGCTTCGCCTAAATAAAAACTAGGATTTCGCTCCATTTTGGCAAAACCTACCGCACTATTACCAACTTATGTATTATTTCGTATGCTAGGATTTAAAATTGATAATTATAACAGCCATACTGTAATGTTTTTAGCAAGGCCCTGAATACCTTTCTTCTGAAGAATTTTATTTCAATGGGTTTAATTAATCAATTACCCTCCAATCAAACGTTTAATGTCGTTCAGCTTCATAAGGGCTTCTATAGGAGTTAAGGTATTGATGTCAGTTTTTAATAATTCATCTTTCACTTGCTCTAACACAGGGTCGTTTAATTGAAAGAAACTTAATTGATAATCGCTTTTACTTTTTGTTTTGGATGCTAATTGATCAATTGGGTTTTGTGCTTCGGTTAATTCAACTTCTGACAGTTCCAACTCATGATCTTTTTCTAATTTCTTTAAAATATCATTCGCTCTATCAACCACTTGTTTAGGCATACCAGCCATACGTGCCACATGAATACCAAAGCTATGCTCACTTCCACCCTCTTGTAACTTTCTTAAAAAAATAATTTTATTATTAACTTCCTTAACCGATACATTAAAGTTTTTAATGCGCGGAAAGTACGCCGTCATTTCATTCAACTCATGGTAGTGAGTTGCAAACAAAGTTTTAGCGCGATTCTTTGGTTGTGAATGAATGTATTCGGCTATAGCCCAAGCAATGGAAATACCATCGTAAGTAGACGTTCCTCGTCCAATTTCATCTAACAAAATTAAACTACGTTCGCTTAAGTTATTTAAGATGCTAGCCGTTTCATTCATCTCCACCATAAAGGTTGATTCGCCAGAAGAAATATTATCGCTTGCTCCTACTCGTGTAAATATTTTATCAACGATACCAATATGAGCTGATTTTGCAGGGACATAAGAACCAATTTGCGCCATTAAGGTAATTAGCGCTACTTGACGTAACAGTGCGGATTTACCACTCATGTTAGGGCCAGTAATCATCATTAACTGTTGTGTATCGTTATCTAAGTATACCGAATTACTTACATAATCTGTTCCTAATGGCAATTGCTTTTCAATAACTGGATGGCGACCATCTGTAATGTTAATGGTATAATCATCCGTTAACGTTGGGCGGATGTATTGATTGTCTTGCGCTAATTTAGCAAAGGCTACTAAGCAATCAAGCTTCGCAATTAATAAGGCATTTAATTGTATGGGAATAATGTAATCAATCAACTCTCGCACTAAAGCCTCGTACAGAGTTTGTTCTAAAATCGCAATTTTATCTTCAGCGCCTAATATTTTTTCTTCATACGTTTTTAATTCAGGGGTAATGTAACGCTCTGCTGTTGTTAGTGTTTGCTTACGAATCCAGTCGCTTGGCACTTTATCTTTATGTACATTGGTTACTTCTAAATAATAACCAAACACATTATTAAAAGATACTTTGAGCGATGAAATACCAGTACGTTCAATTTCACGTTTTTGTATTTGCAATAAATAATCTTTTCCCGAAAAGGCAATAGCTCTTAACTCATCGAGTTCTTCGTTTACGCCTTTGCATATTACAGATCCTTTAGATAATAACACAGGCGCTTCTTCATTCAGCACGGTATGCAACTTATCGCGCATGACGGTACAAGGATTTAATTGCTCTGCTATTTTCTTTAACGAATGATTGTCGCAAGGAGAAATCATCTTTTTAATATCTTCGATTAATGTTAAGGAACGCTTTAATTGCACCAACTCGCGCGGGTTTATTTTTCCGGCAGCTACTTTCGAAATTAAACGCTCCAAATCACCTATCTCATCAAACTGAAACCGCAATTGAGATTTTAATTCGGTATTGGTTGTGAAATAAGAAACAACTTCTAAACGCTCATTAATTAAATCTAATTGTTTTAAGGGCAATGCTAACCAACGTTTTAAAAGCCTTGAACCCATTGGAGTTACAGTATCATCAATAATATCAATTAAACATTTTCCGTTATCGTGACTTGAGCCAAATAACTCTAAATTACGAACCGTAAACCGATCGAGCCACACAAAATTATCTTCTTCAACCCGCGATACATTGGTAATGTGTTGCAATTTATCATGTTTGGTTTCTCCCAAATAATGTAAGATAGCGCCGCATGAAGAAATGGCTAAAGGTAAATGCTCAATACCAAAGCCTTTTAAAGATACGGTTCCAAATTGCTTAGTCAAGGCTTCGTATCCAAAATCCTGAGTAAATGCCCAATCATCCAAGCCAAACAAGTAAAACTTATCGCCAATTAAATTTAATAAGACTTGGCGTTTATTTTTTTCGAATAGAATTTCATTTGGTTTAAAACTCTGTATGAGTTTTTCAATATAGGTTAAAGAACCCTCAGCTACTAAGAATTCGCCAGTAGATACATCTAAAAAAGAGATGCCTGCTTTTTCCTTATCGATATGAACAGATGCTAAAAAATTATTACTGCGGTGCTCTAACACCTTATCATTGAAACTAACGCCAGGCGTTACTAACTCGGTTATACCTCGTTTAACAATGGTTTTGGTTAGTTTAGGATCTTCGAGTTGGTCGCAAATTGCAACCCGATAACCGGCACGCACCAATTTTGGTAAATAGGTATCGATGGAATGATGAGGAAAACCCGCTAACTCAATAAAGGAGGCTGAGCCGTTGGCACGCTTTGTAAGTGTAATACCAACAATTTTGGCTGTTTTAATGGCATCTTCTCCAAAGGTTTCATAAAAATCGCCTACTCGAAATAACAATATAGCATCAGGATATTTTGCCTTAATGTCGTTGTATTGTTTCATTAAGGGAGTTTCCTTAACCTCTGTTGTTTTAGCCATAATAGTGGGCTAAGATAGGTTATTGCCTCTTGTAATAGGGGTATATTTTTTTAACATTAAGGCAGGAGTTGTTAAGAGTTTTTGAATTTGGGACTATGGATTTACATAACAAATCCATTTAAATCCAATAAAATTGCTCATTCATTAAACCTTAATCCCAATTAACGATACATCATCTACTTGTTCGTTGGAATCTCAAAGGGGCTTTGTAGTATGTATGGATGCAATTGCTAAGCTATTACTTCCCTATAAATTTAAAGTCTTTACCTAAGTAGCGTGCATTGTTTCCTAACTGCTCTTCTATACGCAACAACTGGTTGTATTTAGCGATCCGGTCGCTACGAGATGCTGATCCTGTTTTGATTTGTCCACAACTTAAAGCTACTGCTAAATCGGCAATGGTTGTATCCTCTGTTTCTCCACTGCGGTGACTCATTACGGACGTGTAGCTATTAGTTTGTGCCATTTGCACGGCATTAATTGTTTCGGTTAAAGTACCTATTTGATTTACTTTCACTAAGATAGAATTAGCAACGCCCATCTTGATTCCTTTAGATAAAAAATCAACGTTGGTTACAAATAAATCGTCGCCAACTAATTGAGTATTAGCACCTAATTTATCGGTCATTAATTTCCAACCCGCCCAATCTTCTTCGGCAAAACCATCTTCAATAGAAATAATAGGATATTTTTTTCTCCAATCAGCCCAAAAATCAACCATTTGAGCCGATGTTAATTTATCGCCTGTTGATTTTTTGAAATGATATACTTTTTCTTCGGTGTTATAAAACTCAGAAGAAGCCGCATCCATAGCAATGTAAATATCTTCGCCTGCTTTGTAGCCTGCTTTGTCAATAGCCTGCATCACTGCTTTAATAGCCTCTTCGTTGTTTTTGAAATTAGGTGCAAATCCGCCTTCATCACCTACATTAGTCGCTAAACCTTGAGATTTAAGTACTGCTTTTAAATGATGAAAAATTTCTGTTCCCATGCGTAAGCCTTCGCTAAAGCTATTAGCGCCGATAGGCATAATCATAAATTCTTGAAAATCAATTCCATTATCCGCATGAGAACCACCATTTAAGATGTTCATCATGGGAATAGGTAATAAGTTAGCATTGACACCACCTACATAACGATACAAAGGTTGTCCACAAGCTTCAGAAGCTGCTCTGGCAGCAGCTAAGGAAACGCCTAAAATGGCATTAGCTCCTAAATTTCCTTTGTTGGGTGAACCATCTAATTCAATCATAGTAGCATCTAATTCTGCCTGATCAAAAATATACATGCCCTTTAATTTTTCAGCAATAACGGTATTAACGTTATTAACGGCACGCAACACGCCTTTACCTAGGTATTGAGATTTATCATTATCACGCAACTCAACAGCTTCGTGCATGCCTGTAGAAGCGCCAGATGGCACAGCCGCTCTTCCCATAACACCTTGGTCGGTTATAACATCTACTTCAATAGTTGGGTTTCCGCGAGAATCTAATATTTGGCGCGCTACAATGGAATGGATAAATGACATATTAAGTTGGTTTTTAGTTTTTAAATACCGATAGCTTTCGGGAGGCGCAAAATTAAATAAAGTTTTTTGAAATTGCAGGGCTTATTGAATAAATAGTGAATAACTATAAGGTATGCGATTGATTCAAACCCGAATGGGGTTGTAGGTTAATAACACTAATAATAAACTATGCAATTTTAAGCTACTTTTAAGGGACTAATACCAAATGTAAATTATATATAGCCCTAAGTTTCATCACCCTGAACTTGTTTCAGGGTCTAAACAGATACTGAACCAAGTTCAGCATGACTAACTACGTTTGGACCACTTATAGTATCAATTTGGTATAATTAAATGAGTCAATTCTCAAAACATAAAATCTACCCGTGAATGGTTTCTTTTTTGCTATAGTTTTTCAACACATTAGCTTCATATTCGAGCCATTGATTCCAACGCGCATCAATGTCTTCATACTCGCTGCCATACTTGCGAGCAAAACCAATAAACAAGGTGTAATGTCCAGCTTCGCTAATCATCAACTCTCGATAAAATTCTTTTAACTCTTCGTCATTTATTTGTTCCGACAAAAGTTTGAATCGTTCGCAACTCCGAGCTTCTATCATAGCACCAAACAACAAACGATCAATGAGGACTATTTCTTTGCGATGCCCCTTACGCATAAACTTATAAAGCTCACCTACATAGTCGTCTTTACGTTCAAAGCCAAGGGTTAAGCCTCTGTCTTTTATTTTTTGATGCACCATTTCAAAATGCGTCAGTTCCTCTTTTGCTAAAGCAACCATTTCTTCAACTAAATCAGTATGATAAGGATAGCTTATCATAATAGATAAAGCGTTAGTAGCTGCTTTTTGCTCGCAATAAGCATGGTCAGTTAAAATCTCTGAAATGTTTGTTTCTACAATATTAACCCATCGTGGGTCGGTTGCTAATTTTAAACCAAGCATGGTATTAGTAATTTGATGATGAATAAAAACGTTGTTAAGAATCATCTTAACAACATTAAAATTATAAAATAATCTCTTGAATCTTAGTCAATAATTAATTTTTTAGAAATGCGTTGATTGTTTACATCAATGTTAACCATATAAATACCTTTAGCAAAAGCCCCATTTTTATTAACGATATAGTTTACGTTTTTACCATTAATGGTAGGAGAAGTTGATTCTTCAATTACTCTACCCAAAACATCTGTAACTGAAAATTTAATGATTTCATTTCCCGAAATTGTAAAATCAATTATGGAACTACCATTAGTTGGATTAGGGTACATCGTTAATCCTAATGACTGCTCTAATTCATTTAATCCAACAGTACCATATAAATTAATTTCATCGATGTAGATATTGTTAGAGCTACCTGCGTTAGGGTCACTTCTAAAATAAAAACGAATTTTAACACTCGGGATATTATCTAACTCTACCAAAAATGCCGATAAAATAGTAACTTGTTTCCATTGCAAGGCCGTTGGCGCAAAAGGGCTAGATGTAATTCCACCAGAATTAGATGCCATGGTAGATAAGGCTGGAATACCTACAAAGTTTTTCCAAGTACCCCCACAATCAACACTATATTGCACCTTAAACGTATCTCCTTGCGTTGCACTATTGCGCGCATAAGCATACCAATAAGAGAATCCAACATTAGTAGTATGGCTAAAATCATACATTGGTGTTTCAAAAATATCTAAATCATCACCAGAACTAACAGAGGCATTATTTAAATAAATGGATTTGGAAGTTGAGTTTGCTCCTGTTGTTGTATTTTGTACCCAAGCAATTGATCCCACATTAGTATTAATAACGGTGATATCTCCAGGTAACCCAGTTGTTTCAAAATTATGCGTGTAAGGAACTAATAACGTACTTGCACCATTTGTAACCGTCATATAAGCCATTTTATTTAAGGTATTTGATCCATTTGAATTTGTGGCCACTAAACTAACAGAATACAATCCTATTGTTGGATAAGATACAACCACAGAAGTGGCAGTTGAAGTTGAAGGAATACCACCCTGAAAATTCCAAGTAATACTTCCTGCTCCACCTGTTTGACTCCAACTAGTGTATGTTACCGTTTGTCCGGCGCATACGCTTGTTTTATTTGAAACAAAATCGGCAAAAGGCGCACAAGTATTTACGCCTTGTAAACCAGTAGCCATTAAATTAGAAGCACTCCATAAATTGGATCTGCCAACACTATTATCATGCGCCGCCGCATCCATTCTTAAAACCTGGCCATGGGTAAACATGGATTCGCAATAAGAATAATCCATAAAATTTTGATAATTTTCAGTAACACCTGGTGTACAAATATCACTAATAGAAGGGCAATGCAAATAACCAGGTGTTTGTGGTGTATCAAAAACAAAATCATCATTACTGCAATCTACAGCGCAAGAGTTCCATCCAAACACATGCAACAAATCAAACCAATGCCCTACCTCATGCGTGAGCACATGGGAATGAGACATATTGGATGTTCCAATAGTTCCAACATAATCATGTAATATAACAATGGCATCCATAGGATCACTGATACCAAATGAACCTGGTAAGTATGTATATCCGGCCGCATTAAAACCACTACCTAAGGTGATGCTTTTTACAACATATACATTTAAGTATTTTGAAGGATCCCAATTTTGGGCATATAAAGTTGGTGAAGAATCTACCCATTTTGAATCACCATTAAAATAGCGAACAATACCAGAGGTGCAATTTCCATTGGGATCTATTTGAGCCAACGCAAAACGGATAGGCGTTGAATCGGCAATAGGTTTAAATACAGGTAAGGTTACGGAAGTATCCAAGTTTTTTTTAGCGAAATCTAAATTTAAAATGCGCATTTGATCGAATACTTGAGCATCAGAAATATTTTCGTTACCATTTAAATGAAGAATATGAAAAACAACAGGTATCGTATAATTAGGAGATGCAGCCACTTTTAAAGTTTTAGACTTGTTTAAGTTAGCATTAAAGGAAGCTTGCTGGGCATCAAATTTTTGCTTTAGCTCTGGATGTTTCTTGAAATAAAGAACAGTTGCTTCAGAAGAAGCGCACCGGCTAATTAGTGGTGGTGAATCTTGAGAAAACATTCCTGAAACTGTAATACAAGATACTAGGAACGGTATGATGATTTTTTGCATGCGTAAGGTTTTAATAAAAGTAAGTAAAATAAAATTTCTAGTGGAGTTAATTACATTTTAAAATGATATTCCTATTAATTACAGCTTATCATAATTAACAAAAAAATCCCCCTCAATGTATATTGAGAGGGATTATTAGGTCAAAATACGATTACTCGATAATTAGTTTCTTAGAAATACGCTGATTATTTACATCAATATTAACGATATAAACGCCTTTAGCTAAACTACCATTTTTATTAACGGTATAACTAACATTTTTACCATTAATAGTAGGAGTTGTATATTCTTCAACCAAACGACCAACAATGTCTGATACTGAAATCTTAATAGTTTCATTACCTGAAATTGTAAAATCAACTGTTGAACTTGTATTTGTTGGATTAGGATAAATGGTTAATCCTAATGAATGTTCTAATTCATTCAATCCAACTGTTCCAGATAAATTGATTTCATCAATATAAATATTATTAGAACTTCCTGCGGTAGCATCGCTTCTATAATAAAAACGAAATTTAACACTTGGTTTATTTGCTACTGCCGTCATTAAAGCACTGGAAATGGTTGTTTGTTTCCATTGGGTAGCTGTTGGAACTAAAGGTGTAGTTGTTGTTCCTCCAGTTAATGCAGCCATTGATGCAGCGGAAGGTATTCCAAGTACATTAGACCAAGTACCACCACAATCTAAGCTATATTGCACCTTAAATGAATCAACCTGAGTTGCTGTTTTTTTAGCATTTGAATACCAATACGATAAACTCACGTTGGTGGTTGAACTGAAATCATAAATCGGTGTTTCAAAAATATCTAAGTTTCCACCAGAACTAACGGACGCATTATTTAAATAAATACATTTTGAAGTTGAATTTGCACCTACTGAAGTATTTTGTGCCCAAGCTATAGATCCAACATTTCCATTTATAACAGTAATATCATTCGGTAAAGTAGCTGTTTCAAAATTCTGAGAATATGGCATAAGTAAGGCGCTTCCACCGTTCGTAACAGTAATATAAGACACTTTATTTAAGGTATTAGAACCAGTGGAATTACTCGCCGTTAAACTAACAGAATACGTTCCTGCTGTAGGGTATGTAACAACCACGGAAGTTGCAGATGAAGTTGCAGGAGTACCACCTTGGAATGTCCAAGCTAAAGTACCAGTTGCCCCAAATTGACTTAAATTAGTATAAGTAACACTTTGACCAGCACAAACAGTTGTTTTGTTAGAGTTTAAATCAGCCACAGGCGTACATGTATAAGCGCCATTTAATCCAGTTGCCGTTAAATTAGATGCAGAAACAACCGTACTTCTTCCAGAAATAGTACTTGCTAAAGCAGTACGCATTGCGGTAACCTGTCCTTGAGTAAACATACGTGGGCAAGATGAATAATCCATAAAATTTTCGATATTTTCAAAAGTAGCACAACCCGTAAATGGACCTGTATTACCACCAGGGCAAGTAGAAAAATAACCTTTTGTATCAGGTGTATCACCAATCCCATCACCCCCAGAAGTGCTTCCGCAAACTACACCAGGATTATTCGTATTTCCAAAAGTATGAGAAAGATTTAACCAATGACCCATTTCATGACTCAATGCTCTAGTACTTAAACCCGTTAATTGATCTGAGCGATAAACAATAGCATCTCTTGAAGCATTAGTCGCAGCAGTTCCTGGTAAAATAGTATAACCACCAATAAAACTAGTTACTGGAGGGCAAGGCGCACTAGATCCACCATCAATACATTTTACAACATAAATATTTAAATATTTATTAGTTGGCCACCTACCTGCTCCTGCACCTGAATAATTAAATGGAGAACTAGATTGGACCCAATTTGTATTAGCATCATAATGATGTATAATACCATTTGTGCAAAGTCCATTAGGATCTTTTTTCGCTAAAGCAAATGTAATTTGAGCATCGACATATAATGATGAGAAATTTGAATTTATGGAACCTATATCAGAACCTAATTTTCTATAGTCACTATTTATTTGTGTCATGGCAGCTATTACTGTTGCATCAGATATGTTTTCAGATCCACCTAAATGCAAAATATGAAAAACAACAGGTACAGTATAAACGACTGCGGCTGTTTTCATTTGAGAACTATTTTGCATTGCAGCTTCATACTCCAATTGAAATTGTGATTGAACTAAATTATACCGAGATTTTGCTCCAGGATCATTTGCGAAAATTTCGTCCATCGCATTATATGTATTACAAGGGATTAATTTTAAGCCTGTATTTTGTAACTGGGCAAATGAGCTAACGCTAATGACCAAGCCTGATATAATGATTGATAATTGTTTTTTCATGATTTTTATAATTGTTAAACTATTTTGATAATCTAAGTTACTTAAATAAATAGTGGAATTAAAATAAATTCGACCAAAATCACCTCTTATTTTTTAGAACCAATTTCTTTTTGAGTTAATGCCATCATCTGCTTCATGGTTTTATCCATACCTTCTACACTACCATCTAAAAAGATAACATTCCCTTTTCCTTGTTCTGCAAAGTTTTTCACAGCCTCTGTCCACATACTAAATAAAATTAACGACGAATCTAAGTTTTGTTCCTGCATTTCGCGAGCTGCTTCAGCCATACCTTTAGCTACCTCTGATCTAAATAAGGCTATACCTTGTCCGCGTAATTGAGCAGCTTCTTTTTCTGCATTTGCTGATATTTTAATAAAATTACCTTCAGCCTCTGCCGCTTTGGTACGGGTAATTAATAATGCCTGTCCTTCATTTTCTGCTGCAGCTTTTAAGTTATTACTAGCCACAACTTTAGCCATGGAACGAATTACCTCTTCATCGAAAGTAATATCATTAATTTGTAAATCTATTAAATGATACCCCCACTCTTCTAAACTTGCATCTAATTGCTCTTTAACCGCTTCAACAATATCACGACGAAGTGCTAAAACTTCTGATTGTTTTTTTGTTGATACAAATGCTCTAATAGAACCTTCAATAGAACGAACTAAAGCTTGCATTAAATTTTTATCATCAATAAATTTAAAAGCTACATTTTTAATCGTTTCTTCACTTTGATTAACTACAGCATATAATAGCATAGCCGAAAAATTAACATTAGCTTGATCATTTGTTACTGCCTGAAAACCTAACTCAGCACTTCTATTTTGAATAGAAATTTTTTTATACACTTTTTCAATAAAAGGTATTTTCATATTTAAACCAGGAGTTAAAATACGTTTGTATTTTCCGAAAACTGTAATAACAGCAATAGTGCCTTGCTGAACAGTTACAAATGATAATAAAATTAGAAATAAACCAAAGACTAGTAAAATAATAATAAATGCCATAATGATAGTTTTTTTAAATTGTTTATGTAAATTTAAACATCCAAATGAATAATCATAATTTATTTTTATGAACGGTAACATTCGCTATATATTAGGAATTGTATTCTGTTTAGTATCCTCTATTTGTTATTCACAAAAAGACACTACCAATCCTGAAATTGCCATTTACACTAATGGTTGTAAGCAATTAGATTCTGCGAATTATAAAGAAGCCATCGTTTATTTTAAGAAAGCGATCAAAATTAAACCAGATTACATAGAAGCATACAATAAAATGGCTTATGCCAAATTAAAAACTGTTGATTATAAAGGGGCAGAAAAAGATCTTCATGCTGCTCTAAAGCTTTCTCCAGATAATTTTGAAAGTGAAAAAAACTTAAGTATCCTGTTTTTTGAAACGCAACGATATAAAGAAGCGAACACCATGTTGGATTCTGCTATTTCTCAAAATCCAGATGATGCCGAAACGTATTACTATAAAGCTAAAGTGATTTTTGCAGGAAAAGGCTACAAAGCAGCGTACATTGCTTGCATGAGTGCAACGGACTTGAAACCAAACTACGTGGAGGCAATCGTTTTTAAAGGTGAGATAAAATTTGCTTTAAAAGAATATGCCTTTGCAGTGAAAGATTTAAATGAAGGAATTAAAATAATGTCGGCTGAAAAGCCAATATATGAGGCTTACAAAATAAGAGCCAAAGCAAGATTTGAATTAGGTGATTATGCTAATGCTGTCAATGATTGGAATGTATATTTGGAAGCATTTCCAAAAGAAGAGGGCGCACTCATTTCTCGTGGAGCTTGTAAAATTGAAACCAGAGATAATACAGGAGCTATCGTGGATTTAGACGCTGCAATTAAACTGAATGATTCAAATCCTGTTAGTTATAACTACAGGGGTGTTGCTAAAGGAGAAAGTAAACAATTTGTTGAAGCTTTAAAAGACCTTGATTATGCTATTAAATTGAGATATAATTATGGTGAAGCCTTTGTAAATAGAGCAGCTGTTAAATTTGCCAGTAAAGACAAGCAAGGCGCCTGTGAAGATTTAAATAAAGCAGATAGTTTAGGTGATGAAATGGCGATTAAACTCATTGACACCTATTGTAAAAGCTAAAAAAATAATTAAATTATTTAGGAAACATAGATATTATAATGAAAACAGCCATCTTTAGAAAAGTAAATTTCAACTCCGCCCACCGTTTACATAACCCTAAATGGGATGAAAAAACAAATACAGAAGTTTTCGGTTTATGTAACAATCCTAATTATCATGGGCACAACTATGATTTGATTGTTAAATTAACAGGAACAGTAAATAAAGAAACTGGATATTTGTATGATTTAAAGCTATTAAACGACTTAATTAAAGAAAATATTATTGAACGTTTTGATCATAAAAACTTAAATTTAGATACTCAAGAATTTAAAAACCTAAACCCAACTGCTGAAAACATTGCCCGCATTATTTACGAAATTTTGAAAGAAAAGATTGAGCCAATTTACGAAATTGAAATTACGTTGTACGAAACACCTCGCAATTACGTTATCTATCCAGTTTATTGAGATTTAATTAAACAGTGAAAATCTACCTTATTCCATTAATATGTTCGCTGTTATTTGCCTGCAAAGAATCTAATACATCTATTTCAAATTATACAAAAACGGTCATTGAAGAGAAAGTTGTACCTCAAACAAATATCATAAAGGATAGTAGTGCGTTAGAAAAATTGTTCGTGTCAAATAACCTTATAAACATTCATGCCATAGATTCAAGTATAAGAGTATCATTACTTTATTCTACCAAACATAATTTTTTAAAAAGAGAAATTTATCTCGGCCTCGAAAATTGTTATCTTCCTTGTGATGTAGCGATTAAATTAAAAAATGCGCAATATTATTTACATCAACAATTTCCAAATTATAATCTGATTGTGTTTGATGCCACTCGTCCATTAAGTATTCAAAAGCAAATGTGGCAAGAATTAGACATGCCTTATAACGATAAAATAAATTATTTGGCACACCCTAATGATATTTCCTTACATAATTATGGAGCAGCCATCGATATAGGAATTATTAGTAATGAAGATGTTTTATTAAATATGGGAACTGAATTTGATGCCTTTGAAGAATTAAGTAAGCCAAAAAAGGAAATTCAATTTTATAAAGAGGGGAAATTATCTAAAGAAGCCTTAACAAATCGAATTCTTCTACGTAAAACAATGCTCATGGCAGGCTTTATGACTATAACAAGCGAGTGGTGGCATTTTAATTCCTGTTCAAAAACAGAAGCCGCTAAAAACTATAAGTTAATAAACTAAAAACTTACGCCGTTTTTAGTTCGTCGCTTTTAATGTATTTTCCAATAACATAATGTCCAATATAAATTAATGGTATTAATGCAATGGCAACCAATAGTTTAAATAAATAACCCCAACTTGCATTTACTAAAAACTCGTTAAATGGCCATTTACCGGGTAAAACAAAGGCAATAAATTGAACAACAAATGTATCAACTAATTGACTAATCATAGTACTTCCAGTTGCTCTTAACCAAATATGTTTCGTGCCAGTTATTTTTTTAAAGAACCAAAATACATAAACATCTACCAATTGTGATAATAAAAAGGCTATGATACTTCCAACTATTATCCATTGAGATTGTCCAAAAACCGCTCTGAATGTCTCGTTTGTTACAGGAGAAAAAGAAGTGGCCTCTAAATTTAAAGCAATGGCTAAAATAATAAATGTAAATCCTATTAAACCTATTGTGATATACGTTAATTTTTTAACGCCATCTTTTCCAAAATACTCATTAATTAAATCTGTTAAAATAAAGATGATTGGCCATAAAATAATACCAATACTTTGGGTAAATAATCCGAAAAACTGAACTAACTTCCCTCCTATTAACTCTGCAACTATGGCATTGGTAATAAAGAATCCAGCCAATACTAAAAAAACGATATCTTTTTTGTTTTTTAAATTCATTTCAATTTATAGGTTAACTAATTAATCGAACCAATGTATTATCTTAATTAGCTACAAGTTTATAAAAATAATTAATGGGTAACTGCAATTTTAGTAAATTTATCGCTCAATGATATTAAAAAACAAACATAACTTAAAATGGTTCATTTCATGTGTTTATATTTTCGCATTACCACTTTTTAGTTTTTCACAAGATTTGAAATTCAAACATATTACTAACGAGACAGGTTTATCGCAAGTAACTGTTCAATCTATCTATCAGGATTCGCAAGGATTTATGTGGATAGGTACTCAAGATGGGTTAAACCGATACGATGGTTACCACTTTAAAGTTTTTAAAAACAATCCCACTAATAAAAAAACAATTGCATCCAATATTATTAATTGCATTACTGAAGATAGCGATGGCCAAATGTATATTGGAACTCAAACTTCAGGTTTATCAATTTACGATCGTTATACAGAAACATTTGAAAATTATAAACCTAGTCTAAAAAAAACGAGTATCTCGTCTCCATCAGTCAAAAGTATTTTACCAATAAATAACAACGAAGTTCTTGTTGCTACAGAAAAAGGATTAAATGTTTTTAATAAATCCACTAAAACATTTGAGACTATAATTCCAAATGGAATAACAAATGACTTTTACATAAATAAACTTTTTAAAACTTCAACCAATAAAATATTAGTTATTGCGCCTCGTTTTGGTGTTTACGAATACCAATTAGCAACTAAACAATTAAAGCCATACTATATTCCGCAAGAATTACATAATCCTAATGCTGATTTTTACAATTATGCTTTAGTAACTATAGAGGAAAAAAACAACATTCTTTACCTTGGGGCCTTTAGTGGTGGTATTTATATGGTAAATGTAAATACACAACAATTAATTAATCATTTAGATTTTAAAAATCAAAACCCTTTACTAAATAATCTAAAAGATATAAAGTGCCAAACAAATACACCATTTATTTTAGCAGCAACCTCTGGCGGACTTTTAAAAATTAACTCTGTAACAAACGCCACTCAATTAATCACTAACAATCTTACAGATAATAGTTCTCTCATTAGTAATAATTTATTGTATTTGTTTATAGATAAAGATAATAATTTATGGGTCGGATCAGAAGACAATGGCCTTGGTATTAACTTTAATTCCTATCAAAAATTTACTCATTATAAAAATGGTAAGGAGAAAGATGACAATATTATTAATTGTTTTTTAGAAACAAAAAGCCATGTAATCTATGTAGGATGTAATAATGGGTTTTATACTTTTAATAAAAATAATGGCACTTTTAGCAACCACTTACTAGTTGAAAAACATAGCCCAATTACAGTTCAGGCGTTATATGAGGATAACGAAAGCAATATTTGGATTGGCACTATTTCTCACGGACTATTTTTATATAATCCAAAATTAAATACAACATCAAAGATTCTTAATAACTATTTTGAGTCAACCGAAATTTATAAAATTATAAAGGATCCAAATGGAACAATTTGGATTGGCACATATAATCAAGGGCTATTTGCAGTCAATCCTCGCACACTTACTGTTAGAAATTTCACGATCAATGATGGCTTGAGTTCTAATAAAATTTTATCATTATTTTATGATACTAAAAAAAATAATTTATGGGTTTGTACTGGAGATGCTGGAATTTGCATATTGGATTTTTTAACTAGTTCTAAAAAACCATATATCGCCAACTTAAAACATTCTGATACTCAAAACTCCTTAAGCTCTGATATCGTTAACAATATTAGTAAAGATAGTAAAGGAAACTATTGGATTTCTACTACCAATGGATTAAACAAGTACAATTATAAAACGAAACAATTTAGTGTTATAACTGAAATAGATGGATTAGCTAATAATTATGTGTATGACGCCATTCCTGATAAATTCGATAATTTATGGCTGCCAACCAATAATGGATTAAATAAATATGACACTCAAATTAAAAATGAAAACAATTCTGCGTTTAAAAGTTATACTACTACTGATGGTTTACAAAGTAAAGAAGTAAATCAAGGAGCATCATTACTTTGTTATGATGGTTCTATATTACTTGGAGGCTTAAATGGGTTTAATTATTTTAATCCAAATACAATTACGGAAAACAAAGTAACTCCTAATTCATTTATATATTCATATACTAGGCAAGGAAAAGAAATATCAACAGACACAAACATTTTACTGAAAACTCATCTTGATTTAAAATATAAAGAGAACTATTTCACATTCGAAGTAATAGCGCCCGATTATAGCTCAGCAGATAAAACAAAATTTATGTATAAGTTAGAGGGTAAAGACAATGAATGGTCTTCACCCTCTTTATTAAGATTTATATCATATACCGAACTTTCTGGTGGGGTTTATACCTTAAAAATAAAAGCATGCAATAGTAATGGAATATGGAATGAAAAGCCATATGAAATCGTAATTAATGTTATTCCTCCTTGGTATAAAACAATGTGGTTCTATATTTCATTCATCATTTTGACTATTGCAATTATTATAGGTTTTGTCAATTACAGAACGAATGCTGTAAAAAAAGAGAATAAACGATTAGAAAATAAAGTAAACGAACGTACTAAAGAGTTAGCAGAAAAAAACAAAGATATTACAAGTAGCATAGAATACGCTAAAAGAATTCAAGAAGCTATATTACCAGCACAAGAGCTGATTTATAAAAATTTAAAAAAATCATTCATTTTATATAAACCAAAAGATATTGTGAGTGGAGATTTTTATTGGTACGGAGAAAAAGATCATTTAAAAATAGTTGCCGTTGTGGATTGTACCGGGCATGGAGTTCCAGGAGCTTTTATGAGTATGATAGGGCATAATTTACTAAATCAAATTGTATCCGAAAAAGGGAACTATAACCCTGGTCTCATTTTAGAAGAATTACATAAAGGAGTTAAGGCTGCGCTTAAACAAGGGCAAAACCAATCCAACAATAATGATGGCATGGATGTATCCATAGTTAGCGTAAATACTTTAACGAATGAATGTCAATGGGCTGGAGCTTTCAGAAGTTTAATCGTAATATCTGAATCTGGTATATTAGAAAAAATTGAAGGCAATAAATATCCTATTGGAGGTTCTCAATTAATTTCTGAAAGACCTTTTACAACTCATCAACTTAATTTAAAAACCAATGATACTTTATATCTATTCAGTGATGGCTATGCGGATCAATTTGGTGGTGAAAAAGGAAAGAAATTTATGGTAAAGAAATTTCATCAAGATTTATTAGAAATTCATCAAATGGATATGATAGATCAAAAAGATAAATTAGAAACTTTATTTAATGATTGGAAAGGTAATTTTGAGCAAGTGGATGACGTTTTAGTAATTGGAATAAAAATGTAAAAAAAACCTCAAAATAAGTTTTTTAAATACAGATTTTTTTTATATTTGAATGTTCTTTGGCATCTAATTTGCAAAAGAACAAAAGATTTTTATAAAACTATAATGAAAAAAACAATTGTTACATCGTTAATCTTCGTGCTTTCATCAATAATAACGTTACAATCTTGTAAAAAAGCATCCCCAACTGTTGATGATGAAACTCAATCAGTAGTTGATAATGCTATTTGTGAGCAGCAGTTCATGTCTATTGCTCCAAATATTAATAATAAAGGGGCTGGTTCTCCAAAAAATGCTGGTTTTAAAATAAATACATCATGTGGTACTTGGTCTATTACATCTACTAATATGTCAGATACGCTAACTGATGCTGTTGGTTTGTATTTAAATGGTCCTGTTAATTTTGAAATAAACTATTTAGGTTGCACTGATAATGATGGAATAATTAAATCGGGTAAAATTAACATCAAATCAACTCATAAATGGTCGATGTTAACTGGAACAAATACAGCTGTAGCAACTACAACAGTTTCATTTAATAACTATACAGTAGATGGAATAATTTATGACGGTACCGTTATTGTAACAAAATCTTTAAATTCTTTGACAACTAAGGTCATTGGTGGGCATTGTACTAATAATACTTGGAATATTTATTATGATTGTGATAAAACATTAACCAAAAATACAAGTGGCGATTTTACCATTACAGGCTCTTCCTCAGGTACAAATAGAGATGGCCGTAAATTTACGTCAACTATTTTAAGTCCAATTTTTAAACCTGCAAATTATAAATTTATTACATCTGGAACTTTAGATTTGACTCCTGATGGCTTTAAAACAAGAACAGTTGATTTTGGTAACGGGACTTTAGATGATCAAGCCACATTTACAGTTGATGGGCAAACTTTTACATTTACAATGAAGTAATTCACTTTTAAAAGCTATAGCTTAATGATTGATGCATACAACATATACGATAAAATGGAAAAGAATAATATTCTTCTCTCTTTTAAAGGCGATATAACTTCTGAATTATTAACATCTATTCTTCAAATTATGGAGAATAAAATGGAAAATATGCAAGAGGAACCTAAAACTAAAAAGAAAGTTTATAACGTTTTGGTTGAATGTTTGCAAAATCTTTACCATCACATGGATGATGCTACTAATGAAAATGGATTCAAAGAAAGAAGTGCCATTTTTATGATTGGAAAAAGCGATACTGGTTATAATATTATTACAGGTAATTACATTTTAAATGAGGGAGTTTCAGGATTAAAAAACCGATTAGATGAAGTAAATTCCTTATCAAAAGATCAATTAAAAGATTATTATAAATCCGTTTTAAACAATGGAGAAATGTCCTTAAAAGGCGGAGGCGGTTTAGGTATGATAGATATTGCCCGCAAAACTGGTGAAAAATTAGAATATGATTTTTTGGATATTGACAATAAAGTTTCTTTCTTTACACTAATTATAAAAGTAACACAACCACAATTAATATAAAATAAAAAAAGTTCACTATGGAAAAATACGCAATCGAAGGCACGCCAAAAACACCAACTATCTCTTTTGATATTCAAGCAGGTGTATTAGAAATCAAAGGACGTTCAATTCCTGAAAATTCAATTGAGTTTTACAAACCGATGATTGATGCATTAGATAAGTATTCTAGTGCTTCAAAACCAGCAACTACAGTTAATATTCAATTGGAATATTTTAACACGAGTTCATCAAAATGTATTTTAGATATTTTCAAAAAGTTGGAATCTATTCATAAAGGTGGAAGTGCCGTTACAATTAACTGGCATTATGAAGAAGATGATGAAGATATGTTAGAAGCTGGTGAAGATTATCAAGCAATTATTAGTGTTCCGTTTAAAATGGTTCAAGTAGCAGAATAATTCACATTTGACATCTATAATGTTTAAAAAACCTCGAAATTTCGGGGTTTTTTTACGCCTTTTAAGCAATATTTCATTAAATTTGTATCCTTAAAAAAAAGAAATTACTATGTCAAAAATTACAGATTTATTAGGAGCTCAAGCTGATGGATTATTGAACCATACTTGTAAAACAATT
>JANXRU010000047.1 GCA_025356715.1 Bacteroidota bacterium
ATTAAAATAACACTACCGCCTTTTTCAATTATTTTTTTTATAGTTGGAACGGCAGCAATAATACGGGTTTCGTCGGTTACTTCAAAAGCCTCATTTAAAGGAACATTAAAATCAACACGAATAAGTGCGCGTTTGTTTTGAAAAGAAAGATTATCGATTGTTTTCATAAATTTTTGATAAACAGGGTTGTATTAAAAATGCGTATAAACTTAAATGCGTAAATTTAATGTAAATACTAAAACTAAAAATGATTATCTTTAAATATGCGTTTGAAATATTTGATAATCATTTTTGTGTTTTTTACCACAGTCACAAAAGCTGTTACAATAACAAGCATAATAGATGGTAATTGGGACGACGCGTCTACATGGAGCAATCATCAAGTGCCTATAAGCCCTGATTCTATTATTATTCAACACTATGTCGTTTTAAATCAAAATCGAACCATTTTTTCGCCCACAATTTTGTTTATAACATCAACCGGCACCATTTGTGGAGATTATTTGTTGCAAACCTTGTGTGGCAGTTCGTTTATTAACTATGGACATATGTATTTAGGCAGTATAGAAACACGGTCGGGATATAATTATAATCTCATTCAAAGTAAATTAGTTGTCAATGTGTATGGTTGTTCTCCAAGTGCTAGTGGTTTTATGAGTTATCCGCCTAATGGTGTGGTAGAGGTTTGGCCACCTGTTTTGTGTAAAACAATAAATACTAATTGGGAAGGAGGAACATCCATTGGGTTAATGGAATTGGAAAATAGTCAATTAAAAATTTATCCATCTCCTCTTACAAATGAGCCATTGACGGTTATTACGCTGACAGATACAAAAATCAAATTGATGGATGTGATGGGCCGAGAACTGCAATCAAAATTATTTGAAAACAAAACAGAAATTGATGTAAGCGCATTACCAACAGGCATTTATTTTTTGGAAATAGAAATGAATGGGAAGAAGCAGATTAAAAAAATAATTAAATAGAGGTTCTCTATAGCTTCATGGGCCTCACTTTACTCTTCACAATAAAGGCATAAGGAAAATCAACTTGAATTTTTTTAAGTAGTTCGTAAGCTTCTAATTTGGTTTTAAAATCACCAACAATAATTACAAAATTTGGTATTTGATAATCAATGTAAGTCGGTGTGTTTGCATATTTGTTATCAAACTTTGCTTTTACCAATTCAGCTTTACTTCTATCGGCACTAAAGTGAATTTTGACACGATATCCATCACACTCGCCATTTGTACGACGATGATATTCCGCTTTTTTTTCTTGCAGTGCTTTTACTTTCATTGAAGTTTGTATAGCCGAACTATTTGGATTTTCTTGCGAAAACACATTGTAAAACGACAGACTAAACAAGCATAATAGAAACAGAAACTTCATGTTGCAAAGGTAGAAAATTATATCTAAAATTGTTTAACTTTAATTTATTTAACGCTCAGTTTATTTCACAAAAAAAGCATATTTATTTTTGGGTAACGATACTTGTATTGAGTATGATGCATTCTAATTCCTTTGTTTATGGACAATTAAAAAACTTTGGTACTAATGCAAAACACAAACCAGGACCCGATTTCCGTTATAGTGTTTATGGGTATTATGATATAGTGCGTGAAATTGGCGTTGGCGCTCAGTTTCAAATTCAAAATAAATGGAGTTTAGATGTGTCTGTATATAATGTTCGATCAAGTGAGTATTTTAAAGCCAGGGTTAGGCAAGAGGATTACCATGATTTTAAAGGTTATGGTATGAGTATCAAACCTAAATTCTTACTTGGAAGTTTAAATCGAACTTACATAGGAGTTAATATAAATTATGAATATTTGCATCACGATGCTCTTTTAGTTGATCGTTCTGGGTTTGGCTTACACCATACCTTTAGGTGCATAGAATCTGCCAGCGGGAATGTTTTTACACTTGGAGCAACGGCAGGGCGCAAAATGTTGTATAAACGGGTGTTCATAGAACCTTTTTTGTGTGCTGGGGTCGTTTTCAATAAAACAACCGCAACAGTTTATGATGCAACTACAAACTACCTTTACCCTAATACACCATATCCACTGTCGTATAGATATAATGGTAATTTTTTTCATTTTAATATTGGTGTTAA
Source organism: Bacteroidota bacterium (assembly GCA_025356715.1). The sequence continues at coordinate 2,120 of JANXRU010000047.1, forward strand.
GGTGGGTTATTCATTTAAAAACATATCCCAAAAACGAGAAGCCATTAATAAAAAATTTGCTGTGGTGTATATTCCAAAAACAGATTCGTTAACGAATTATTTTAATACGGTTGGAGCGGAGTTAATAGAAAAATCAGCTAATTGTAGAATTGCGTATAAAAGATATAGGGGGCTAAATAAAAGTTTTTTAAGACGATATAATCGCCACTATTCTGATACAACAAAGTTTTATTTAACGGTTGACGAATTATATCACAATATTAATGCGTACCTAGAACGGTATAAGCTTCTACAAAAAAAATATGCGAGCGATTGCGTGCCTAAAAACGAAGCTCTTGACGCATACTTTAAAACAATT
>JANXRU010000095.1 GCA_025356715.1 Bacteroidota bacterium
ATTTAAGTTAGTGGTTAATTATCCAACCTTAGAAGAAGAAACAAGTATTTTACAATTAGCTCATACTAATATTAATCAAACTGATTTATCAAAAGTACAAGCTATTTTAAATAAAGAAGAAATTAAAAGTTTACGCAAAACCGTATCAAGTATTTTAGTAGAAGAACATTTATTCAAATACATTGCACAAATTGTTGGAAGCACTCGCCACAATCCATCATTATACTTAGGTGCTTCGCCACGCGCATCTATTGCTATACTTAATGCGGCTAAAGCCTGCGCTTGTATACGCGGGCGAGATTTTGTGAGCCCGGATGACATAAAACATGTGTGTGCCCCCGTATTAAGACATCGTGTTGTACTTACTCCTGAAAAGGAAATGGAAGGTATTACTTGCGATACGGTAATTCAGCAATTGGTTGATAAGGTTGAAATTCCAAGGTGAGAAATTAATCTTGCATAAATAAAGCCTTAAGCTCTGTAGCCTCATCTGGCTTCATTCTTCCGCCTAATACCAAAGATAATTGTCTTCTGCGCAAAGCGCCTTCATAACGTTTTTTCTCTAATTCCGTTTCTGGAATTACTGACGGAACGTGAAGAGGGGCTCCATTCTGATCAATGGCAACAAATGTAAAAATAGCTTCGTTGCATTTTGTTTTTTCTCCAGTTATTGGATTTTCTACAAATACATCAATATAAACTTCCATACTACTCGAAAAAGCACGAGATACTTTTGCTTCTAAAGTCACTACGCTATTTTGTTTAATGGGATTATCAAAAGATACGTGATTAATAGCTGCCGTAACAACCACACGCTTACAGTGGCGCTGAGCTGCTATTGCTGAGGTAATGTCCATCCATTGTAATAATTTGCCGCCAAATAAATTACCAACATGATTGGTATCATTGGGCATTACTACTTCGGTATTTACAGTATAAGAATCTTGAGAAGGTTTTGATTTTAAAGCATTCATGGTGTTAGATGTATCTTGTAAAAGTACTACCTTTGCGGGTAATAAAAAATAAATTAAAATGGAATATAGTTACATCAAAGCGTTACATATCATATTTGTTGTTTGTTGGTTCGCGGGCTTATTTTATATGGTTCGTTTATTCATATATACTAAAGAAGCGCATGAAAAGGAAGAGCCAGCAAAGAGCATTTTAACGCAACAATTGTTGATTATGCAGCGTAAATTGTGGTTTATTATTAGTTGGCCATCAGCCATTGGAACAAGTATTTTTGGAACATGGATGCTTATTCTCAATCCTGTATTATTAACTCAACCTTGGATGTGGTTGAAATTGATTTTTGTTGGTTTATTGTGGTTATATCATTTACAATGTCATTTTACATACAAACATCAATTAGCGGGCATTTTCAAGCAATCCTCTTTTAAATTACGCTTATTTAACGAAGGCGGAACCGTATTGCTTGTCGCTATTGTTTTTTTAGTAGTTGTAAAATCATCAAGCGGCTTAGTATGGGGGATGTTGGGTTTGTTTATTTTTGCTGCTTTGCTAATGGCTGGAGTTTACATCTACAAAAGGCAAAGAGCTTCTTTTAATGATGAGTCTAAAGATAAATCAACGAATCCTCCTCAAGCGAATTAAATTGGAAAACATATTGGTTTTTGTTTGAAAGTTCGTCATTTAAATTTCAATATTTACCAGTTATTCCCAAAAACTGACCAGTTATCAATTTTACACCCCCACTTATAGATTAATAATCTTCTAAACTTTCAAAAATGCTTAATATTGTGTTAATTCTTGTTAAGTTTTAGTACCCTTTAACAAGAAAAATTTGGAAATTAAGAAGCGCATAATCAGTATTTTATAAAAAACAACCAAAAAAACTTGCACTAATACACTATCGTTTATATATTTATCGGCTCGTATAAATTCGAATTTTAATTAAAAACTATCAATATGTTAAGAAATTTTTACTTTTCCATCGTAGCATTCTTATTCCTTGGCGCTGCAGCAGTAGCTCAAAACACCAACGGTGCTATCAAAGTACAGCTTAAAGACAAAACAACAGGAGAGGGTATTCCTTTTGCTAACGTTGTAGCTTATCAAAATGGCGTACAGGTAGGCGTAGGTACTACAGACATGGATGGTTATGCGATGATTAAGCCTTTAGCGCCTGGTAAATATGATGTTAAAGGTGTTTATGTTGGTTATAAGGCTTTAGAAATTAAGGGAATTAATGTATTTGAGGGAAATACGAAGCCTGTAGTATTAGAGTTAAACAATGATGGCGGTGTAACGACTGATGTGGTTGAAATTGTGGCATACACAGAGCCTTTAATTGATGGAGAAATGAAATCAGGTCAAACTGTAACTCGTGAAGAGTATCAGCATATGGCTACAAAAGATATCAATTCAGTTGCTGCAACAACAGCAGGTGTATTTCAGGCTGATGAAGGTGCTGCTCTTAATGTACGTGGTGGCCGTTCAAACAATACAACTTATTTTGTGGATGGGGTTAAAGTAATTGGTGGCGCTGGTGTTCCTCAACAAGGTATTGAAAACGTTCAAGTTGTAACTGGTGGTTTACCTGCATCATATGGTGATGCAACTTCTGGTGTTATTTCTATTACAACACGTGGTCCTCAAAGTAAATTTTTTGGAGGTGTAGAATTAATTTCATCTCAATTAACAGATAAATACGGGTATAATTCAGTTGGTTTTTCGGTAGGTGGACCAATTTTGCAAAAGAAAGATTCTGTAGGGAATAAAACGCCTATTATCGGGTTTTTCTTATCTGGACAAGGTAATTATGAAAAAGATCCTGCTCCATCTTATAATAAAGTTTATTCTTTAACAGATTCTAAACAAGCTGAAGTTGAAGCAAAACCTTTACGTTTATCTCCTTCTGGTACTGGATTTTTCCCAGAGTTATATTATGTAACTAAAAGTGATATGACGCAATCTGCTGTTCGTTCAAATGTTGCAAGTCGTTCTATTAACTTAACAGGAAAATTAGATTTTAAATTAACGCCTAATACAAACCTTACTTTAGGTGGAGCATTTAATTATGGAAACGCTCATGATTATGTTTATCAATATTCTTTATTTAACTCTCAAAATAATCCTCAAACCATAGGAACAACTTGGAGAGCTTTTGCACGTATTAACCAAAAATTTGGATCTAACCAAACAGCAACTGAAAAAGAAAAATCTCAAGCCGTTATTTCAAATGCTTATTTTACATTTTTAGCTAGTTATGAGCAATCAAAATCTAAAACCCAAGATGATACTCATAAAGATAAAATATTCAATTACGGGTATGTAGGTAAGTTTAACTACACGGTTGATACGGGTATTACAAATTATATTCAAGTACCTACTTTAGGAGGAGGAACTCACTGGGAATACCAAGGTAGAAACATTGGAAGAACCACATTTGAGAGAAGTGAAGCAAATCCAATTGCCGCTAATTATACGACTCAAATTTTTGATTATTTTGGATCAGTATCTAATATTTTAAATGTACAAAGTTATAATGGCTTTTTAAATGGAGATAGACCAAATAACATTAACAGTTTATTTTCTTCTACTGGTCGCCAATACAATGGCTATTCAAATAGCGACAATACTCAATTACGTTTCTCTTCATCATTTTCTGCAGATATAAAAAATCATGCGATAATGGTTGGTGTAGAATATGATCAACGTAATCAATCGTATCACACCGTTTCTCCAATTGGATTATGGGAACGTATGCGTCAGTTAACTAACTCGCATTTAGTATCGTTAGATAAAAGCAATCCTATTTATGTTTCTCAATATAGTGGATCTGAAGATTATTTCTACTTACGTTATAATTATGATGAGTCAAAACAAACTCAAATTGATAAATCATTAAGATCTTTATTAGGTTTAGCTAAGGATAATCAAACTTATATAAATACAGATGCACTTAATCCAGATGATTTGAAATTAAGTATGTTTAGTGCTTCCGATTTATTATTTAAAGGAATCGCTCCATTAGTAGATTATGCTGGTTATGATTATTTAGGAAATAAAGATAACCGTTCTACTTCTATTGATCGATTTTTAAATGAGAAAGATGCTAACGGCAATAACACCTTTGCTGTTGGAGCATACAAGCCTATTTATGTTGCTGGTTATATTCAAGATAAATTTGATTTTAAAGACATTAAATTCAACGTTGGTGTTCGTGTAGATCGTTTTGATGCAAATCAAAAAGTAATTAAAGATCCTTACTTGTTTCATGAAGCTTATACTGCTGGAGAGAAATCAGCAAATAAGCCTGAGAATATTAAAGACAATTATGTAGTTTATGTGGATAATAACACGTCTTCTAATCCTACAATTGTGGGTTACCGTAATACTGATGAGGCTACAAACACTACAACTTGGTATAACTCTGAAGGAAAGGAAATTAGTGACCCAAGTGCTTTATTAGTTGACGGTAAAATTAACCCATGGTTAAAAGATGCTGATTACGCTTCTAAAAATGCTTTCAGTGTTAATGCATTTAAAGATTATGTACCACAAATTAATGTAATGCCTCGTGTGGCTTTTTCTTTTCCTATATCTGATGTAGCTAATTTCTTTGCGCATTATGATGTGTTAACTCAAAGACCTACTGGTATTAACTTCCAATTCGATCCTCGTGATTATTATTTTATTGGTTCTACTTCAAGTAATCCATTTATTACTAATTCTAATTTGAAGCCTGAAAAAACAATTGATTATGAATTAGGGTATAATCAAGTGTTGAACGAAAAGAAAAATGCAGCCATAAAAATCACAGCATTTTATCGTGAAATGAGAAACCAAGTTTCTACTCAAACTTTAAACCAAGCATATCCTAAAACATATTATACGTATGTTAATAGAGATTTTGGTACAGTAAAAGGGATGAGTATAGAGTTTGATTTACGTCGTACGGGTGGTGTTTCTTTGACAGCTAATTATACACTTCAATTTGCTGACGGATCTGGATCAAATGCTAATTCAGGTGCTAATTTAGCTGGTTCAGGCCAACCTAATTTACGTGTGACTTTGCCTTTAGATTACGATCAACGCCACAACATTACAGTTAACTTAGATTACCGTTTTGGACAAGGAAAAGATTACAAAGGCCCTCAGTTTAATCGTAAGAAAAAAGATGCTGTTCAAACAGTTCAAATATTTCAAAACATGGGAGCTAACTTAATTCTCCATGTTGGATCTGGATCTCCTTATACTCGCTACATATCTGCAGTAGCAAATGGTCCTAGTCCAGGAAAATCTTCTATTTTAGGTTCATTAAATGGGTCAAACAAACCTTGGCAGTTTAGAGCTGATTTAAGAATTGATAAAGATATTTTATTGACGTGGGGTAAGAAAGATTCTGATAAAAAGAAAACAGCTAGTTTAAATATTTATTTACAAGTGTTAAATCTTTTAAATACTCAAAACATATTAAATGTGTACAATTATACAGGAAATGCTGGCGACGACGGGTATTTAGCTTCATCAGTGGGTCAAACAAATACTGGAAATAACGTGAGTCCTCAAGCGTTTACTGACCAATATGGCATTTATATTACTAATCCAGGAAACTATGCACGTCCACGTGTTATTAGAATTGGACTTCAATTATCATTCAATTAGATCTTAATATTATTTAGTATGAAAAATATGATTCAAATTAAAAGACATCTTTTATTAGCAGCAGCTACACTTAGTGTGCTTACTGTTACGTCAAAAGAAAAACAAGGAAACGTGTTTAAAACTTCTAGCGTTCATAAGGTGGCTGCTGGTTGTTCCGCTCCACAGGCCGCTGCCGAATTAGCTGTAAACAACGTGAGAACTATTATATTTTCAGGATCCGACATGTGGTGGGATTTATTTGGAAGCGGTAATTCATACTATGTAGTCCCTAAAGTTGAAACAAAATCCAAATGGATTTGTTCCAATTTCTCTGGTAACGTTTGGTTTGGAGGTATTGATTTAGGCGGGCAGTTAAAAGTAGCAGCTCAAACGTATCGTCAAGACGGTATCGATTTTTGGTCTGGCCCTTTAAGTACAATCGATGCTACTACTACACAAGATGTCTGTTCTGCTTATGATAAAATTTTTAAAATAACACGTAATGAAGTTGATGCCTTTGCTTTAGCTGGAGGACCAATAACATCTAATATTAAAAACTGGCCTGGTGACGGTGATTTATCAGCTAATCAAGACCCTTTATTAGCACCTTATTTTGATGCTGACCAAAGTGGTTCTTATAACCCAGAAGCTGGTGATTATCCTTTATACGACGTTTATAACACTGCAGCTAAAGATAATTTAGGGGTTTGTAAAGCGCGTGTATTTGGTGACGAAACACTTTGGTGGGTTTATAATGATAATGGTGATGTGCATTCTGCAACAGGCGGTAAGCCAATTGGTATGGAAGTTAGAGCACAAGCTTTCGCTTTTAAAACAACTGACGAAATTAATAACATGACTTTTTATTCATATCAAATTATTAACCGTTCTTCTTTCCAATTAACTCAAACTTACATGACAGTTTGGACGGATGCCGATTTAGGATATTATGCAGATGATTATATTGGTTGTGACGTAAAAAGAGGCTTAGGTTATATTTATAATGCAGATAATTTTGACGAAACCGCTGCTGGTACTAATGGCTATGGCTCGAGTATTCCGGCTTTAGGTTGTGATTTCTTTCAAGGACCAATTAATACTACAGATGGTATTGATAATAATGGTGTAAATGGTATTGATGAGCCAGGTGAGCAAATGGGAATGACTAAATTTTTATATTTCAACAATAACTTAGCCGGTATTCCTTTACAAATATCGAATCCTCAAAATGCTAGCCAAACTTACCAATATATGACTGGTTTTTGGAAAGATGGTACTCCATTTACTTGTGGTGGTAATGCTTATGGTGGAATTACGCCAACTAGTTTTGTTTATCCCGCAGATACTTATACTAATGGTCCCTGTGGAGCTGCACCTTGGTCTGAAGTTACAGCTGGTAATACGCCAAGTGATAGACGATTCATGCAATCATCAGGGCCTTTTGATTTAGCTCCTGGTGCTGTAAATTTTGTAACGGTTGGTTTACCTTGGGCTCGTACGTCTACTACGGATCAAAATGCATCCATTCCTTTATTAAAAATTGCAGATGATAAAGCACAAGCTTTATTTGATAATTGTTTTGCGGTATTATCTGGGCCAGAAGCGCCTGATATGACGGTTCAAGAATTAGATAAAGAATTAATTTTATATTTTACAAACAAACCAGCGTCTAATAATTATTTAAATAATTATAAAGAATTGGATGTAACTATTATTGTGGATACTGTATCCCCTTATTTTGCTGGAGCATCTACTCCTACAAATACAGCTTTTGATAATGTTGATAGATATTATCATTTCGAAGGATTTAAAGTATATCAATTATTAAATGATGGAATTACTCAGGAACAATTAACAGATCCATCTAAAGCGAAATTAGCATTTAGTTGCGACGTAGTAAATGGTGTTAAAACATTAGTAAATTATGTTTATGACGCTACTTCTGGCGGTGATGTAGCTACTGTTAAAGCAGAAGGCCAAGATAATGGGATTAAATCCACTTTCCATTTTACGAAAGATTTATTTTCTTCTTCAAGTACACAACAAGTTGTAAATAATAAAACCTATTATTTCTTAACGGTAGCTTATGGTTATAATGAGTATGCTAAATACAAAGAAGATCAGCCGTTGAGTTCACAAAATGCAGCTAGTTCTTTAGGTCAAAAGCACCCTTATTTAGAAGGTCGTAAATCTAAAAAAGCATATGGTATTCCTCATAATCCTACTGCAGAAAATAACGGAACGAGTTCTCAATCACTATATGGTTACGGACCAAAAATTACTCGTGAAGAAGGACAAGGTAATGGCGGAAATGTTTTAGAGTTCACTGAATCTACAGTAAATGATATCTTAAATTCTACAGGACGAGTTGATCGTATTACTTACGAAAATGGTAAAGGACCAATTAATATTAAAGTAGTTGACCCTTTAAATGTGCCAAAAGCAGATTTTTCAGTTGCATTTATCAAAAAGCAATATTATTCAAATGCGGATTCACTTAAACTTCATGCTTGTGAGTATAATGTAAATAGTAAGGTTTCATTTAGAAATACATATGCTGGCGGACGCTTATTAGGCGATAGTGTAACTTGGGTATTAAAGAACTTAACTTCAGGAAAAGAATATGTGCCATGTAAATCAATTAAAGTTGGCGAAGAATATTATTTTAGTGAGTTAGGGTTGTCGGTTAATATAGGGCAAGTAGTTGATATTGCTGCTGTTTCATCTCCAACATTAGTAACTGAAAAAGTGGTTTTAGCGGGAAGCTTTATAGAAGGAACTATTTCTTTTTCTGACGCAACCAAACCTTGGTTAGGTGGAATTTCTGACCAAGATGGTACTACTGGAAGAAACTGGATTCGTTCTGGTGGGTATAAAAATAGTGTTGCTACTGGCGATCAAAATCAAAACGATTATAATAGTGGAGGTACTTTTGTAGATCCTGATCAATATTTCGAAGCGATTTTAGGAGGAACTTGGGCACCCTATGCGTTATGTGCTGCTTCAAAACCTTATGTAAGTGCAGCTATACCAGGTACAAATGCTGCTCCTGGAGCAGGTCAGTCTAACACAAGTGGTGCAATGACTACTAATCATGATTTAAGAACATTAGCAAGTGTTGATATTGTTTTAACTCCTGACAAGAGTAAATGGACACGTTGTATCGTATTAGACGAGTGTGATGACGCCATAATTAACCCAACAGGAGCAAAAAAACTAGAACCTAAACGCAGATACTCTGTTGATAAGCAAGGTGTTGCTTGGAACGCAGGTGGTAATTATAATGAGGCTGTAGTTGATACACATTATTATGGTTGTGGTTGGTTCCCAGGTTATGCTTTAAATCTAGAAACAGGTGAGCGTTTAAATATTGCCTTCGGCGAAGATTCTTATCAAACAGCTACAAATGGAAACGACATGATGTGGAACCCAACGGTTATTCCATCCTTTGGTCCAGCATATCCATATGCATTTGGTGGAAGACATTATATTTATGTGTTTGGTAATAATAGAAGTAAAACTAATTATGCAGGATTTGCTCCTGTAGGAGGGAAGGATATAAGCGGCTTACACGTTGGGGTTACAGCTTACGATGCTACAAATGGAGGAAGCACGAATAGTTTCAGAGACATGGTGGCAACGTATAAATGGGCCTTTAAAAACACCAATACAGTTGCTTTAAATAATTTTTGGTCAGAAGCTATGTGGGTAAATATTCCTATGCTAACAAATAATAGATATAGCTTTACGAATCCTGCTGATATGCCTTGCGAAGCAAAAGTAAGATTGCGTGTTTCTAAACCATACAGAACCCGTCAAAGTGGAACATGTTCTGTAAATAATTCTATACGTTTAAGTGGAATTGTTCCTTCAGAGGTAGTTAGTCCAACAACTCTTAGTAACCCATCAACATCATCACCATCAGTTAATGTTTCTATTAGTACAGATTCATTGGCTGGAAGTTTTAATAATAATATGGGATATTATACATTTAGTACAGCAGATATTTTCTCTACTATAAACAACAATCGTTCTGCTTACGATGCTTTGAATTTAATTAACGTAGTTCCTAATCCATACTACTCTTATTCTACATACGAGCAAAATAGGGTTGATAACCGTGTTAGAATAACTAATTTGCCTAATAAATGTAAAATAAAAATATTTACTTTAAATGGTACATTAATTAGAACATTTGATAGAGATGTTACAGGTCAAGAAGATTTATATTTAACTTCTACTGATTTTGTTCACTCTAAAAGAGTGTCATACCAAGATTGGGATTTGAAAAACCAAAGTGGAATTTCAATATCAAGTGGATTATATATCATTCACGTTGATGTACCAGGTGTAGGTGAAAAAATATTAAAATGGTTTGGTGTAATGAGACCTCTTGATTTACAAAGCTATTAAATCATTTAATCTAATTTTTAAATTACTAGTATTATGAATATATTTTTAAATAAATCAGTAAGTATCATATTAGCAGGAGGATTTTTAGCCACTTGTTTAACGGCTACTGCAGGAAATCCTGAGCGTGCTGGGCAGGCTGGCGCAGCACAGTTGCTTATAAATCCATATGCTCGTTCAGCAGGTTGGGCAAGCGCAAATACAGCACGTTGTAAGGGCTTAGAGTCTCAATTTCTGAATGTTGCTGGATTAGCATTTACACGTAAAACAGAATTTATGTTTATGCGCTCAGCTTTATTTGTTGGCTCAGGAATTAATATTAACTGTTTTGGGTTATCTCAACGTATTGGAGAAACTGGGGCAATTGGTTTAGGAATTACCTCTATTGATGGTGGTAAAATAGAAAGAACAACAGAAGAGCAACCTGAAGGTGGTTTGGGTACATATACACCTCGTTTTACAAATATTGCTTTATCATACGCTAAAGGTTTTTCCGATAATATTTACGGTGGTGTTACTGTGCGTGTTATTTCTGAAGGCATTGACAATGTTAAAGCTCAAGGTGTATCAATTGATGCTGGTATTCAGTACCATGCTGGAAAAAATGATCAATTGCATTTAGGCGTTGCTTTAAAAAATTGGGGACCAAAAATGCAATACAAAGGCGATGGTTTGTCAGTTCAAAATACAGTTACTAATGCTTACGGAAGTACTTATCAGTTAACGTCTGCAAGTAAATCTGCACAATTGGATTTGCCAGCTTTAATGAATATTGGTATAGCATATGATTTTTATTTAACTAAAGATACAACAGGAAAACTTAAAACTCACCGTATAACTGTTGCTGGTAACTTTACTTCTAATTCATTTACTAAAGATAATTTTTTAGTAGGCGTTGAATATAGCTGGAAAGAAATGGTAATGATTAGAGGAGGTATGTACACTGAGAAAGGTTTGTTTACTGGAGATGGTACACGCACTTCTGCATTAAATGGCCCAACTTGCGGCGCAACTTTTGAACTGCCAATTGGAGCTAAAAAATCGACTTTCGGAATAGATTATTCATACCGATTTACAAACTCATTTAGTGGCGTACATTCATTCGGAGCAAGGATAAATTTTTAAAATATATAACATTTAATTTCAAATTAAAAAGAGTCCCGAATAATATTCGGGATTCTTTTATTTTTAAACAACTACAATCATGTCAACAATTGCCTATTATACTGAAGAAGGATTAAAAAAATTAAAGGACGAATTACAGCAATTAAAAACAGTTGAACGCAAAAGCGTCATTCGTCAAATTTCGGAGGCACGCGACAAGGGCGATTTGTCTGAAAATGCCGAGTATGACGCCGCAAAAGATGCTCAAGGCTTATTGGAATTAAAAATTGCAAAACTAGAAGATATTATTTTTAATGCTCGAATAGTAGATAGTTCATTATTAGATATTTCTAAAGTGAGCATCTTAACCACAGTGAAAATAAAAAATTTGAAAAACAACGTAGAAATGAAATATACGATTGTTGCAGAAAATGAGGCGGATTTAAAAGCTGGGAAAATTTCTATAGATTCACCAATTGGTAAAGGGTTGCTAGGAAAGAAAGTTGGCGACAAAGTGGACGTTACAGTTCCTGCGGGCATTATCCCGTTTCAAATTATTGAAATCACCATCTAGTTATGGCAAGTGTTTTTTCGAAAATTATTGCAGGAGAAATACCATGTTATAAAATTTCAGAAACAGAGGAGTTTATGGCATTCTTAGATGTTTTTCCATTAAAAAAAGGCCATACATTGGTAATTCCAAAAAAAGAAGTTGATCAGGTTTTTGATTTAGATCAAGATACTTATGTTGGATTAATGGATTTCGCGAAAACGATTGCGATTGCCATCAAAAAAACAATTCCTTGTAATAGAGTAGGAGTGAGTGTTATCGGACTTGAAGTGCCACATGCGCATATTCACTTAATTCCTATAAATACAACCAATGATATGAATTTCACTAATTCTAAGTTAATATTTTCTAAAGAAGAGTTTGAATCTATTGCTAATGCAATAAAAAAAAATCTTCTTTAGCCTTATAAACCCCTGTTAATTATGCTAAAAACACGAATGCTATAATTTGTAGCAGTACTGTGCTTGTTTTTGTTGTTATTTTGCTGAAAATAAATAAGCATGTTAGTAAAAACGTATGGAAGTGCCGTGCACGGCATTACTGCTACCACCGTAACAGTAGAGGTAAACATTGGACAAGGAATAAATTTTTATTTAGTAGGGTTGCCTGATAGTGCCGTTAAAGAAAGTCATCAAAGGATTGATGCAGCTTTAAAAAATAACGGATTAAAAATTCCAGGCAAGCAAATCACTGTTAACATGGCTCCAGCAGATATTCGTAAAGAAGGCTCGGCATACGATTTAACGATTGCAGTGGGCATTTTAGCTGCTTCTGAACAAATTTTATCTGAAGAAGTTTCTCAATATATTATCATGGGCGAATTATCGCTTGATGGAGAGTTGCGCCCTATCAAAGGAACCTTACCTATTGCCATAAAAGCAAAGCAAGAAGGGTTTAAAGGGCTAATACTACCAATTGAAAACGCTAAAGAAGCAGCTGTTGTTGATGGTTTAGATATATATGGGGTTACTAATATTAAACAAGTAATTGATTTTTTTAATGGAACGCTTCATTTAGAAAAAACAACGATTAATATTGAAGATGAATTTCTGACACGATTAGATGATTTTGAATATGATTTTTCGGATGTAAAAGGCCAAGAAAACATTAAAAGAGCTTTAGAAATTTCAGCTTCAGGTGGGCATAATGTTATTTTGATTGGCCCGCCAGGTGCCGGAAAAACAATGTTAAGCAAACGGATGCCTTCTATTTTACCACCACTTACTTTAGATGAAGCATTAGAAACAACTAAAATACACAGTGTTGCTGGGCGTACAAGTAAAACGATGGGGCTTGTTACTAAACGACCTTTTCGTAGCCCACACCATACGATAAGCGATGTTGCATTAGTTGGGGGAGGAATGAATGCGCAGCCAGGCGAAATTTCATTAGCTCATAATGGCGTTTTATTTTTAGATGAATTACCTGAATTTAAAAGGACAGTTCTTGAAGTGATGCGTCAACCATTAGAGGACAGAGTTGTAACTATTTCACGTGCCCGCTTCAGCGTAGAGTACCCAGCAAGTTTTATGTTAATGGCAAGCATGAATCCTTGCCCATGTGGCTACTACAATCATCCTGAAAAAGACTGTGTATGTGCTCCTGGTATAGTTCAAAAATATTTGAATAAAATTTCAGGACCACTTTTAGATCGAATTGATTTACATGTGGAAGTAACACCCGTACCTTTCAGTGAACTTAATAAAATTCAACATTCAGAAACTAGTAAAGAAATTAGGGCAAGAGTTATTAAAGCGAGAGCAATTCAAACAAATCGCTTTAAGGCAACGGATGGTGTATATTGTAATGCGCAAATGCGAACTAAAGATTTACGCACCTACTGCAACTTGGATGATGCAAGTAATGCGTTGTTAAAAACCGCTATGGAAAGGCTGGGCTTATCGGCAAGGGCTTATGATAGAATTTTGAAAGTTGCAAGAACAATAGCTGATTTAGATAATTCAGAGGTAATCCAAACAAATCATATTGCTGAAGCCATTCAATATAGAAGTTTAGATAGAGATGGTTGGGCGGGATAGATTTATTTTCTCATATTATTTTATATTTGTCAGTAATTAATGAAGTTGATTTATATAAAAAAACGCTTTTTTAAAACTATTTTTTTGTTTATCTTTGTTTAAAATTAGTTAAACAATGTCATTTTATCAAATTTCAGATTTAGAACAATTAACAGGTATAAAAGCCCATACGATACGCATTTGGGAAAAGCGTTATAATTTAATTGAACCGCACCGTTCGGATACGAATATTAGATTTTATGACGATCAACAATTGAAAAAAATTCTCAATGTATCTACGCTCATTAATCATGGTTTTAAAATATCAAAAATTGCACAACTTTCTTTAACAGAAATTAAAAAGCACATTCTTTTAATTTGCGATAGTGACAAAAAGCCTGTCAATGAAGCTTTCGTAAATGATTTGACTATAGCGATGCTTGAGTTTAATGAAATTAATTTTGAAAAAGTGATTTCAAATGCTATTTTAAAATTTGGCGTTTTTGATGCGATGATAAACGTTATTTATCCTTTTTTAAATAAAGTTGGATTACTTTGGATTATCAATAATACAATGCCGTTTCAAGAGCATTTTGCTTCTCATTTGATAAAGCAAAAATTACATTCGTTATTAGATAATTTACCCTATAAAACATCAAAATACACTTATTTGCTTTTTTTACCAGAAAATGAATTTCATGAAATAGGATTGTTGTTTTCAAATTATATATTGCGTGCTAAAGGCATTAAAACTATTTATCTAGGTCAAAATGTACCTTTTCAAAACATAGAAGCGGCTATACTTGAAATTAAGCCCACTCATTTAGTAACGATGATTGTCTCAAATTTGAGTATGGAATTATTTAATCAAAAAAGTGTTTTCAAATTAATTCAAGCCAAAAAAATTAAATTTTTAGTTGCTGGACGAATTGATTTGTTGTTACCTTTTGAAAAAACCCATTCAATCAGTATTTTAAAAACTCCAAATGATTTGTAAATAGATTGATGATGTTATGTTAAGATAATACATTTAAACTACAAATTAGTAGCGTCAATTTTGAAGCATACTTTCTAACGAAGTATGAGTAAATGTAAAGCCTTCGTTTCTTATTTTATCAGAACTGACTCTTGAGCCTTCTAATAAAACACATGCCAATTCTCCATATATGGCTTTTAAAATAAATGATGGAACAGATGGCATAAAAAATGGTTTATTTAGTATGTTGGCTAACCCAATCATTAAATCTTTATTTGTTATATCGTAAGGTGAATTTGCATTAAACGTTCCTTCAAGGTCTGTATTTCTGATAGTAAATTCATACAACCTAACTAAATCATCAATACCAACAATTGGCATATATTGTTTGCCACTTCCTAATGGAGAAGCGAGCCCTAGTTTTACAATTGGTGTTATTTTTTGCAAAGCGCCGCCATCTTTACTAAGAACGGTAGGCAATCTAAGTATGATTACTCTATCAGTAAATTCATTAAATGCTTGGTAAGATTTTTCCCATTGAAAACAGCATTCACCTAAAAAATCTTTTCCTGCATTATCTTTTTCTGTAAAAACCTTTTCACTCGTTATTGCGCCATAATAACCAATAGCAGAAGTCCCAATTAGTGCTTTGATTTTAGTGTTTTTTTCTTTAAGACTTTGAGCTAAAAACAAAGAACTGTTAACTCTACTATCAATAATTTCTTTTTTTCTTTTGGTATTCCATCGTTTGTCAACAATACCAGTTCCTGCTAAATGAATAATGTAATCTATATTTTCTATTGCCCGTTTGTCAATTTGTTTTTCATTAACATTCCAATAAAAAACGGATTCAGATAAGTGTTTTTTGTTTTGCGTTAATCCTTTTATTAAAAATCCTTTTTTTGATAAGTAGGTAGATATGTGTCGAGCAAGTAATCCACTGTATCCAGTAATTAAAACAGTATGAATAGTAGAGGCTTTCATTTCTTTTATATGCTATGTTTTATTTTATCAAAAATTAATTTAAACCAAACGGTATAGTTGTTTGATTTTTCTAACAAATCCTTTTCTATTTCATCAACCGATGCATAGCGATAGGCAACAACCTCGTCAGGATTAATTAAAGGAAGTGTATTGCATTTACCCAGGTAAACGTAATCCAATTCATATTCGATTAATTGATTAGGCAATATTGTGTGATATATAAAACTGAATTTATATTCCAATTCGCAAGTCATCCCCATTTCTTCGTTCAGTCTTCTACGTGCTGTTGTTTCTGATGTTTCGCCTTGTTTGGGATGAGTGCAACAAGTATTTGTCCATAAACCTGCTGAATGATATTTGTGATGCGCGCGTTGTTGAAGTAATAGTTTTTTTTGTGAATTGACGATAACAATAGAAATAGCACGATGCAATTTACCTTCAATATGGGCTTGCATTTTTTCCATCACACCTAATTCATTATCGTGTTCATCAACTAATATAACGTATTCTTTACTCATACAGTTGTATTTATTATTTCCCAAGTATGGTCACTTAATAACCTTACAGCGCTTATGAAAATTAGATTCTCTTTTTTTAGTTTCCCCCATTCATCAGGAGCAATCATCATTAGCTTATAGATTCCATCTTGTTCATATAAATAATAGTCACTCCCAACAAATGGCTCAAAAAACATTGTGGCTGTATATATTTTTTCACTTATTTCAACTCGTTTTTTTATATCGAATGCTTGTTGAGCCAATAACTCTGCCTGTTTTTGTAGTTGCAATAATTGTCTATTAGTTTGATCATGCATAGCAGATAAGGCCCTTGATTTTAATTTACCAACATCTTCGGGCCTTACACTAATACTGCCTATATGGTGTGGATAAGCTAATAAACCTGGGTTTTCGGCAACTTTATCTTTATCGATAGGATTTATAAACATTAGTAATTTGTATTTAAGTGTATGTATTTTAAAAACTCTTGCTTTACTGCTTCTGTGTTAAATTTCCCGCCATAAAAAGAACTTACGGTGGCAGAACTATTATCTTTTATCCCTCTTGATGATACGCACAAATGTTTAGCGTCTAATAGCACAGCCACATCTTCTGTTTCTAGAATGTTCTGCAACTCATTTGCAATTTGCATCGTTAATCGCTCCTGCACTTGTGGACGCTTGGCAAAATAATTCACTATCCTGTTTAGTTTTGATAATCCTATTACTTTACCTGATGAAATATACGCTAAATGAGCCTTCCCAAATATAGGCACAAAATGATGCTCGCAGTTACTATAAAACGTAATATCTTTTTCTACTAACATTTGATTGTATTGGTACTTGTTTTCAAACAAAGCAATTTTTGGTTTATTTGCTGGATTTAATCCACTAAAAATCTCTTGAATATACATTTTTGCAACTCGTTTAGGCGTACCTTTTAAACTATCGTCACTCAAATCTAAACCCATAGTCTCCATTATTTGTTTAAAATGAAATTCGATCTTCGTTATTTTATCGTCATCACTCACATCGAACGCGTTAGGTAATAGTGGCGTATCAATACTTGTAGAGATATGTTCATCGCCAATTTCATCAATGGATGCTTCGCTTAAGTTTATGTTCTTTTTATTTAACAACGCCTTCGTTTCTATAACTTCATTTCCCATGATTTTAATATTTAAGTAATTTATTTACAAATATAATTGTATTTGTTTAACTTTTACATATATTTGTTAAACAAAATTAAAGTCATGTTACACACCATACAAACAAAACAATTTATTAAAAGCGATATTAATACGGTATGGGAATTTATGAGTTCGCCGAAAAACCTTGCCGCCATTACGCCAGAGTATATGCAATTTGAAGTGTTATCCGATTTAGGAGACGGAAAAATGTATCAAGGACAGATTATAGAATATTATGTAAAACCATTGTTGGGAATTAAACTACACTGGGTTACCGAAATCACACACGTTCAAGAGCTTCAGTTTTTTGTGGATGAGCAACGTTTTGGGCCTTATAAGTTTTGGCATCACAAACATTCTTTAAAACCAATAAATGGTGGGGTAGAAATGCTTGATTTAATACACTACCAATTACCCTTAGGAATACTTGGCAAATTAGGAAATGAATTATTTGTAAAAAAACAATTACAACAGGTATTTGATTATCGATTTAAAGTGGTAGAAAAAATATTTAATACCTAATAATGACAACAACTGAAAACACTTATTGTTATTACAGTGATTTACCCTCGCCTATGGCATACATGGATGTAGAAGATGTGAATGTAAATTCAGCTATGAATTTATCAGATATTGATATCAATAGAATAATAGAAATGGCATGGGAAGACCGGACGCCATTTGATGCTATTAAAAATCAGTTCGGCATAAGTGAAAATAAAGTAAAAGCTTTAATGAAAAAATCATTAAAATTTAGTAGCTATATATTATGGAGGAATCGAGTTCAAAACTGTAATACCAAACATGCTAAAAAAAGAATTGATTCTATTAACAGATTTAAATGTTCTTTACAACGATCGATTACATCAAATAAAATATCTAAACGAAACACAAAATGAGTAACACTTATTTATTAGCAGGCGCATCTAGCGCTATGGCTATTGAAACCTGTAAATTGTTAAAGGCAAATGGGAATACCGTCATTGGAATCTCCACTAAAAAAAACAATGATCACTACAACTTTTGCTATCAAGTAGAAAAATATGAAACGGCCTATTTTCCCAAACTAGATACCGCCATAGATGGTATTGTTTATTTCCCTGGGACAATTAATTTAAAACCCTTTCATAGGCTAACAACCTCAGAGTTTATAAAGGATTATGAAATTAACGCTTTAGGTGCTGTTCAGGTTATTCAATATTATTTGCCGCAATTAAAATTAAGCGCAAAAGCATCCATTGTATTAATGAGTACTGTAGCTGTTCAAACAGGCATGCCATTTCATTCATCAATCGCTATGGCTAAAGGCGCAATTGAAGGATTAACTAAAGCATTGGCTGCTGAGTTAGCGCCAAACATTAGGGTAAATACCGTTGCGCCATCATTAACCGTCACGCCATTAGCTGATAGATTTACAAACACTCCTGAAAAAATGGAAGCTTCCGTAAAAAGAAATCCATTAAAAAAAGTAGGAACAGCCAATGAATTAGCGGAAGCAATTTCATTTCTATTAACCGAAAAATCATCATGGATTACAGGTCAAATACTAGCTGTAGATGGTGGCATGGGAGCTTTAACATTATAATTAATTAAAATGATCACTAAAGACATTAATTTAAAAGACATACTAAATTTTGAACCCCGATATAGAGTTGCGTTTATCAATTCCTTGGGAGGCTTTAAAAGTTTAGTTTTAATTGGCACACGAAGTAAAGATGGCGTCAGTAATTTAGCGGTGTTTAGTTCGTTGTTTCATATTGGAGCTAATCCGCCGTTGCTTGGATTTATAATTCGTCCCGATTCGGTTGAAAGACATACCTTAAGTAATATATTAGAAACAGGAGAGTTTACGGTAAATCATGTTCGCGAAGAATTTTACAAACAAGCACATCAAACATCTGCTCGTTATGGCAATGATATCAGTGAATTTGGCGCTACGCATTTATTAGAAGAAAATAAAACTGGTTTTTACGCTCCCTTTGTAAAGGAAAGTTATATAAAAATGAGCGCCAATTTTATACAAAAAATAGATATTCAAGAAAATGGAACAATCATGCTTATTGCAAAAATTAAATTGGTATCTGTTCCTACAGATTGTATAGGTGATGATGGATTTATTGATATTGAAAAGGCAGAAACAATCACCTGTAGCGGGTTAGACAGTTATCATCGCACAAAAAAAATTGCACGATTAAGTTATGCAAAACCGAATATACCACTTACAGAAATAGTGTAAAGAACGTGTTAAAACAAGAAATAAATATAGTTTGGTTTAAACGCGATTTACGTTTTACAGATCATGAGCCACTTTATTTAGCGCAACAACAAAACATTCCAGTACTATTACTTTACTGTTTTGAGCCATCGCTAATGACTTATGATGATAGTGACACAAGGCATTGGCGTTTTGTTTACGAATCGCTCAAGGATATGCAAAGTAAATTAAATAATTTAAAGGCACAATTATATGTTTTTCATAACGAGATACTTCCTGTATTTAAAGCTATTGAAGAACATTACAGCATACAAACTATTTTTTCTCATCAGGAAATTGGCAATAAAATAAGCTATAATAGAGATATTTCCGTTCAAGCATTTTGTAAATACAACAATATTAATTGGAAAGAATCGCAGTTACATGGAGTTATTCGAAAATTAAAAACAAGACAACATTGGGAGCAGCTGTGGTTTCAAACGATGACAGAGCATCCAAAAATGGTAGATGAAACTAATTGGAAAATACTGAAGATAGACGAGATACTTTATGCGAAAATAAAAGGAGAAAATTTATCAACCGAAATAATGACGCCAAATAAAAATTTTCAACAAGGTGGCGAAACGTTGGCTTGGAAATACTTACAGAGTTTTATTAAAGATAGATGTATTAATTATAGTTCGCATATTTCAAAACCTTTACTGAGTCGTAGAGGTTGTAGCCGATTATCACCCTACTTAACTTACGGTAATATTAGTATGCGTATGGTTTATTTATACACACAACAACATTGCCATACCGCAACTCATAAAAGAGTCTTAGCTAATTTTAAATCTCGTTTAATATGGCACTGTCACTTTATGCAAAAATTTGAAGATGAGTGCCGCATGGAATTTGAAAACGTAAATCGTGCTTACGACCAATTAATTAAACCCAAAAATGAAACCTACATTATGGCTTGGCAACAAGGCAAAACGGGCGTTCCTTTGGTAGATGCTTGTATGCGATGTTTGGTAGCAACAGGCTATATCAATTTTAGAATGCGTGCCATGGTAGTTTCTTTTTTTGTATTTAATTTGTGGCAAGATTGGCGTGAACTACATTTTTTAGCCAAACAGTTTTTAGATTACGAGCCCGGTATACATTATCCGCAACTGCAAATGCAAAGCGGAGTTACAGGCATTAACACCATTCGTATTTATAACCCAATAAAAAATTCGGAAGACCACGATACCGAAGGATTATTTATTAAACAATGGTTACCCGAATTAGCAAACATTCCAGCGTATTTAATACATGAGCCATGGAAATTATCTTTGATAGAACAACAGCTATACAGTTGCGAAATTGGCATTAATTATCCTGCACCCATTGTAGATATTGATGCTACACGAAAATATGCAAGCGACTTAGTTTGGCAATACCGAAAAACAGATTTAATAAAAGCAGAAGGGCAACGCATCCTAAAAAAACATGCTAATAATCCAAAATCACACTTAATAAAAAAAATAAAAAAATGAATCGTTACTTAACCCTCATTTATTGTATAGCCCTCCCTTTGTTAGTAGGCGCTTTTTCTGGATTTGCAACTGCCAGCAACATTGGTACTTGGTACGTTACCTTAAATAAACCTTGTTTCAATCCTCCCAATTATTTGTTTGCGCCAGTTTGGAGAACCCTTTATGTTATTATGGGAATTTCTTTTTTTATGATTTTACAAATGCCAAAATCCTTAGCAAGAAAAAAAGCCATTCGTGTTTTTTATATTCAACTATTTTTAAATTTTGGGTGGAGTTTTATCTTTTTTAATTTTCATTTATTAGGCATTGCTTTAATAGAAATTTGCATCATGTGGGTAGCTATTTTAAGTATGATTATCCTATTTAAAAAAATAAATACAACAGCCGCATACCTTCAAATCCCTTATTTAATGTGGGTTTCGTTCGCTACAGTATTAAATAATAGTTTGTGGTGGTTAAACTAATATTAAAAAACGATGACAACTTTTTCAGAAGCTAACTGGGAGCATATTGTTATGGTTAATTGTGAAGTGCCTGAAAATGAGTGAAAAAATATTTACCGAAACACATCCTGATCGCTATCGTTATAAAAAAATAACATCAATACATGAAATTGTCGTTTTTATTAAACACAAAGATAAACTGGCTATACCATGTGACAACTAAAAATAATAATATCTACACATGAAAGGCGTAAAAAAACAAAATCTACCTTCTAAAATTTGCTTGGTTTGCAACTTGCCATTTACGTGGAGAAAAAAGTGGGATAAAAATTGGAACGATGTCAAATACTGCAGCGACAGGTGTAAAACAACTAAAAAAAGATAACATGAGCACTAAAAAAACACTTCGTTTAATTTTGGGAGATCAACTCAATAGCCAACATAGTTGGTTTAAAAGCGTTGATAAATCAGTTACTTATGTGCTAATGGAAATTAGAACAGAAACAGATTATGCGACACATCACATACAAAAAGTTGTTGGCTTTTTTGCCGCTATGCAGCAATTTGCATACGAGTTGTTACAAAAAAAACACCAAGTCGTATATATTTATCTTAATGATAAACACAATTTACAAGCCTTTGATAAAAATTTATCTGCATTGATTTTAAAAGAAAAATTTACTCATTTTGAATATCAATTTCCAGACGAATATAGAGTAAACACCCACTTAAAAGTTTTTTGCAAAACACTTGTCATAGAAAATAGTGCAACAGATAGCGAACATTTTTTAACTACGCGCCATGAACTTGGTGCTTTTTTTGAAGGAAAAAAAATGTATTTGATGGAAAGTTTTTATCGAGCATTGCGAAAAAAGCATCATATCCTAATGGATGGAAACAATCCACTAACAGGGCAATGGAACTACGATAAAGATAATCGAAAAAAATTACCTGCTAATCATATCTGCACATCGCCTTTAGTTTTCGATAATGATGTGACGGCCATTGTACATGAAATTAAAAAACAAAACATTAAAACAATTGGGAACATAGATTCTAAAAATTTTGTATGGCCAATTAACCGAACACAATCATTACAGTTACTTGAGTTTTTTGTACAAGAATGCCTCCCATTATTTGGCACATACGAGGATGCAATGACTCCCAACGAATGGTCGCTGTACCACTCGAGATTATCCTTTTCTATGAATATAAAATTATTATCGCCAAAAGAAGTTATTAGCCGAGCCATTGTCGAGTGGGAAGCAAGACCTAACGAAATTGAAATCAATCAACTCGAAGGTTTTGTGCGACAAATATTGGGTTGGCGTGAATATATGCGTGGAATTTATTGGTTAAAAATGCCCGAATTTGAAAGCATGAATTTTTTTAATCATACCGAAAAATTACCAAAATGGTATTGGACAGGAGAAACAAAAATGAAATGTTTAAGTCATACTATTAAACAATCTCTTAACTATGCATACGCTCATCATATACAACGATTAATGGTAACGGGCAACTTCGCCTTATTAGCTGGTGTGCATCCTGATGAAGTAGATAAATGGTATTTAGGTATTTATATAGATGCTCTTGATTGGGTTGAAATTACCAATACAAGGGGCATGAGTCAGTTTGCAGATGGTGGTATTATAGGTACAAAACCGTATGTAAGCTCTGCTTCTTATATCGATAAAATGAGCCATTATTGTGGCACATGCTATTATAAAAAATCAGTGAAAATAGGTGATAGGGCTTGCCCCTTTAATAGTTTGTATTGGAATTTTTATGATAAACACGAAGATAAATTAGCTAAAAATCCACGCATTGGTATGATGTATAATGTTTGGCGACGCATGACACCAGATGTTAAATCTGATTTATTACAACAAGCTGAATTTTATTTAACTAATATTGATACATTATAATATGAAGAGGTCTATTGTTTGGTTTAAAACCGACTTACGTTTGCACGACAATGAAACTCTTGTACAAGCCATTGCGCAAAGCGACGAGATAATACCCGTATATTGTTTTGAAGATGATCATTATAAAACTAGTGAATTTAATTTTTTAAAAACAGGAAATTTTAGAGCCCAATTTTTATTAGAATCCTTACAAGGCCTAGACAAACATTTACGAGAGTTAGATTCCGGATTATTAATTATGCGAGGTAATGCAGCTCAAGAGATAACCAAAGTTGCGGCATACTTTGGTGCACAAAAAGTGTTTGCCAAAAAAGAAGTAGCACACGATGAAAAAAACACAGAAGCTGTTGTTGAAAAAAAATTATGGGAAATAAATTGTACGCTAGAAACATATAGCACAAGCACGTTATATCATGCGGTAGATTTACCTTTTTCAATTAAAGATATACCAAATATTTTTACAAACTTTAGAAAAAAAGTAGAAAAGGAATCCAGTATTAGACCCATATTTGATGCACCAAAACAGATCATATCACCCAAAATAAAACAATGGGAACTCCCCAGCTTGCAACAACTTGGATTAACACCAACCATTAAAGATACTCGACAGGTTATTGATTTTAAAGGTGGGGAAAGCGAAGGCTATAAACGTTTGCATCATTATTTTACTAAAACAAAAGCGATATCATCGTATAAAGAAACTCGCAACGGATTAATTGGAGCTAATTATTCTACAAAATTTTCAGCATGGTTGGCAAATGGTTGTTTATCGCCACGCGAAATTTATTATGAACTAAAAAAATACGAATCGGTTTATGGCGAAAATGAATCTACATATTGGTTAGTATTTGAATTATTGTGGCGCGATTATTTTAGATTTATGATAAAGAAACACCGTAATAGTTTTTTTTTACAAGCTGGTATAAAAGCAGTTGAATCTAATTTAAAAACGCATAGTCCAGAAATTTTGCAGAAATGGATAAATGGACAAACAGGTGTTGATTTTATAGACTCTAATATGCTTGAATTAAAATATACAGGCTTTATGAGTAATCGTGGAAGACAAAACGTAGCGAGTTTTTTGGTAAATGATTTAAAGCTCGATTGGCGATTTGGCGCAGCTTATTTTGAACAACAATTAATAGATTACGATGTTTGCAGCAATTGGGGAAATTGGGCTTATTTGGCTGGCGTTGGCAATGACCCAAGGGGCAACCGCTATTTTAATATAGAAAAGCAAGCTCATGATTATGATTCGAATGAGCTCTATAGAAAGACTTGGTTAAATCATTAAATTCACCGCAACGCCTCTTTATATGCCTTTAATGTTCTGGTGCGGGCTTGCGCATGATCAACAATAGGTGTAGGGTATTGGCAAGAGTTTAGTTCAGGAATCCATGAATTGATGTATTGTAATTCTTTATCAAATTTAATCGTTTGCGCGGTCGGATTAAAAATTCGAAAATAAGGAGCAGCATCACAACCACTACCTGCTGCCCATTGCCAACCACCATTATTCGCACTCAAATCAAAATCAAGCAATTTATCGGCAAAATAGGCTTCGCCCCAACGCCAATCTATTAATAAATCCTTTACTAAAAAACTTGCCACAATCATTCGAACTCTATTGTGCATAAAACCCGTTGCGTTTAATTGTCGCATACCAGCATCAATTATAGGGTAACCAGTTTTTCCATCGCACCAAGCTTTAAATTCTTGCTCATTGTTACGCCATACAATGTTATTGTATGCTGGTTTAAAAGCACCTTTAACCACATGCGGAAAATGGAATAAAATCATCATATAAAAATCTCGCCATATCAATTCGTTAAGCCACGTTTCGCTTAACCCTTGCGCAGATCGAGCTAACGTTCTAATACTAACTGTACCAAAACGCAAATGTACGCTAAGCATGGTTGTGCCTTGTATCGAAGGAAAATCACGTTGTAGACTATACTTAATGAGTAATTCTTTTTTTATTGTTTTAGTAGGTATAGTTAAATTAGTTTTTTTAAAACCTATATCTTCTAATGTCGGAATCTGTTTAAATTCTGTTTTATAAAATTCCGAAAAATACTTTTCGGTTGGATACGATGCCAGATAAAACGCATTGAGTTTAGCTTTCCATTTTTTACTATAAGGCGTAAAAATAGTGTATGGTTTCCCATCATCTTTTGTTACTTCCGCTTTTTCAAAAACACATTGGTCTTTGTAAGTCATAAAATTAATGCCTTTGCTAGATAAAAACTGTTTAATGCTTTCATCTCGTTCTATCGCACGAGGCTCATAATCGTGATTAGTATAAACAGCATCAATAACGTAAGTCTTAGTTAGCTCTTCAAAAGCTTTAAGAGGATTGCTTTGTAATACCAGCAGACTAGACTGATGTTGTTGTAATTGCTCATTTAGTTGAGTTAGTGTTTGATGAATGAAATCGACTCGTTGATCTTTTTTAGTTGGAAGTTTTTCCAAGATCGTTTTATCAAAAATAAAAATCGGCAATACGTTACACCCACTTTTAAGTGCATGGTAAAGCCCCGCATTATCATTTAAACGCAAATCTCTTCTAAACCAAAATAGGGCAATTTTTTTCATTTAATAGCATTGTATTATAAAACGACTGAGCGAAGGTAAATTATAAATAGTTATAATG
>JANXRU010000189.1 GCA_025356715.1 Bacteroidota bacterium
TTTTTCTTTATTATTTTTTCAAGTTTTAAAGCGTCGGATTTAAGTTCAATGTCAAAATATTTAATGAGTCTCCATGGAATTCCTTTTTTAGAAAAATGGTTTTTGCCTTCATTATGAAGTAAAAGCCGTTGCTCTATATCATTAGTAAATCCTGTGTAAAATTTCTTTAGAGAATCACTATATAAAATATATACTTTAAACATCATAAAAAAGCCTCTGCAATTGCAAAGGCTTTGTCGGGGTGGCCAGATTCGAACTGACGGCCTCCACGTCCCAAACGTGGCGCGATACCGGGCTACGCTACACCCCGTTTTTCACATACTTTATTAGATAAACTAATACTTTTTGTAAAAACAGTTTGCAAATATATACTTTTTTTTAATTCACACTTCATTTTGTAGAAAAAAATATTGTTTTTAGTGTTATTAGTCAAAATCAACCTTCACAGCAACTGCTTTTTTTGATTTATTTTTGCTAGTAACTGTATTTTTTACATCTCCTTAAGCCCTTTAAATACTGCTATTTTTACTAATGCTACAATTTATAGCAATCAATTGCTTTAATTTCCATTTAAATTTGTAAAGAATTTGAGCATTAAAAGTTTTAAACAAAGCCTTAAGCTCAATCATTAAATTGTAACTTAATAAAAAATAAATATCATGGCAAAGAAAACATCAGAAGACACGATTGAAGCAGTTAGTAGAAATGCTGCTAGTAGTGAAAAATTAAAAGCGCTACAATTAACCTTAGATAAATTAGAAAAAACCTATGGTAAAGGCACTATCATGAAATTAGGTGATAGCGTTATAGAACCAATGGATTCAATATCTACAGGTTCATTAGGGTTAAATATTGCTTTAGGTATTGGTGGTTTACCTCGTGGACGTGTTGTGGAAATTTACGGACCAGAATCGTCAGGTAAAACAACATTAGCAATACATGCCATTGCAAGTGTGCAACGTGCTGGTGGTATTGCAGCTATTATTGATGCGGAACATGCTTTTGATCGTTCTTATGCTGAAAAATTAGGGGTTGACACGAAAAGTTTATTAATATCTCAACCAGATAACGGAGAACAAGCGCTTGAAATTGCAGATAATTTAATTCGTTCGGGTGCTGTGGATATCGTTGTAATTGACTCTGTAGCGGCATTAACGCCAAAAGCTGAAATAGAAGGTGAAATGGGCGATAGCCGCATGGGTTTACAAGCCCGATTAATGAGTCAGGCATTGCGTAAATTAACAGGTTCTATTAATAAAACAGGTTGTTGCTGTTTATTTATCAACCAATTGCGTGAAAAAATTGGAGTTATGTTTGGTAACCCAGAAACTACAACCGGTGGAAATGCTCTAAAATTCTACGCATCTGTTCGTTTAGATATTAGAAGAATCAGTCAAATTAAAGATGGTGATGTGGTTACAGGAAATAGAACTCGTGTAAAAGTGATTAAAAACAAATTAGCACCTCCATTCCGTATGGCTGAATTTGATATCGTTTTCGGAGAAGGTATTAGTAAAGTTGGTGAAATTATTGATATTGGTGTCGAGAAAAATGTGATCAAAAAAAGTGGTTCATGGTTTAGTTATGAAGATACTAAATTAGGACAAGGACGTGATTCAGTGAAAAGTTTATTTGCCGAAAATCCTGATTTAGCTCAGGAAATAGAAGATAAAATTATTGCCATTTTAGCTGAAGAAGCAGCCAATGCATAATTGATTTTTTGAGATTTGTTACAAAAGTCCGTTTTGGAATTAAACTAAATACGAAAGTTTAATTTTGAAACGGATTTTTTGTTTTATGGAAATAATCATTATTTAGGGTTCACTCGAATATATGACATTCTTTCATTAATAAGGGGTTTGATCAAAAAAGATTAAAATTAATGCAAGAACATTTTTACAGCAAATAGCATGAAGTATTTTTGAACGCGTAAATTGGGCGAGTTGGCATTCGTGTTTTACTTTCTTCTTACTTTTTTTCGTCAAGGAAAAAAGTAAGAAGAAAATAAAATACTTTTTGAGAGAACCCTATTTAATGTTCAACTTGCTTTTTTTATACCCATACATAAAGTACACTACTAAGCCAATTACCAACCAAACTGAAAACATCATCCAGTTTGTCCAGCCCATACCTGTAAGCAAATAACAGCAAGACAATAATCCTAAAACGGGGATTAACGAATAATTTTTTATAAATGATAACGCAGCGATTAGTATCCATACGATATAAAAAATAATCATGGGATAGTTCAAACTCGAATCATCATTCGTTATACCGCTTACTTTATTGTAAAAAATAATAATTAAAAAAACAATCGTAATAGCAGGGACAATAAACTTTGCATTAATATAGGGCATTTTAAACTTTCCCTTTTCTTTTGCTTCCATATTCCTTGGCAACATTAGTATTCCACCACATACTAATACAAAAGCAAACAGCGTTCCGATGCTTGTAAAATCTAAAACAAATTTTGGTGTTACAAAAAATATAGGAATCCCAACAACTAAACCAGTTACAAGTGTTGAAAACGCTGGTGTTTTATACTTAGGATGAATTTCGGCAAATTTTTGTGGTAATAACCCATCTCTACTCATTGCCATCCAAATACGAGGTTGCCCCATTTGAAATACGAGTATTACACTAGTCATAGCAACTACCGCAGCAATAGACACAATAAATAACATCCATTTAATGCCTTTGATAGCAAACACTTCAGCTAAAGGATCTGAAACATTTAAAGCCGTATAAGAAACCATGCCTGTTAATACTAATGCTAGAATGATAAAAATAACGGTGCAAATAATTAAAGAATAAATCATACCACGTGGTAAATCGCGTTGAGGATTTTTACTTTCTTCTGCTAACGTTGATACGGCATCAAATCCAATATAGGCGAAAAATACACCCGAAACGCCTGCCATCACTCCACTAAATTGATTAGGCATAAATGGCGTCCAATTATCAATATCTACATACATGGCTCCAACAATAATCACCAATAATATAATAGCTAATTTTACCATCACCATGATATTACTTGCATTACGAGATTCTTTAGTGCCAACATATACTAGCCAAGTCACTAAAATATTAATCATCACAGCGGGTAAATCAAAAATAATTCTTAGACCAAAAACATTTGGAGCTGAATTCCACGCCTGACTTAACTTTCCAGCTACGCCATCTAAAAATGCTTGATGCGAATCAGAATAATTATTTGTTAACCATGTTGGAAAGTGTATGCCTAATGTTTCAATGAGATTTACAAAATAACCGCTCCAAGAAAATGCAACATAAATATTTCCAATAGAATATTCCATTAACAAGGCCCATCCTATTATCCATGCAGATAATTCTCCGAAGGAAACGTACGCATATGTATATGCAGAGCCTGAAGCAGGAACACGTGTTGCAAATTCGGCATAACACATAGCTGTAAATCCGCAAGCAATGGCGCAAATAATAAATAAAAATATTACGGCTGGTCCACCCGAAAAACACGCAGATCCAATACTACTAAAGCTTCCAGCGCCAATAATGGCCGCTATTCCGAAAAAAGTTAAATCACGAACTGTTAATACTTTGTGTAAACCAAGGCTATGTCCGTCATCAGTATTTGTTGAGGAAACAGATTTTTTACGTAATAAATTTGAAAGAAACATAATTTAAAATTGGATATAAAAATGATTCATAAATATAAAAATAAAAACTAAGGTAACTAATCAGCCAATGAAAAAACAAATGGAACGCAGATACTTCGATTGGTGGCCATTGAGTTTGTCGAAATGCTCAGTAACCGTATAGCTGATTTCTTATGGTTAATATGATTTTTATCTATCAACAGTTAGGTGATTTTTTTTAATAATGGGACTAAAGTCCTTGATATTACTGGATTGTAATATACCCCCGACTTAAGTGGGGGGGGTAATGAAACCATTATTAATGAAGGGCTTTAGCCTAATCAATAAAATCTGACCGAATTATTAAGCTATGTTAATCATCATTTGCGTGTAGGCTTTTTATAATTTTTATAATTATTATATGCCAAGCCAATAAACAAATTTCACAACTAATGCTTTGTTTTTTTGACCAAAATTATCCGATATATAATTATCTGAATACACAATAAACACATCGCTCATAGGTTTAAATCGCCATTGAAACCTAGCATTGATATTAAAATTATGTATTTGACTATTATACTGCAAGAATGTTGTGAAAAATAAACTACGCGTAAATGATAATTCGATACGCGGACTAATTAAATCTATCGACACTTTATTCGTTAAATATGGCATTTGAATTTCATCGTGCGTGTAACTTAAACCAACACTACCATAAGGTTGTTTGCGAAATGTGATATCTGTATTATAAGATAATTTTGTACCTGTAAAATATGAACCATAAGTTATTCCAGCTCCTCCATTGAGTGTTTTGCGTTGATTGGTTTTAAAAGATAATACTATATCTTGATATTTATATTCATTTACAGGAATGGCTGTGTTGCCAATAAATGTAACATCTGTAGGGTAAATTAATTTGGTGTAAAAATTTCGGTAATCAAAAGAAATACTGGCTGAATTAGTAAAAAACAAATCATAACCAGCCATCAATAATATATCGGTAGTCGTATAATTTTTGTTTGCATAATAATCCATATAAACGCTTGGACCCATTTTATTTATAATAGAGTTTTTTGGGTAGAAAAAATAATTGATTCCTGGTTCCAGTCGCCAATAGCTATATCGATTTGTAATGCCAGTGCTGTAATTCGTCTGAAATATTCTTGGAGTAAAGCCTGTTTCCGCATTATAATTTTTATCCATGTATTCATGGTTCCAATTGATGTTCCATTTTTGTGTTGCATAGCTTATCCAACTGGCGTGCGCAAAAGCATTTTCATTATTCTTATTTGACAAAGAATGATGAAAAAAAAATTTCCCGTTCCATTTATTATTTGCACTTGCAAGATTATAATCTATACCCAATACCCTATTAAAATTGGTTGCAGAATAATTTGTTGTATCAAACTGTTGCCTATTCACAAATAATAAAGCGATATTTGATCGATTAAAAACATTACGTTGAACAGCCCCAACAAAATAATTTTGTGCAAATACATCATTATTATTTACTTTAGTTTTGGCCGTTTGAATATCCATCACGCCAATTCTCCAATTTTTATTCGGCTTCCCACTTAAGCGGGCTCCTCCTAGTATGGGGATTTGATTACCGTTATCTAATCCGATGCGACGTGAAAAAAATGGCCGCATTTGCCTAAAACCAAAACTGGCAAACAAATCACTATTCTCTGTAAAAAATTGGCGTTGCTCTGGGAAAAATAAATTAAATCGTGTAAGATTTGTTATTTGTCTATCCACATCTACTTGCGAAAAATCTGGATTGACAGTTAAATCTAAATTGAGAGCAGAAGACACTGCAATTTTAGCATCAGCACCAATGTTTCCTTCATATTTTGTGTCAGTTGGTATAGTATAATCTTTACTTACTTTGCCAATCATATAAGGAATAATAGATACATTAGATCCTGCTTTTTTATGGCAACTTTCTAAATTCAAATCACCAGTAAATGCTAAGCAAGCAACATTATACTGTCTAGGTACCTTACACCAACATGAATTCTCATTTCTTTTGAGGTCATTTCGTGTAAAATTAATACGCCACTGAGTAATATCGGGCTTGTAACGTAGTGATTTTAGAGGAATTTCCATCTCAACTATCCACGAATTAACATTTCTTTTTACTTCGCTATACCATTTATTGTCCCAAATAGTTGTAACTCCTTGCATTCCTCCCTGCGCAATTAATCCTTCGCGCTGAACTCCGTATGGATTTACGCCAAAACTAAAGCCATTTTGCTTGTCAGAAAAGGGATCGATCATAACCACAAATGCATCACTTACAGGATATGAAAAATCTCTCTTTAAAGACTGAATAACGTAATTCCCAGGTAATGAATCGTAACAAATAGCCGCAACAAAAATAGAGGTTTCATTATATGTGACATATGCAACTGTTTTAGTTTTGGATTGACAGGTATCATAGGGGAAATTTTGCCAAAAATTATCTGCTGGTTGACTTATTTTCCATACATTTTCATCTAAAACACCATCTATGGTTATTTTTTCGGAGGTCTTACTAATATTTAGGCTTTTTTGAGTTTGCCCAAATAATGCATTCAAACTAAGTATAAGTATTATGATGTAATATAGTTTCACTAAGCTGGTAAAGATAAAATTTAGAGGTTAAAAATGGGCGTTTTTTTAGTTAAAAGACAAAAAAACGCCTCATAGCAACAAATAAACAATTTATTGTTATTAATATTTGGTTTTTACTGTATTACACGCTATATTTGCAACCCAAATTAAAAATTAATACAAAAAATATAATGTTAATAGTAGCCGTAAAAGAAGGAGAAAGCATTGAAAAAGCTTTAAAAAAGTTTAAGAAAAAATTTGAAAAAACAGGTGTTGTTAAGCAATTACGTGTTCGTAAGAATTTCGAAAAACCATCAATCACTAACAGACAAACTCGCATTAAAGCTGTATATAAGCAAAAAATGCAGTTAGGATTAGCTGATTAATTTCAGTTTTTTATAAAATTAACGATTAACCTAAGTTTATTTCGAATTTTAAAACTAAATTCGTTATACTCTTAGGTTTTTTATGTTCGATACTCATATAATAGCTTTCCTCAATTATTTAAGTACAGAAAAAAGGTACTCATCACATACGGTGGTTTCTTATCAAAACGATCTATCTCAATTTACCAGTTTTATCTTTCCTGAAAAAGTAACTTTCCCAACCGAGGAAATCAATTATCAGCACATCAGGCGTTGGGTTGCTCATTTATTAGAACTCAAAATTCAGCCTCGCAGCGTAACTCGAAAATTATCAACGCTTAAATCATTTTTTAAATACTTACAAATACAGCAAGTAATTTCTGTCAATCCTATGACTAAAATTACAGCACCTAAAACGCCTAAACGCTTGCCTGTATTTATTACTGAGGATCAATTAGAAAACTTATTTACCGAAATAGAATTTGAAGAAGGCTTTAAAGGAGTGAGGGATAAATTAATATTAGATCTCTTATACCAAACTGGTATCAGGCGTTCTGAGCTTACTCATTTAACGGAAATTAATACAGATTTATTCAATGCTACGATTAAAGTTTTAGGTAAAAGAAATAAAGAACGAATTATTCCAATTTCTTTGGCATTAAAACGTAACCTTGAAAGCTATTTACAAGTAAAAAAGGAACTAAACTTATCAAACCCTATGTTGTTGGTTAGCGAGAAAGGAAATACACTAAGCGAGCAAGCGGTTTATAAAACTGTCAAAAAGTATCTCTCGCAAATCACTACTATTCAAAAGAAAAGCCCACACATTTTACGCCATAGTTTTGCTACTCATTTGCTTAATAATGGGGCAGATATTAATGCTGTAAAGGATTTATTAGGCCATGCAAATTTAAGTGCCACACAAGTATACACACATAACACCATTGATAAATTAAAAAAATCATACCAACAAGCCCATCCAAGAGGCGATTCTTAATTAACCATAAATATAAACTAACACCACAAAAACAAGGAGGACTACTTATGACAACGAACATTCAATCTGTGCATTTTGATGCCGACAAAAAGTTACTTGATTTTGCTAACGAAAGAGTAACAAAACTTACTACTTTTCATGAGGGCTTAATTTCTTGTGAAATTATTATGCGTATAGATAAATCATCAACGAGTGATAATAAATTAGTTGAAATAAAATTATTAGCCAAAGGGCAAGAATTGTTTTCTAAAAAACAAGCTGCATCGTTTGAAGAAGCTGTGGACTTAACCTGCGATGCTTTAAAAACACAAATTAAAAAATATAAAGAAAAATTATTAGAGCAGTTATAATTATAAAATGTAGCTATAGAGAGCTGAATTTCATTAATTTGAAATTCAGCTTTTTTAGTAGTTAAAATTAAATCGTCATTATTTTATTGTAACTATAAAATCTTTCTTAAAGTCTTCCCATTTCGTTTTTTGGTAATCGCCTGAACCATAGTATGTAATGATGGGCTCAAAAGTGGGGGCATTCATAAAGCCTTTGATAATATCCAATCGTTGAATTTGATTATTTAAAAACACAATTGACGGATAAGCTAATTGATTATCTAAAATTGAGGCAGCAAATTGATGGGGAGCTTTTGGATTAGAATTATCAGTACTAACAAAAACATACTTATCAAACTTGACAGAATCTTTACTTTCTGCATCAAACTTTACTGCGTAATAATGTTCGTTGATGTAGGCCGCAATTTGAGGGTTATTAAACGTTTGAGTACTCATGAGTTTACAAGGACCACACCAAGTTGTATAAACATCTACCATAATAGGGCGTGGATTTTTTTTACATTTTTTATATGCTTCGTCAAACGTTACCCAATTTACTGGAGAATTTTCATAAAACTCAGTATAAGTATTTTCAGAAGCAAAGGAGTAATTAGTTTCATCTTGTTGAATAAAATTACTGGCTTTATTTTCAGGAGAATTAATGGATGCTTGAAGAGTACTTTTTTTACAAGTATAAAAAACAATAGCAAGGATAATTATTCCTGCCATTGATATATCTTTCCAGTTAAACATAGTGTTACAAACAATCCAAAATTGATGCCAAAAACTGTTAAATTCTTACTTAACGGTTCCCATTAATTTTTTTACTAAAGGTGAAATGATAATTAATAAAACACCTGCAATAAGCGCATATATAGCTAATTGCTTATATCCATCAGCATAAATAGTCAGTTTTTCAAGATTAGTAGCATGTTCGGATGCTTGCGCGATGTTGGCACCTAACAGACCCGCAAAGTATTGCCCATACGCACTTGCCAAAAACCACATACCCATTAAAACAGCTTGTGTTTTTTGAGGCGAAAGTTTGGTCATAATTGACATCCCAATTGGCGAAAGGCATAACTCACCAAAAGTGATAATAAACCAACCAAACGTAAATACATTTAGAGATGTTTTTCCATCAGGGCTAGCAAAAAATTTAGTGTAGTAAAAAATATAAAAACCAGCGGCTAAAAACAAAAAGGCTAGCCCGAATTTGACAATGGTGTTCGGCTCAATTTTTTTATTATTCATCCAAACCCATACCAATCCAACTAATCCAGCAAATATGATTACAAAAACAGAATTTGATATATTGTTTATTCCATTTGGATCTAACGTTAAGCCTATAACTGAATTATTTAAATTATTAGATGCAAATAAACTTAAGGAGCCGCCACTCTGTTCAAAAAAAGCCCAAAAGAAAATAGAAAACAAAATAAATATTAATGCGGCAATTAATTTTTTATTTTCAGTTATTGAAAAATTTCGCATCTCATAAAATAAATAAAACAAAGAGCAGGGACCTATAATATACATAAAAACATCCGTGTATTGAGTGTTTGATACTAATAATATAATAATAGGAACGAGGCAAAGCGAAGCTATATATGTTAAATACTCGTATAAATTACGCTTCTTGTTTTCTAAGTTTAATAATGGAGAAATTCCAATTGAGCCTAAGCTTTTTTTAGTCCAAACAAAGGTTAATAAGCTTATCATCATTACAATTGCAGCTAAACCAAAGGCTACATTCCACTCCAATCCTTGAGGAATTATAGTATCGAATATGACACGCTTACCAATATTAATACACAAAAAGCCCCCTAATAACGCACCTAAATTTACGCCAGCATAAAATAAGGAAAAACCCGCATCTGTTCGGTTATCCCCCGATTTATATAAATTACCAACTGTTGTAGATATTGTAGGTTTAAAAAAACCTGTTCCAATGATATTAAATCCGATTCCCAAAAAGAAAAATTCCTTTGGATCTATTGCTAAAATAACTGAACCGACTATCATTAATATTCCGCCCCAAAATAGCGATTTACGAAGGCCTAAAATTTTATCAGCCAGTAATCCGCCAACAAAAGTAAATGCATATACGAAAGCTTGTGTGGCGCCATATTGCAAATTTGAAGTAACTTCATCTAGCTTTAATTGGTTAACCATAAAAAACACGAGCATCCCTCGCATTCCATAGAAACTAAAGCGTTCCCACATCTCACTAAAAAACAAGTACCACAATTGTTTGGGATATTTACCTTTAAAATTTTGTATTTCTTGTATGTCCTGTGATACAGTTACTGCCATATTTTTTGTATTAAAAACCCCTAATAAACCGTTGATATTGATAAGGTTTATTAGGGGTTTGTGAAAACATTCACTACGTTTTTAATTTAGCGAGTGTTATTAAATTTATTTTACACCATGCATCATTTTCTCTAATTTCTTACAAAGAAAAAATAATAATATGGCAGCAATGCCTGAGAAAAATACAAACAGTATAAAATAAGAGTACAAATCAGATATTTCAAAGCCTAAAACACTTGGATGAGTTGTTGCTTTAGCATCTGGATATAAGGAACTCATTGTTCCTGCTAATTTATTTCCAGTTGCAATTGCTAAAAACCATACACCCATCATTAATGAAGTAAATCGCGCAGGTGTTAATTTATTTACCATTGATAATCCAATTGGGCTTAAAAATAATTCACCAATTGTATGTATGAAATATAATCCTGTTAAGAAGAAAATACTTGCACCCGTTGCAGGAATTGATTTAGAACCAAAGGCAATTAATAAAAAGCCTATTGCTAAAAAACCTAATCCTAACGATTGTTTGTAAGGTGCTGCAGGATTTACTCCTTTTTTAGCTAACCATACCCACATAGCACTTAAAATTGGCGCTAAAATAATAATGAAGCCTGCGTTAAAACTTTGAAAATAACTTGCCGGCATTATCCACCCAAAAATACTTCTATTCGTTTGTTCTTCTGCAAAGAAAGTAAGTGATGCTCCTGCTTGTTCAAAACACATCCAAAAGAAAATTACAAAAATCATAATCAAAATAATAACCCATAATCTAGATTTTTCGATTTTACTTAATGATTTATCTGTAATTATTACAAAAGGCACCACTAGAGTCATCCCATAAATTAACGAACCCCAAACATCAACCCCAAATCCAAAGTGAATAGAAGTGAAGGCAATTATTATCCCACCAATTAAAATGCTTAATTGTAATGAACTAAATGCGGCATCTTTACTTCCGTCTATGTTTTTATCAGCCGCTTTGTTTGGGCCAACTCCCAGTTGAGAGCCATCTGGCCCAACAACGTATTTGTTTTTTGTAAGATAAAAAATAATTAAACTTACAATCATACCCATTCCTGCGGATAAAAATCCCCATTTGAAATCAACATTTTCTCCTAAGTAACCACAAATTAGAGGAGCAATAAAGGCACCTGCATTAATTCCCATATAAAAAATAGTATAAGCTGCGTCTTTTCTGCTATCACTAGTTTCGTATAACTGACCAACCATGGTAGAAATATTTGGCTTAAAAAAACCGTTTCCGAAAATTAAAAAAGATAAACCTGTCCACATTAAAGTAATTGCGAAACCCTTATCGTCATTGTGCGACATACTTGCCGAAATGAACATTAAAAATTGACCCAGAGCCATTAAAATACCACCAACAAAAATAGATTTTCTATTGCCCCAGTATCGATCTGCAACATAACCACCAATGAGGGGAGTTAAATAAACTAATCCTGTGTAACTACCATAAATATTACTTGCTAAAGATTTTTCAAGTAATAAGCTTTTTGTCATATAAAGTACAAAAATGGCACGCATACCATAATAACTAAAGCGTTCCCAAAATTCGGTAACAAATAAAACATATAATCCTTTTGGGTGACCTTTTTGAATAGCAGTTTGTTCCATATATTTTTAGTGGTTTAAAGTTTTAAATCAGTTGCCTAAAATACTATTTATTTACTAATTATATGGAAATATGCGCTAAAAAAAGTACAAAGAAAATGAAGCTTTTTATTTCTTTTTTTCTGCTTTTTCTCGACGTTTTTTACTCCAATAATTGTAACCAAAAGCCAGCAAAGCAAACAATGCTACGGGGATTTTCCATGATACGAGGCCATCTTGACCTACATAGCACATGAAGCGTTCCCAACGGAATTTACCATCGTGAGAATTTTTAGTTAACGAACCTAAAATTGATTTACCGCTAATAGGGTTTTTTGCAGGATCTTTCATGCTAAACCAAACAAATACTGGCCGACCAACTACATGATCAAAAGGAACAACTCCCCAGCTTCTACTATCAGCTGAATTGTGACGATTATCTCCCATCATCCAATAATAACCTTGTTTAAATGTGTAAGAAGTAATAGGAGCGCCATCATATAATACCTGAGCGCCTGATTTTGTAATGTGATGTATTCCGTCATCATAAGTACTTAACATTTTTTCGTACAAGCAAATATTTCCGGTATCAATTTTAACAGTCATACCTTCGCTTGGTAAGGTAAGTGGCCCGAAGTTATCGTTGTTCCAAGCATAACTTGGGCTGTGAGGGAAAACAGATTCTTCACCTAATCCTTTAGGCTTTATCTCTCTTTTTACCGAATAAACTTCTGGTAAGCTTTTTAGTAGTTCAGCTTTTTCAACCGTTAAGTTCAGATTATATAATATGGTATCACCTGTACTTAAGGTATTTTTATATTCATTTAAAAAAGCATCTTCGGGATGCCCATTATCGGAACCTATAGACGAATAATTTAAAACGGATTTCCCGTTTTCATATGAATATAAACTAATTATACTGGCTTCATCACAATAAATATCATAATTATCTAATGTTTTAAGGTTAAAAATAGCTGCTTTGCATTTTACAAAATAATGATGTTGTGCGTCTTTAGGCATAGGGCTTAGTTTATCATCAATAAATAATTCCCCATCTTTTATTTCTAATTTATTTCCTGGTATAGCTACACAACGTTTTACATAATGCTCTCGTTTGTCTATTGGTCGAGCTACAATGTCTCCAATCATTCTTTCTTCATTCCCAAATGGCGGACGATATTTAGGGTTTTTGATA
>JANXRU010000190.1 GCA_025356715.1 Bacteroidota bacterium
AACTCCAATAAAACCTCCATTCCCAATAATTGTGCAAGATCCGTAAACTGAATAATTTGTTCTTTAGTTAAAATGGCAGCAATTAATAGAATAGCATCAGCACCAATTGATTTGGATTCGAAAATTTGATATTCATCAATAATAAACTCTTTTCTTAAAATCGGGCAGAAATTAAATTTTCGGGCAATGCTTAAATCTTCCGATGAACCGCCAAAAAATAATTTATCTGTTAAGACGGAGAGGGCACTTGCCCCAGCTTGCATGTAGCCGATTGAAATTTTTTCGACATTAGCGTATTTATTAATAACGCCGCTAGAAGGTGATTGTTTTTTTATCTCGGCTATAATGCCACTTTTATCAGATCTTAATAAATACTTAGATAAAGAAACAGGTTGTGCTTTAAAATAAATAGAGCGTTCCAATAATTGTTTAGGATATAAAGCTTGACGTTCTTTTACTTCAATAACTTTCTGTTCTGCAATGTCGTTTAAAGTTTTCATATTTATATTTCTTTGTTATAGAGTTTAGAGTTTTCTAATTCGAGTTGTTTTTTTTAATTGCAATAGTTAGTTTTGGTTAGAGATTAAATTTTTAAATAAGGTATATGTTTTTTTCGACTCTATACTTTCTTTACAAATACCAATACAATCTGTAATACTAAGTTGATCGTTGAAGCAATTTAATGCAAGCGCACTATTGATAGTAACTACATTTTTTTGCTCTGCGGTGCATTCATTTTTCAAAACATTTAAAAAAATATCAGCAGATTCTTTGATGCTTTCGCCACCAGATATACTTTGTT
This sequence comes from Bacteroidota bacterium, assembly GCA_025356715.1. The sequence goes on from JANXRU010000190.1 coordinate 803, forward strand.
GACTTTGAAAATTAAATCCTAAATCAATAGGCTCTATCATTTTTTCGGTAGAATTTGTAATATATTTAAACGAATCGGTTAAGCTTACTTCATCATAACCATCTATAGTATGAACAATCGTATATTTTGTATGACTTTGTTGCAAAATATAATGATACATTCTAGCTATATCTAAACCATAAACACCAATGTATCGGTACTTAACTTTAGCAGGATTTACTAATGGACCTAACATATTAAATAATGTTCTAACTCCCAGTTCTTTTCGTTGAGTTGCAACTCCTTTTAATCCTGGATGAAATAAGGGAGCATGTATAAAACAAATATTATGTTTATCTAGTTCTTTATTTAAATCATCCGAATTATTTTTAAATTGATAACCTAAATAATTTAATATATCAGAAGAGCCCGATACGGATGATGAACCGTAATTACCATGTTTTGCTACTGTAGCACCTGATGCTGCAATAACTAAAGCAGATAATGTAGAAATATTAAATGTGTTTTTTTGATCGCCCCCTGTTCCACAAACATCAATCGTATCACGATCAATCTTTACGGGAACGCATAAATCTAATAACGCATTTTTAAACCCAATTAATTCCTGAACTGTAATTGGCCTTACAATATAAAATGCCATGATAGCGCTTATTTGCGAAGCATTTAAATTTCCCTCACATATATTTTGAAACAAGCCATAGGCTTCGGTTTCGGTTAAATTATGTCCATGACATAATAAGTCAAATGTTGATTTCATTTTTTAGATTAATTAAATTGTAAAAAAATTGTTGGATGAAACTTCTAGACTACACTCGAAGTGACAGTAAAAAAATATTAATTAGGCGCTAAGCCAATTTTTCATTATCATTTCACCATATTCAGAAAGAATAGATTCGGGATGAAACTGCACGCCACGCACATCATAACTATTGTGTCTTACTGCCATAATATTTCCATCACTATCAATAGAAGTGATTTGCAAATCATTTGGTAATAATTGCTTATCAATAACCCATGAATGATATCGACCAACTGTAAAAGTCTTAGGGCAATTTTTAAATATTAAATCGTCAGAAATAATCGTGATAGGAGTTGCTAAACCATGAAACACTATATCCAAATTTTTTAAGGATGCTCCATAAGCTTCTCCAATAGACTGCAAGCCAAGGCAGATACCTAAGATGCTTTTTGAAGCCCCATACTGTTTTATCAATTCAGGCATAATACCCGCATCTTTTGGTAAACCTGGCCCTGGTGATAGTAAAATTTTATCATACGCATTTACTTCTTCCAAGGAAATTTTATCATTCCTAATTACTTTAAGTGATATATTACTTACCTTTTCAATTAAATGAACAAGATTATAAGTAAAGCTGTCGTAATTATCGAGCACTAGTAGTTTCATGACTTTTAGCTTTTGTAATATTATTAAATTTTTCGGCTTGTTGGATAGATTTTTTTAATGCGGATACTTTATGATTAATTTCTTGTAATTCTTTTTCTTCATCTGATGAAATAACGATGCCTGCTCCTGCTTGAAAATGAAGCGTGTTATCTTTACTTAAAAAAGTTCGTATCATAATAGCGTGATTTAATTGATTGTCATGGCTTATAAATCCAATACAACCACCGTAAAACTCCCGGGCCTCAGGCTCATGTGCATCAATCAATTGTAAAGCTTTATATTTTGGCGCGCCTGATAACGTTCCTGCGGGAAATGTTCCGAACAATAATTCAAACGGATGAAATTTTTGTTTTACATTTCCAATAACCTTACTTACCAAATGGATAACATGAGAATAAAACTGCGTTTGTTTTAAAAATTTCACTTCAACATTAGAGCAATATTTACTCAAATCATTTCTTGCTAAATCCACTAACATATTATGTTCTGCATTTTCTTTAGGATCGTTTAATAATTCTTTTGCTTTTAGTAAATCATGCTCATCATTCCCTGTTCTCTTATATGTGCCAGCAATAGGATGTATTTCAGCAATATTTTCGCCAATTACCAATTGTGCTTCTGGAGAAGAACCAAATAATTTAAAATCTCCTAAATCAAAATAAAACAAATAGGGTGATGGATTAATGTTTTTCAAAGCACGATATACATTAAAATCATCTCCTTTAAATGATTGAGAAAACCGTCGAGATAATACTAATTGAAATACATCACCATTTTGACAATATTCTTTCGCCTTTACTACCATTGCTTTATAATCATTGTCAGTTAATAAGCTTTTAATTTCGTTAACCGTTGAAAAGCCATATTCTTTATGAGTTAAATACTGTATTTGCTCTTCAATCATCTTTAATTGTTTAAAGGAAGAGTCATCACTAAACTCATGACTAATAATATATAAATTATTGGTAGTGTGGTGAAACACTAAAATAATTCCATACACACTGTATATTAATTCAGGTATATCTATGTTTTTATGTTCTTTGTTTAGTTCTATATCTTCTGCATAATTAATACAATCATAGCCCATATAACCAAATACACCTGCATAACAGAATGGCAAAGCTTGGGTTTCAAATTCAAATTGATCTTTAAACTCAATCAATTTATCTAATACTATTTTAGTGTCATTATTTATTTCTTCATATGTAATTACATCCTTAATTTTAGTTTTAAACTTAGAATGCTGTACAGAAACTGTTGCCAATGGGTTTAAACAGATGTAAGAATAATGCCCGTCCTTACTATTATAATCAGAGCTTTCAAGTAATAAAGGATTTTGATATAAATCTCTTAAGATTAAGTATAACGCAACTGGTGTTTTGGTGTCAGCTAGTATTTGTGTGATATGTGTATGTAACTTCATGTGTAATTTTATTTAATTGATTTGATGAAAAACAAAAAGCCCGCTGTTATATGAACAGCGGGCTTTTGAAGGGCCTTTATAAGAAATATATCTTAGCTACTCACAACATTTGTCGTAAGCCACCACCAAAATTTATTTAAAATTGTATTTTTCATTTCGTTACAAATGTATTAAGCTTTTTTAATAATGCAAATATTTTTTTTATTTTTTACTTTAAATATTACTTTCCAGAGACAATTTTCAACTCAACGCGACGATTTAATTGCATACCTTTTAAATCTGGTTTACCATTTGGCAAAGCATTAGGAGCGATAGGCATTGTTTTTCCATAACCTTTTGCAACTAGTGATTTTATATCAATGCCTTTTTTAACTACAGCATTAACTACAGATTGAGATCTTGCTTGAGATAATTTAAGATTGACATCTGCATTTCCCTTGCTATCTGTATGTCCAGAAACTTCAATAGTCAATTCTGGATACTCTTTCATTAATTTAACTAATTTATCAATTTCAATACTTGACTCCTTACGAAGGATAGATTTATTAGAGTCAAAGAAAATATTATTTAACACGATTTTAGACCCAATTTCCACTTTGTCTAAAACAATATCTTTCACTAAAGTTGAATACTCTGCCACTTTAGGCGCATTTATGTTAGCTGATTGAAACAAATAACCTTTCGCTTCATAGGAAACATTATAATTTTGACCTCTATTAAGAACAAAATAGTAAGATCCTGAATCGATAGTAGTGTAAAACGTTTCGATTAAATTACCAGTGATATTATCCTTAATAATAATAGCAGCACCAGGTATTGCTTTCCCTTCTTTATTTCTTACAACACCTTTAACTGCCATGGTTCCAAGGGTTTTAGATTCAAGATTGATCATTTGTAATATATACTCCTTTTCAATAACTTGGTAAGCAGAATGAGGAGGAACAACTACAGTTGTAGACAAAGGTTGATAACCATCAGCTTCAAAGTTCATGTTATATGTTTTTCCTTTTACTCCAGGAGTTAAAATCATCACATATTTCCCTGTAGCTTCATTTGGTCTAATCTCTTGGATCACTTCTCCAGTTTCACTATCAGTAACTAATATACGGGTATGTGCTGGTGATTTATTTGTTCCGTTAAAAGTTAAAGTACCCTTTAATAATGTTAAAGCGACAGCATTTGCCGTTTCATAATCAACACGATAAATGTCAGTTTCACCAAAATTTCCTTTTCTATTTGACGAAATATACCCTCTTTTACCATCGGCGGACTGAACATAAAAAATATCATCATCAGGTGTATTAATAGGCGCTCTTAAATTTTCAGGCTCACTCCATTTGCCATCTTCATTTTTAGTGCTTTTAAATACATCAAACCCGCCCATATTTTTATGACCAGTTGAACTAAAAAACAAAGTCACGCCATCAGGATGTAAGAATGGAGCATCTTCATCACCAGGAGTATTAATTGTTGGACCCAAATTATATGGTACACCCCATGTTCCATTTGGCAATTTCACACAACGCCAAATATCACGACCTCCTAAGCCTCCTTCTTTTCTATTACTAACAAAATATAAAGCACTCCCATCAGCCGATATCGTTGCGTGTGTCTCCCATGCAGGAGTATTAACATTAGGGCTTAATGGCACTAACATACCCCATGTATCTCCTTCTAATTTACTCATATAAATATCGCCACCATTAATATCACGGTAAACAAATAATTGATCACCGCTTGGAGAAAGACCAATATTGGCTTCATTACCATTACTATTAATATTAATTCCTATAGATTTAGCGCTTGACCAGCTACCATCAGCTTGTCTATTTGACACATAAATATCTTCCAAATATAGCCCTTCAGGCGTTTTTTCTCCACCAGTACTTCCTGGTCTTCTTGATGTAAATATCAATGTTGATTCGTCAGCGGAAACAACTGGACTATACTCAGGATATTCGGTGTTGATACTATCACCTAAATTTACAATAGTAACCTTAGCGCCATCCTTAACTAATTCATCTGCATTTTCATTTGTTTTTAAATGTGCTGTAATTTCTTTCGAAAGCTCCGCATTTTTAGTTCCAACAATATCCTGAAACTTTTTAAAATAAACATTTGATTGCTCGAACTTATAATCGCTTCTATAAGCTTCAGCTAAATTATAATAGGCCAATACAGGCGCTCTCTGCTCATTAACATCTTCCGGATTATACCTTTGAGCAACATTTAACACTGCTTTTTCTAGATATTTAACCGCTTTATATTTCTCAACGCCAGACTCAACATAACACATTCCCATTTTATAATTAATGTTGGAATTTGTTGAATCAATTAAATAAGCCACTTTAAAATACTTAAGAGCCATTATGTAATTTTTTTCTAAAAGAAGGTAGTTTCCTTCAGCGAAATTTTGACGATAGTCTTTTTTACTGCCTTGTCCAAAAAAACAGTGAGTAATTAGTAAAAATAAAATAAGTAATTTGTTTGTTTTCATGTGTAGATATATATTGTTTTTTGTTGCCATATGGTTTACCCTCCCAATAACTACTGGGATTATTATTTATGTTTATATTTTGGCAAACATGGGTATTTCATAAAATGTTAATTAATGCCTAATCTTCCAAATTTAGATATTTTTATTAACTAATAAACAATAATATTACAAAATTCGAGTGATTTTTTGATATTTTTTACTCAAACTTATCCGTTTTCCTCGAATAATCATATTTCAAAAAAAGGATATAACAAATTATCATTATTATTCCAAAAGTAAATAACCCCATTACTAATGAAATAATAATATGTTGTAAAATACCAAATGCAAAAACATATTTTTTTAAAGGCATCAAAAAAACAGTTATAGGAAAAGTAATTTGATAGATTAAAGTTAAGTAGGTGAATATTAAACATAGAGAAGATGGCAATGAAATTAATATTGAATTTGAGTATTCTGGAATTTGGATAATATAAGAAACGGCGCTTCCATCAATCCACGAATGGTCATTTAACTTAAACAACCCAGCTAAAAAATAAGCCAAGCAAACTTGAGTTTTAATTCCAATCAGTGCAATATTATGAAATACTGTTTTAAAATCTTGTACAATGGGATTAGTAACGCTTTTTGAACTAAAAAAAATATTAAATAATAATAATTGATTTAGTAAATAATCCCCTGTTGTTAAAGCCGAATATAAATAATTATTTAAGTTAACTACAACTAACCATAGTAAAAAATTAGTCATGTAATTTGACTGTTTAACTAAACCGATAATAGCCAATAATACTAAAAGTACTATACAAATTAGAGCACTAAAACAGGAATAATGATTTGTTAAATAAAATGCAAAACCCCTAAAAAATCCTATTTGTTTGGAGCTAATATAAATTAAACTATTTAATGAAAACAATTCATCAAAATGAATACAATAAATTAAAGATTTATAAAGTATAAATAAATACAAAGCGCTCCTGAACCAACCAATTTCTTTAAGCTGTTTTTTAGAACTAAATAAATATGTGGTAATGATTTTAATATTTAATATAAATTTTTAGCGTAAAAAGCTTTATAACTACTTTCTTCAATACAGGTAGTTATCATTTCGAATTCTGTAATATTTTGGACTTTCCCGTAATTTGTAATTTCGCTTTTCACCTCGTGTTTAAGTATCTGAAAGTTAATATCTGCTATTTCATTCATAAACAGATGCTCTCCATTTTTTTGAGAATTTAAAAAATAAATAAGAGAATTACAATAAATTAAAGTACTAAGTTCATTTCCAATAAATACATTGGTTTTGTGCTTATTAATCCTCTTTTGAAGTAGATTTTCCCAATTAGACCAATGATTATTTGATTTTTCACGAACATATAAAGCCATCTTTTTCTTTGGTATAGGCGTAAATAATGCCCAGCCTTGATGGAAATAGGGGTAAACATAAAGCCAACTTGCAAATTTCAATTGGCTTGACTTTATTTTATATGGAGAACTATAAATAGAAATCAAAAAAAAATGCAAACACAACCCTGAAATTAATATAATAGATAATAGTCGCTTTACAAATTCGGTCATAATAATCTACCTTAAATTATTTTAAACAGTTATTTTTTGTTTATAAACGAATCCGATTGTGTAAATATAAGATAAACTAATTTATTAAAAAATGTGAATTAATAGGTTACTTTATAATTAGTAATTGTATTAATACATACATTTGCAAACATTTAAAAATACTCTAAATAATGAAAGCATTAAAATTAATAATAGTAGCAGCTATTTTAACTGCATCAAGTTTTTTTACAACTTCTTGCGGAAGTGGAGAAAAAGAAGGGAATCCTTTAGCAGATAGTTTATCAGGTGTTAATGGAGAATTAACAGGAGAGCTAAGTAAAAAAGAGGCTGCCGTGCAAGAGTTCGTAAATGCATTCAACGAAATTCAAGATAACTTAACTGCTATTAAAGAAAAAGAAAAGATTGTTTCTACTCATAATCAAAGTGGAGACGTAAAAAGTAAAGAAGAGTCTATTAAAGAAGATATTCAAGCTATTTATGATTTACTTGCAAAAAACAAAAACCGTATTGGTTCTTTAAGTTCTAAGTTAAAAGCTTCTAAATCTAAAATAGCTGGTTTAGAGCAAATGATTGCAAGCTTACAATCTCAAATAGATAGTAAAGACGGTGAAATTGCTGATTTAAAAGCATCATTAGAAGCTAAAAACATTGAGTTAAGTAACATCGTTATGAATTTAGAAAACGTTGAAACTGAAAGTTCTGCAAAAACTGAAAAATTAAATACTGCTTTTTATGCTTTTGGAACTAAAAAAGAATTAATCGAAAAAGGTGTTATTACTAAGGAAGGCGGATTTATTGGAATGGGAAAAACCACCAAGTTGAAAGATAATTTCAATAAAGATTATTTCACAAAAGTTGATATTTCCAACACATCTTCTATTAATATTAATGCTAAAAAAGCTAAAATCGTATCGAATCATCCCACAAATTCTTACAAATTAATAGGCGGAGAAAAATCAGTTGAAAAAATTGAAATTTCTAATTCTGAAGATTTTTGGTCAAACTCTAAATACTTAGTTATTATTATTGAGTAATTAATTTAACTAATTATCAATATTTAAAGGTTCTCTTTATTAGAGAACCTTTTTTATTTATGTATGTTTATACTTTAAAAAAAACGTATCAAATACCCATGTTTGTAGAAAGCAAAAACAATTTCGGAGCACTCAACGAAGCATTTTATAAAATATAAAGATTGAGTTAAATGCCTAAACTGGACAAACCATATGACAATAAAAAAACAATAATTTAGACTTATGAAATATATACTTCTTTTACTAATTACACATAATTTAAGCATCTCTTTCGCTCAAAAAGATTCTATTTTGAAGCAATTTGATTATAGCCGAAATCGGAAAACACATCAAAGCATGATTGTTTTAACATCATGGGCTGGAGCTAATATCGCAGGTAGTGTTGCCGGCTTCGCGCTAACTAATAATTACGAAGACAAACAGTTTTACATCATGAATGGCGCTTGGGGTGTTATTAACTTAGGACTAGCATTGCCTAGTTTATTAGGCAAACCAAAGCCTACCGGAACAGTTTGGGATGTACAAAAAAGACAAACCAATGTGGAAAAATTATTTTTAGCAAACGCCGCTTTAGATTTAGCCTATATTATGCGAGGGACTTATTATTTAGAGCAAGCCAAACATCAAACTGACCCTTCAGAAGAACAACGTTCTCGGGGTTTTGGAAATGCTATTATTATTCAAGGGGCGGGGTTATTTATTTTTGATTTAACCATGACGTTCATTAGTAACCGAAATAGAAAAAAACACTTAGATCCCTTTTTGAAAAACTCCACCATTTATTTTACAGGAAATGCTGTCGGTATAGGCTATCGCTTTAATTAAATTGATTTATAATAAAATGCAATTTGAGTATTAAATAAAATGCATAGTTTTGTTTTATGATTTGCTTCCCCAACGCTAAAATAAATTTAGGATTACATGTTACTGAAAAACGCGCGGATGGGTTTCATAATATTGAAACTATTTTTTATCCAATTGGTTGGAATGATGCATTAGAAATTATTGAATTAAAAAATTCTTCTTCTGATTTTAGTATACAATTAAGCGGTATTCCTATTCATGGGGACATAGAAGATAATTTATTATATAAAGCATATTATCTGATTAAAAAAATAAGAACAGTTCCTTCCATACAAGTGTATTTGCACAAAATATTACCGATGGGTGCTGGACTTGGCGGTGGAAGTGCTGACGCTGCCTTTTTTATAAATTTATTAAATGAGCAATTTAAATTACAATTATCAGAACATGAAAGGATAGACATAACAAAAAAACTGGGAAGCGACTGCGCTTTTTTCATTAATAATAAACCAGTGTTTGCTTACGATAAAGGCGATGTTTTTAAATCCATTGAATTAGATTTAAGCAACTATTATATTGCAATTATTCATCCTAATATTCATAGCAACACTAAAGAGGCTTATCATTTAGTAACACCATGTGCGCCAAAACAATCCATTTTAGAGGTAATTAAACAGCCTATTCAAACATGGAAAACAGATTTAATGAATGATTTTGAAATTTCAATTTTTAATAAATATCCAATCGTCGCAAAAACAAAACAAGATTTGTACGATTGCAACGCTCTATACGCCTGCATGAGTGGCAGTGGTAGCGCTGTGTTTGGAATATTTAACCAAAAACCAATAATAAATACGTTAACACATTTTCCTCATTGGATTGGAAAAATGAAATGACAAATTTCTAGTATATGTATCTCTTTAAGTCTTTATGTTTTCTAATACTCCTATTATGTTCTATTCATTTAGGTGCGCAACAAAAATTAAAACCACTCTTTGATGGCAAAGAATTTATTGATGTTCTGCATTTAGAATGGGCGCATCAAGATAGCGGTAGCAAATATGTTCCTAAATATTTACCAAGTAATTATAGCAGAGTTTACCGTTCTCCAATTGTAGGACTTAATAATAAATTTGATTTTTGGCTACGAGACGATTCGGTGGGTGTTATCTGCATTCGCTATACTGTGGGTGGTTCCAGCTGGTTAGAAAATTTATACTCTGGTATGATTAAAGCTTCTGGCACCCTGCATTTAAACGATAGCACAAACTTTAATTATAAATTTTCTGACGATGAAAAAGCCTTAGTACATCACGGATGGTCTATTGGTGCTTGCCATTTAGCACCATACATTACAAATATTATTAATGCATATTACAAAAAGGGTGTCAAAGAATTTATTATTGTAGGCCATAGTCAAGGTGCGGCGCTGTCGTATTTAATTCGTTCATATTTAGAATACCTGCCTGCGAACGAAATACCTAAAGACATTACATATAAAGTATATAGTTGCGCAGCTCCAAAACCAGGTAATATGTTTTACTCGTACGATTATGATTTTATTACTCGTAATGGCTGGGCTTATCGTATTGTAAATACACATGATTGGGTTCCTCAAACTCCTTTTGCCATTCAATCTATCGATGACATGAATCCAGTAAATCCATACTCTATACGAAAAGTAGTACTTAAAAAACGGGTCAAAAGTCCTTTTGTTCGTTGGTATGTAAATCACGCTGTTAAGGAAATTGAAAAAACAGCAACAAAAACAAATCGTAAATACAAAAAACATTTAACTAAACATGTTGATCATTATGTCAAAAAAATGTTAACTCAATACCAATCACCAAAAGTTTATAATAGTAATTCCTTCGCTCCAGCAGGAATACCAATCATTTTAAAGCCAAATGCACAATACGATTCAATATTTAAGTTTGATGGTGAAAATGTATTTATTCACCATTTATTCGAACCTTACATTTATTTAACAGAGTTGCACTACATCAAAAAATAGTAATTTAAATATTGCATTATTTCTAATCCATTAAAAAGATATATTATTGTATCTTAGCATGACAAAAAATAAATACATGACCGTTAAATTAATTATAGCAATTTGTTTTATTATTTGCAGTTCGTTTATTTTTCAGTCTTCAAATAAACCTATTCATATAAGCTTTCCTGAAAAAAATTGCTCCATTAAAATTGATGCTTTTGGAAATATATACGTGATTAACCCGATGCAAATCACTAAATATAATGCCTTAGGTATATTGCAAAAATCATTTAGTGTAAAACGTTATGGTAAAATAGATTTTGTGGACACATCAAATCCCTTAAAAATACTGGTGTATTACAAAGATTTTCAACAAGTGTTATTTTTAGACAACCAATTAACAGCGTCCAGTGCTATGATTGCACTCGAAGATATTGGATACGAACAAGCTAGCTTAATTTGCAACTCATCTAATAATAGTTTTTGGTTATACGATAAACAAAATAATAGTTTATTACGTTTTAATAGCGAATCGAAAACCCTTGTAAAAACAGGTAATTTAAAGCGTATATTAGATATTGACATCAATCCAAATTTTATGATTGAGCATAATGGCTACTTATATTTAAATTGCCCAAAAGAAGGCATTTTGTTGTTTGATATTTATGGTACATTTTATAAAACATTTCCAATAAAAAACTTAAAAGAGTTTAATGTTGTAAACGAAAATGTGTTTTATTTTAAAGATAATACCTTAAATGAATATCAACCATCCACATTTAATACCATTCAAAAACTGTTTACCGACACACTAATTAAAAATGTGTATTGGCAAAACGATCGATTTTATAAGATTTATGCCGATTCGCTAAGTGCAGAATAGTTATATTTTAAGCTCAATAAACCTTAACTGATTGGCTTTGATCCATTTGCCAATAATCATTTTTTGCAACCATGAGAAAAAAGTAGATTATTACGAATAATTACCTTATATTTGCACCCTTAATTTAAAAAAATATAAACAATGGAAAAACGCTATGAGACGGTCTTCATTTTAACTCCCGTTTTGTCTGATGATCAGGCAAAGGAGGCCGCAAAAAAGTTTGAAAAAATCTTAACAGATTTGGGAGCCAAAATTAATGCCCGTGAAAACTGGGGATTGAAAAAATTAGCTTACCCTATTCAAAAGAAAACAACTGGGTTTTATCACCTAATTGATTATTCTGGAACAGGTAAAGAAATCGCTGAATTAGAATTGCAATTCAAACGTGACGAACGTATTTTACGTTTCTTAACGATTGCTTTAGAAAAACATTCTGCTACATGGGCTGACAAGCGTCGTGGAAGAAATGCTGACGCTAAAGTTGCTAAAACTAAAAAAGCTGAAGCTTAATTATTAAACCCAAAAACATTACGAAAATGGCAAAACATGAAGTACGCTTTTTAAACCCACCATCGGTTGAAGCAAAAAAGAAAAAATACTGTCGCTTTAAAAAGTTAGGTATTAAATATATTGATTACAAAGACGCTGACTTTTTATTAAAGTTCGTTAATGAGCAAGGTAAGTTAT
>JANXRU010000278.1 GCA_025356715.1 Bacteroidota bacterium
AGCGGCGGCGCTTGCCAGCGTGGCGGATGCGGCACCGGCGGGGTGTCATCATATGCTGACACCCCGCCGGTGCGGACCCAGCGCTTGCCATCCCACGCCCGGTAGTGCGCTCCGGTCCACACCGCGCTGCGAACGCCTTTAGGGCGCGGCCCCGGGCCACGGCCGAACCTCGGCGAGAGCATCCGCCGCGCCGCTCTCATGACGTGTCGTTCCCTCACGAGCACCCCTCACCGGGGCACACCGGCGGAACAGACAGGTACGAAGCGCCGGCCGGCGCGTAGCGCGGCGATGTGCGCCGGGCTCTCTGTGACTTGAGGTGCTCGCGATAGATACCGACGCTCCGCGCTCGCGTCATGTACTCAGCGACGCGGCGCCGCGCGACGCTTGCCGCATGCCGGATCGCCGGGGTCATGGCCGACGCGAACAGGAACAGCCTCACCCGTTCCCGCTTGGCCATGTCGCGCCGCAACAGCACCTCGTCATCGTCCGTCCAATCGGTCGACGGGTCGCGCCAGATGATGATGGCCATGGCTAGCGCTCTCCCCACGACGGGCGACGCGTGAGCCAGTGGAGTTTGGCGCAAACCACGCTCAACACCCTCGCGCTAACACCCTTGGGCCGGCTGTCGCGGCCGTTGCTCCGACTCCGGATGATCCGCCACCTGGCGCGCTTCTCGGCGCGCGTCATCTTGACAGCCATGCTAACCGTTAGCCTTCCTTGTACTTCATGGGGGCCACGCTTGGAATCGTGCCCGCGTTAACGTGCCTTTTGAGCCATGCGCCGATCGGCTGACTGTCCCACTCGGCCGAGTCGGCCGCGTGGTCTAGCTGCCTTGCGACGTCGCGGTGCCAGCCCGCGGCCGGGTTCTCCGACAGCGCCGCCATGCCCCTGTGCTCCGCCGCGAGGCGGCGCAGAGCATTCGAGTGCTCGATTATCGCGTTAGTCATCGCTCGCCGGGTCGCTGGTCTCCACGACTGTCACCCTGCCCCCTCCCGCGGCCGTCGCAAGCTCCTCTCCCCACTGCTCGCCCCCGAGTCGGTTGTTGAACCCGAACACGCGCGTTGCAGCCTTCCCGTCGGGAAAGTACACGTTCACGCGCCACTGATGCACTCTCCCCGCTAGCAGCTTGCCGAGCCCGATGAAGAGCCCGAGAACGCCCGCGGCTAGCACTGCTCCGCCCACTGATCCAGCTTTGCTCATAGGCCCTAGAGGCTATCCCAAAGGCTAGCGCCTGGCAATGCCGCCAACCGCTCCACGACACGCCGAATCAGGCTCGCTCCCTCTTCGGCCAGCACCTTGATCCACATCGCGCGGCGCTTCTCCCTGACACGCTGTCTCTCGCGCGACGACTCGACCTCTTCTATCTCGGAGAGCGAGAGAGGACCCACCCGCCCGGCAACCTTCCTCCCGAACGCCCGCGCCAGATACCTACGCGCACGCCGGTGCCGCTTCTTCTCGCTCTCCGTCATGACTCTCCTGACGTCCAGTTCAGCACACCCGCAAGGGGCAACAGTCATCCAACCACTGGCGCGGCGTCGCGCACTGGAGGGTTTATGGCCCACGATGTCACCGGCGGAAACTTCATTGCACAGACACCGATCGACGATGATCGACGGCGCCGCGAGCACCCCTTGGCACTCGACAGACGGCCGGCGGACGGACGGCGGGGCGATACGCTCCCGGAAGGAACGAGGGCGCTTGACGCGCCCGCGGACGGCCAGCAACAGAGCACCGTGGCGCCGCGTTTCCAATGGCCCCGGCGCGGGGCCAAGCGTGCCGACAGGTGGGATCCTAACCGTTAGCACTCGTCGCGGCTTTCTTGGCTGCTCGACGGGCCTTGTCATAGGCCGCGCGTTGCACTCGGCGGCCGGCATCATAGGCCGCTTTCTTGGCTTTCTTCTCGTCGTCCTTCGTACGTATGCCGGTCGGCCCGTACAGGATCGCGTCAATCTCCTCGATCCTGGCCTGCTGGCGTTCGGCCTCTTGCGCCCTACGTTCAGCGCGTGCGAGCCGCGCCAAGCGCTCTTGCTCGTCGCGCTCTGCCGCTATCGCTTCTGCCTCCGAGAGCCTCTCTTCGGCGTCGCGTAGCGACTTGGCGCGGCGCGCTTCTTTCAAGCGCTCTTGCTCCTCGGCAGAGAACCCCGGCATATCATCGAACGCGAAGAGCGCATGAGGGGCGCTCCCGTCGTCGGGGCCTTCGCACTTCTTGTACTTGTGTCCACTGCCGCACGGGCACGGCCCGCCCTTCGAGGGGCCTTTGCGCTCCCCCGGCGGAGTCGGGGGCACCGGCGCGGCCGGCGCGAGCTGCTGCGCAGCAATGGCCCCTAGCGTATCTTCGCGCTCCTCTTCTGACAGGTCCGCGTCAAGCATGCACCCGCATGCTATCGCCGCTTCGGCCCCTTCGACGGTGAGCCGGAGATTGTGGGGGATCCGGCCTTCCTTGGCTGCTGCCCAGATGGCCCGGACATGTCGACACCGGCGCTTGCGCTTGCGGCCGTTCGCGTCCAGGTACTCGACCGGCTCACCACGCGTGCAAGTGCAACGCCACGTTATGCCGCCTCCGCCATTCGCGACCTCTTCGCCCGTGCGATAGATCGAGAAGCACCCCATTTTTCCGATCAACATCGCTCGTCGGTCCTTTGCACAAAATACGTTCAGTCTCGGTTTCCCGACGGCTGCCCGCATGCTCCAAGGCCCCTGACTGGCACCCTCGGAGGGGCCTTATCAGGTGGCGAGGCGCGGGGCCGGTACTGCTGGACGGCGAAACGCACGTCCCCGGCCCGCCCTCGGAACCCCCGACCGGCCCACGGGGCCAGCCATTGCGAAGAGAGGGATCCCGAGTCATCCCGCGGCAAGCGCCGCGCGACAGGGAACACCCTACGCGGGCCGTGGAATAATGTCCAGGCATTCAGTGCCCCGGGCGACGAAAGTTGAGCGGCGCCGTCGGGCGGAGCACCGCGGACATGGCGCGAGCGCCTATCACCACGCCATGCCGCAGCAGCTCCGGGCCGGCCGCGTCATGCGCGGCGCACTCGCTCGCCTTGCGCAGCTCGTAGGCGCGCTCCCGTTCCTTCGCTTGCTCTGCGAGCCTGGCCCGCTCTGCGAGCCTGGCCCGCTCGCTCTGCTCCTCGGAGCATGCGCCAGGGGCCTTGATCGGCCTGGCCCGCTCGACGTAGCTCCGGGCCGACCGGCGGAGCCGTTGCCGGTGCCATGGCTCCCCGTCGGCCTCGGCGTCGCCCGCATGCTTCGCGAGCTGCTGGAGAGCGCCGATGGCCAGCGGGATCCCGACGACAGCAGCTTCCACGGCCAGGCGGCCGGCCAGTGTACGCGTCGCGATCGGCCGGAGCACCGGCCAGGCTTGCAGCTCGCGCAACAGCGTCTCCGCGACGGCCGTGCTCGCGAGCGGCGGA
>JANXRU010000305.1 GCA_025356715.1 Bacteroidota bacterium
ATTAAAGCAATAGTTAAACCTATTACGGTTTTTAATTTATGGTGTCCGAAAATAACTAATACCTTATAAATTTGTTTAAAATACAAGCCAGACTCAGCATGTTTAACTTCAAATAAGGTAATACGGTAATTTTCAATTAAAGCGAATAAATTTTCTGGCGTTTTTAAAATCACTAAATAGGCAACAAAAAGTCCCATTATAAATCCACCTACTTTAAGGATTGTATTTTTTTTAATATAAAATAAATTGAACATACCGTATAAACCTGCGGCAATAATACCATTAGGCAATTTGGCTACTATAAGAGCAAAACACAAAATACCAACGAGTATTGACGTTATTAAATTAATACCTAATGATTTTATTGTAAATTCTAATAAAATAAGACCAAAACAAATCAACATTAATATTAATGACCAAGAATTATACGATAAAGTCATTGGCAAATAATCATAATGACCAAATGAAGTAACTGCTAATAGTATGAATATAAATGCCTTTTGTTTAGTATCTAAACTAATTTTCTTGAAATTTAAATACCTTAATAAACTTACTATAAAAAACAATATAGCTATGACTTGAAATATAAGCTTCGCTAATCGTAAATGAATAAGCGTTGCATCTCCAAAACAAGCTAAATGATTTAATAATCCAAAAGCTGAAACATTATAAGAAGAGTGATTAAAATAATTAGAATTCATCAAATAATAGGCTTCATCAGACATTTCGAAGCCACGATTAGAAAAATGAACAAGACAACTTATAATTACACACAAGGTTATAAATCCGAATAACAAAGACCCAATTGTAAAAAGTTGTTGGAAAGTAAATTTTCGAATCATTTTAAATTGTAAAATTTTCGTAATAAAATGATTAGAACGAAAAAATAAATTATGGTATAAAATATTGTTTTAATGTTTTATCAAATATACGAATTGTAAAGCATATAGTAAAACTAGCTATAAAAATGGCATCTATATAAACTTCATTTAATATCAAAAAATTGAGGTTTATTGACATTATTTAATTAATGTTAGAACATAAATTCTGAATATAACATACACAAATTATATTAATCAGTTTATTCAAAATAACCTCGCCATAACTTAGTATAGCGAGGTTATTTATTTATAAAAAATATTTATCTAATTTATTTTCCGCCGATGAATTTATTTTATTACAATCATTCTTTTGCTAATAACAGAGGTATTATCAAGTTTTAAAGTATAGGTATAAATACCATTTGAAAACTCATTTGAATTAATTGTATAAGCATATTCTCCTTTTGTTAGCGGCTCGTTTACAATAGTAGAAATTAATTGCCCAAGTGCATCATAAATTTCTAATGTAATATGCCCACTTTTTTGTAATGAAAAACCTATTGTTGAATAATCTTTTACAGGGTTTGGAAAATTTTGAGAAATAGCAACATCATTATTGGTTATATTTTCTATTAACCCTGTTGGCATGGTGGCCACTGGCTGTTGTTGTGTTACACAATGTACCATGCCTCCATTTTCATACAAGTTACGCACATCAATACCTACCACCGTTCTACCTGGATATAATCCTTGAATAATAGCATTTGCAACAGCATCATTAGGGTCGTTATAATTTGGAACTAACACTTTACCGTTTGCAACATAATAATTACAGTACGATCCTTGATAGCCCAAATCGGTACCTGTAGTTGTAGTTACATTGTTTACTGATAAAGGCACATACACTTTATGATACACTTTACCACTAATGTTTGATGCATTATATAAGTTAGTAATATCTCCTGCTGGTGTACCCCAACTTAATAAGTCGGTATTGTTCATAGTTAATAGCGTTGTATCATTAACAAATTTCGCAAAACCATCAATGTGAAAATCTGTAATGTCCGTTGTGCCTGTTACACCATTTAACCAAATAAATTTTGTAACTCCTAAATTAGTTGTAAAATGGGCTTCGGCTTGCGCCTGTGTCATTCCAGCATTTCTGACAGAATTAGCAGGAGTTTGACTTATAATTGAACTTCTACATGCTAATAATACACCGTTACCATCTATTTCAACCGCACCACCTTCGCAAGTCATAACTGAATTGAGATTAACAACAGGAACGCTTATAGCAGTTGCAATACTTGTTGGTATAACGTTACATTTTAGATAACCATATTTACCGCCCCATCCATTAAATCCCCAATCTTCTATTTTTAAATTGCCAGTGGCATCTCTCACAAAAATAGGCCCGTTGTCCCTAACCCACACATCATTTGTTTGAAATAATTTAAAATTCACATTTGTTAAACTTACTCCTGCGGCAGTCAATAAATTTGTGATTCGTGTTTGTTCAGTTGTATTATATGCTATAATGTGTACTTTTTCTCCTGATACTAAAGCGGCTGTCATGGCAACCCATGTAGCATCTAAACTATTTCTATAAGCAACGCCATATTCGTATTGATGAGGCCATTGCAACCATGTACCTTCATGTGGTTCGTCTTCGGAAGGCATAGTGTATGTAATTTGTGCATTCATAGTGTTTCCTATAAAACTAACAATCATTGAAAGCGTTAGTAAAATAATTTTTAAATTTTTCATATATAGATGGGTTATTAAATATTTAATTCAAAAGTATATGTAAAGGCTAAGACTAAAAATTAAATTCTCCCAAACAACTTAGTTTGGGTATGGAAATATAAATTCCCCTATGTATTTGGGGTAAGTGGCTACCCTATTTTTTTACCTAGCTTTAAAACTAATTCTTCTTTTGTAGTTTTACTAATTGGTATTTTATATTTATCTATTATAGCTTGATTTCCATCTATCATTTCTACTTTTTTTATGTTAACAATAAATGAACGGTGACATCGATAAAATAAAGATGGAGGTATTTCCTGTTCAATGGAATTCATTGAAAACAGAGTAGTATAATTTTTTTCGACTGTTACAATTTTTATATACTTATGTAATGCTTCTATATATAAAACATCCACTAAATTTATTTTGATGAGTTGATGGCTAGATTTAATAACAATCGATGATTCGATAGAGTCAAGCGTACTAGGTACTTTTATATGTTTTTCGAGTTCTAATATTTCTATTACTTTACCAATTGCTTTCATAAATCTGTCAGCTACAATTGGTTTTACTAAATAATCAACAACATTCAATTCATACCCCTCTAAAGCAAATTCTGAATAAGCAGTTGTAAATATAGTTTTAGGAGGGTTTGTAAGTGATTTTAAAAAGTCAATTCCTGAAAGCTTAGGCATTTGAATATCTAAAAACATTAAATCAATTTCATTTTCTCGCAAATACTTTTCTGCATCAATTGCGGATGAAAACGACTGAAGGAGTTCGAATTCAGGTACATTTTTTAAATGAGTTTGAATAAGTTGTCTTGCTAGTGACTCATCATCAATTATGATACATTTATATTTATTGCTTGTTTCCATAAAAATTAAGTTTTACAATAAATTGATTATCATTTTCTTTAATATCTAAAACATAATTTTTTTTGTACAATATTTCTAATTGAGATTTGATGTTTTTTAACCCGATACCATCATTTTTTTCTTTTGGTTGAAATGAATTGATGATTGTAAATTCTATTTTATTTTGTATGATATTAAAATTAATATTTACAAAACCACTTTCAATTTCTACTATGTCGCCATGTTTAAAAGCATTTTCTATTAAAGTCATAAAAAGTAAAGGAGGGATTTGTAACCCTACCAAGCTACCTGTAATGCTAATGGAAATATTATCTTTTCCTGGTATCTGTCTATATTTTTGAATTTGAATGTATCTTTTTATAATATCTATTTCAGATTCTAAAAAAACGAATTTTTTATTTCCATCATATATAAAATATCTAAGCATATCTGATAATGCTGACAGCATTTTCGGCGCGTCATCGCTTTTAAGTAATGTTAATGAATATATATTATTCAAGGTATTAAATAAAAAATGTGGGCTTATTTGTGATTTTAATAGCATCATTTCCGATTGCAATTTTTCATTTTCTAATTGCAGCCTTTTTTGTTTTTCCAGCTCAAATTTATAGAAGTACCAGACAAAGAAGGACATTAAAATATAAAGAGAGTGATTTAATAGAAATGAAAGAATTGCTCGAGGAAAATTGGGTGAAAGTAAATCTTCGTTTAAACCAGTAATAAAATAGAAACTGCAGAAAGTTGTCAGTAATAAAGTGACTCCCAAAAAATAAAAAAATCTACCCTTTTTTTTAAGTATTAAAGGCAATAAAAAAAACAGGTTAACATAAAATTCAGCGGCATAAATTGATACTTCAAATAAAGTATAAGCCACCCCGTATTTAAAGTTGAATAAATCTACTAAATAATCAAAGTCGTAAAGTCCTATGAATATCCAAAATAGAATATGAAATCCAATTTTCTTCATCTAACATCAAATATGATTAAAATAACGTGTTCTAGCAAAAAACATCTCTGAAATGATTGTTTTTGGGTATGGATAAAAAAATAACTATATGCAATGCCATGACATACAAATGTTTTCGCATGACTTCTCCATCACATACACAGGGGATACATTATGATTGCTCCATGAACTCTGCATCACATCCTCATACTTTTTTAAGGAACGATTTTCAACCAAATTTAACTAATCATTAATTGTTATGTATAGCACTTAAAGAAATGAAATACATTTAGACCATTCAACATAACGAACAACATAAATTAATAATAGCCAACGGCTATTAAACTTTCGAAAAGTCTCTTAAACCCTCATCACACTTTCGCTTCCGATGATGAGGAAAATTTTCGAAATTAATAATTCTTTATGCTTTCGGAGCTTTGTGCCGATTAATGACTCTTAGAAGGCAGTCATTAAGGAGCTATAAGAGTATGTACTATTTGTTTGAAATATCCAAATCTATTGGGCTTTATCTGCCTGAGCGGATAACTATTATCTAATTCAGAAGGTGTTTTCAAACGATGTATTTATGTTGCTATAAGTTCTGAATACAGCGTAAACAAAGCAATAATGATTGATAAAGAAAAGAATTTGATTGATGAAATTCTTTAAAAAAAATGCAAAGAAGTTTTATCAAGCTGTGGTGAGAATTATTCGGATGAAGAAATAATCGAAATCCGGAACTATTTACTTG
Source organism: Bacteroidota bacterium (assembly GCA_025356715.1). The sequence continues at coordinate 5,143 of JANXRU010000305.1, forward strand.
AGTTGGCTCAAATCGATTATGAAGTATTTGTATTCAACAAAAATAAAGAAGAATTAAGAGGGAAGGAATTTGAAAAAATAGAAAATGAAGAAATTATAAATTATAAAAACGCAACATAAAATGAGAAAAACAATTTGCTACGGAGTACAATAGAGCGGATTTACAGACAAAACAACAAATTATTGGTTCGATTTTTCCAGAAAAATTGATTTATGAGAATTTACTGTAAAATCAATGCTTTTTGGGCAAAAAAAGTGGGACTGAGGATAATTAATATCTCAGTCCCACGATGTGATCCCGCTGGGAGTTTCAAAGTACTTGTTACAGTGCTATTTTACTATATTTTAAAAATTCAAAACAATATTAGTAACCGAATTAGTAACCGAATAAATTGTTTGATTTTGCTGTATTTAAAAGAACAAATTTTGTTTCGTAAAAGTACAAAATACATCAATTAAAACCAACTAAATCGCAATAAATTAGAAAATAATATTGAGGTAATAATTATGCAATTAAGTTTAAAACCTCATCAGGTTTTAAACCTGTATAGCTGCAAAATTCTGAAATTGAAACTAATTGCTCATCGGATTTTTCTAATGAGTTTTTTATTTTGGTTAAAAGTGTTCTTGCGTATCGTTCACTTTTACCAGTGATGCGCATAATATCTTTTGGGTAAATACATATCCTTTTGGTGCTATTCATACATTATCTATGCTTTATCTATGCTTTATCTATGCCTATGGTATACTACAAAGATAAAGTTTCATTTAGTGTTTACAACGGCAAAAACATGCCAATACGGCATAAACTATCTATAACGGATGCGCTGTATTGATTGGTATTAGTGGCTCTTATACTTTTGTATTGTCAAACAAAATTTATTCGCGATACAATGGAGTTTGATGTGTTGCAACACAAATAATTCAATTAGTATTAATCATTAAAATTTATAAAATGGCTCAGCAAAAAGGCATTATAAAGTTAAAAGGAAAAATCGGAGATATTTCCTTTTACAAAACACAAGATGGCCATTTGGCTCGTGAAAAAGGAGGCGTTGATGCTTCACGCATTGCAAACGATCCTGCTTTTGTTCGTACACGAGAAAATGGCGCTGAATTTGGTTCTTCTGCCATTTCAGGGAAATTAGTAAGGAGTACCCTAAGAACCATGTTAATGACTGCCTCAGATAATCGAGTTACGGCTCGATTAACGAAGTTAATGACTAGCGTTAAAAATCTTGATGCAACCTCTGTAAGAGGAAAAAGAGCAGTTGGTGTTGCTATTGCTCTAGCTCCTGCAAAAGCGTTGTTAAAAGGCTTTAATTTCAATAATAAGGCTATTTTGGGTAGTATCTTATTTAAACCATATGTTGTTACTCCTGCAACTGGAGTAATTACTATTAACGGGCTTGTGCCTATAAATGATATTGCGTTTCCCACAGGTGCAACGCATATCAATTTAAAAGGTTCATGGGCAAAGGTGGATTTCACAAATAATATTTCAGATGTAAAATTGTCGAACGTTATTAATTTGCCAATTAATGCAGTATCTACAAATGTTATTTTAACTCCATCTGCACCGCCTGTTGGTGCAGGAACGAATTTGTTTGTATTACAAATTGAGTTCTTCCAAATTGTGAATGCTGTTCAGTATTCACTAAAAAATGGGGCTTTCAATGCGTTAAGCATTGTGGAAGTGTCCTAAAATAAAACAGCCCTGGGCGAATAGCCCAAGGCTGTTTTAAAATCAAAATTACTAATCATTAAAAAAAAGAAAACAATGAAACTTATTGACAGATTAAAAGCACCAACACCAAAGTTCTTTAAAATATTAAGAAATGTTGGATTAGGATTAGCCGCCGCAGGTGGCGTAATTGTAGCATCGCCAATTGCTATCCCTACACTTATTGTAACCATTGGCGGTTATTTAATTGTAGCAGGAAGCGTAGCGACTGCAATAAGCCAAGCGGTTACAACTACTGAAGGTTCTCCAGTAGTAAAAAACAATTGAATCATAACTATTAAAATCATTATCAAAATGACTGAAGAAAAAAATCAATCCGAAAAATCTCAAGTTAAAGTTGAGTTGCAAATTATCCCTTGCGAAAAAAATGTAGCATTGGATAAACAAAACGTTGAAGTATTAAACCACGAAAATCAAGATGACCCGCCATGCAGTGGCAAGATCATCTTGACAGTGACGTGTGATACTACTAAATCAACAAAAGCAGATGCCGGCTATAACGCTGAGTTATCGCAAGAGATTTGGGTAACAACAAAAATGACAAAGGCTGATTCAGGTAAAATACCTGATGTAGATGTGAATATTCATGAGCGTTGTGGTTCAAAATTAACAAAAGCCGATTCAGGCAAAAACTAAAACTTAAAAAAGTGAGAGAAACAGAAAATAAAGAAACAGCAACTTTAGAAGTTGAAGTTAAAATTAAAGCTTTCGATAAAAAAAGCAGTCGAATGGTAGAAGTATTTGATGCAAATGCTAGAGCCAT
>JANXRU010000308.1 GCA_025356715.1 Bacteroidota bacterium
GCTTGGCGAGGTAAAATTTGAAAACAATTTTCGATAAACTGTTTGTATTTATTACTCGTTAAACCTTTCAATATTCTGTCGCCACCATATTCGTTATCATTAAACAAGGGATGCCCTAAATGTTTCATGTGTACACGAATTTGGTGCGTTCTGCCAGTTTCTAATTTACATTCAACTACGGTTACATAACCAAATCGTTCAATCACTTTATAATGTGTAATGGCGTGTTTCCCATGTTCGCTATTAGGAAAGCATGCCATCACTTTTCTGTTTTTTAAATCGCGTGCTACGTTGCAAGTAATGGTACCCGCATCTTCTTTCACATCGCCCCAAACAATAGCAATATATTTTCTATCTAAGTTTCTATCAAAAAAATCTTTTGCCAAACGCGTCATCGCTACATCTGTTTTAGCAACAATGATAATGCCTGATGTGTTTTTATCAATGCGGTGTACTAAGCCTGGTCTATCAATTGATAAATTTTCGGTAAGTTGTGTTTTTGATGTTGGTAAATTTTTGAAACGATACGCTAACGCATTTACTAAAGTGCCCGAATAATGCCCATAAGCAGGGTGAACCACCATGCCGGGCTCTTTGTTAACTACACAAATATAATCGTCTTCAAACACCACGTTAATAGGGATATCTTCTGCAAGTACTTCTACATCACGTGGAGGCGTTGTCATTAAAATAGAAATCTCATCAAGTGGTTTTATTTTGTAACTTGATTTTACTGGCTTTCCGTTTACTAAAATACACTCTGCATCGCAGGCTTGTTGCAGTTTGGTGCGCGTAGCATTTTGTACACGTATCATTAAAAACTTATCAATGCGCATCATTACTTGACCTTTCTCAACCTTGATGTTGTGATGCTCAAATAATTCTTTTTCTTCTTCGCTTCCTTCAACTTCTTCTATATCGTCTATCATAATGCTTTTGAGTTTAATAATTTAATGGATTCTTCAGGGTATTCAACTTCAATAATCAATTTTTTATAATGTTCGTCTTGTAAATCAACAATGATGGTGTTTTGTTTATGCATCACGTCCATAAAAATAATAGCACTGTCTTCTCCAAAATAAAATGTACCTGCTTTAATTAAAAACGGTACATGGGTTCCTATTTGTTTTACTTTCCATTCATCAACTTCATACTCATTTTGATAAGCATTTAATAGATGATGATTGGGAATGTGTATTTCACTTTTTAGAGCCCACAATTTATGCAACCCTTTAATTTCAAAAATTGTTTCTGTATTGGTTTTAGTAATAGATACCATAATGTTGTTTAAAATTAAAATCAGTGAATACGTTTCGAAAAATCACCTCGAAATCACTAATTTTTTTGGACTCTTATTTTTACTTTCACCAGTTAAGCAAATAAAATACACGCCGTTTGGCAATGCACTAATATCAATACTTTCGGAGTTTATAAATGGGTTACTTAAAACTTCTTCGCCAAGTGTAGAGTAAATATGTACGGTTTTGTTTTCTAAACTTAATTCTGATAAACGTATGGTTACATTGTTTTGTGCGGGATTTGGATACACATTAAAATCATCAAACGCTTGCTCGTATTCATTAATACCTATTGGAATAGGAAGATTAACGCAACCCATCACTGGATTTATCATAATAGAACCAACAATGGAAGATTGTGTCCAGCCACTACCATTATCATAGTATAAAGCATTATGGTGATCGGTGTTTTTGTCAAAGCCAATATTTAAAGGCTGGTTGGAAGTTTGTTGAATACCAAAATAGTAGGTGCCCGCTGTCATAGGCAAACACGTTGTTAATTTATAAGTAGGAATCATGTCATAATTCCCTTTCAAATATTTTGGGTATTGGGCGATATCTTTATAAATAACGGTTGTTCCAGGCCCGCTACCACCATCATTCCAAATAGTTATACTAAACGATGATCCAACAATTAAACTACCTTGGGTAATAGGGTCAAAATATATATTAATTCCACGTAATGTGTCTGTATTGTTGAGTGTATAGCGAACGGCCATTTTTGCGCCATAAGTATTATTGTAATAACCAACTTCAGCTGTACCGTCATCGTATGCATAATAGTGAGGAAATACTTGATATTGTACTAAGGTGTCGTTTATCTTATCAAAATCCGAGCTCGATGTTTTAATGTAATGTTTCACTTTAAATAAGGTGTCTATTAACGTAGTTGCTGGGTATACATAGGTTCCTGTAGATACGGCAGCCTGTGCAATGCCAGTTTGGTAACCATTGTTTTGAAATGGCAAAATATTATCAACGGCTGAGTAGTTGGTTTTCAACGCGTTTAAATAATCATATAGTTCGTAATAATAAGTAATATTAGAAGCATTTTTATCATTATTTCGGAGTGAATTTCTAAATGAAGAAGCGTACTCTGAAGGAACATATTGAGAATAAGGAATTTTAGAGTAGTTTTTCAAAAAAGGAGATGGCATATAAGCGAAAGCGATATCATTAGAAACCGTATCGTCGTGGGTTCTTCCTCTATTTAAATACACATAATCAATATGCCAATGATCTAAACTACCACTGATAGTAGCCTTATTTCTAAATCTAAATTGAAAAATACTATCAAAATAAGCAGTGTCTTTTATTGGTTGCATCACTATTCTGAAATTAGTATCTGTAGCTGATGGATGATACCCAGCTTTGCCCCACACTTTCACCCACTTTTTTTGATTTGGTTTATAAAAATCTAAACATAAGGAGTCGTTAGATTCAGGCCAATCGCCATTTCCCATCGCTTGGTAATAAAAACTTAGATAAACACTATCAATTGGATTATATGAGTAACTCCCTTTTTTTTGTAGGTTAATAGGGCGGGAGGTGAGCGTATCTGCCGATTTTGAAGTTGATACCGCGGCGGTTATATCGTAAGGGTATCCGCGTTTGTTTAATCCGTCAAAAGTGGCTACGCCAAGGCTTTTCGGAGCTGTAGCAAAACCAACATTAACATATACACTGGAGTCTTTCCAGTGTTTTACGGTTGGATACGGCGAACGATAAGCATAAGAAAAATCATCAAAAAAAGGTAAAGTATCCATTGAAATAACAGATGTTGTTTTTGCTGCTAACATTTTTTTAGCGCTAATAGTAGGTAAATGTAGGTTAGCACTTAATGGCTTTAATTGCTCCTGAGCTTTACTGGAGAAATTCAAAACAATTAAAATAATCAAAGTTTGAATTCTAAATATTATATTTTTTAAGCACATATTAAACGTCATTATTTTTTTTGTTCAGGCTCTTGAGTTATTGTATCTGAGGCAATTGGCGCGTAACTACTTTCTTTTTCCCCAACCAATAAATCAATTTTACTTCCTTTTTTAATAGGTTCTCCAGCCATGATTTCCTTGCCATTATATAATTGTTTTACGACGCACCCTTTGCAATCGGCTGCTATTTCAGTAACGGTTCCTTGTTTTAATCCATAACTTTCAATCATAAACAATGCTTGTCTAGTGCTTCTATCTACTAATTTAGGCATTGCAATTTGCGGAGGCTGTGTGCTAGTAACGTATAAATAGATGATTCTATTGTGTTTTACTTCTGAATTTGCCTCAGGCTCCTGTTTTATCACTATACCTGATTTTTCTTTAGGGTCGTAAATGCTATCAATAATGATATATCTAACATTTTTTCCTTCAATAAACTGGTCTAATTCAGTCATTAATTTACCTTTAAAATTTGGCACAACAGCTGTTTCGCCATGATGAGTATAAACGCCTAAAAGCTTAAATAATAGCCATAAAACAACAAATAAGCTTACAAAAGCTATTAGTAAATGTTTTAAAAACATTTTTGATCGGATAAAGCCAAAAAAATCTTTCATAAAAGTTAAGACCGCTAATATACTTATATTTTGTCAGAGAATGACGATATTTACAAGCTTTTATTCCATTATTCGCCTTTAAATCAAAGCTATAGAAGAATAATAGACAGGGATTCTTTGAGTAATAGCTGCTTGTAAAATCCCCGAAATATAAAAAAGGTATAACCTTAAAAAAGATATTTTTCAAAAAAAGCAAAAAAAGTTTTGTTTTTTTTTGCAACAACAAAAAATGTTACTAAATTTGCAATCCCAAAAATAAAGGGAAACGTTCTTTTAAAGTAAAAAATAAGCCGAAGTAGCTCAGCTGGTAGAGCCACTGATTTGTAATCAGTAGGTCGGGGGTTCGAGTCCCTTCTTCGGCTCTTATTTTTAAAAATGGGGATATACCAGAGTGGCCAAATGGGACAGACTGTAAATCTGTTGTTTCGACTTCGGAGGTTCGAATCCTCCTGTCCCCACATTGTAACGATGGATGTCGCATTGTTAAGTAAGTAAATACCAAGCGAAAGTAGCTCAATTGGTAGAGCTCCAGCCTTCCAAGCTGGAGGTTGCGGGTTCGAGACCCGTCTTTCGCTCAATTAAAAATTGAGAAGTGAAGTTGATGAATAACCGTATAAACGGACAAAAGAAAGTGAAATTAGTGCACACGGTTTTAGTTCTTTTGAATGTCCCTCAAAAAACAGGGACTTTTCGTGTATATGAAAGTAGTTCTTTAAAATAAAGCAAGCAGCAGATTTTATAAGCTGTTGTAGCTCAGGGGTAGAGCACTTCCTTGGTAAGGAAGAGGTCGGCGGTTCAATTCCGCTCAACAGCTCAAAAAATGATAGTACTTAAACTATATATAATAAATAAAAATAACAATTAAAATAAAACAGCAATGGCAAAAGAAAAATTCGACCGTTCCAAACCACACGTAAACATTGGTACAATTGGTCACGTAGATCACGGTAAAACAACATTAACAGCTGCAATTACAGTAGTATTAGCAGAAAAAGGATTGTCTGAAGTAAGAGATTTCTCTTCTATTGATAATGCTCCTGAAGAAAAAGAACGTGGTATTACTATTAATACTTCTCACGTTGAGTATCAAACGGCTAGCCGTCACTATGCTCACGTTGATTGTCCAGGTCACGCGGATTATGTTAAAAACATGATTACTGGTGCTGCTCAAATGGATGGTGCGATTTTAGTTGTTGCTTCTACTGATGGACCAATGCCACAAACTCGTGAGCATATCCTTTTAGCTCGTCAGGTTGGTGTACCTCGTATCGTTGTATTCATGAATAAAGTGGATATGGTTGAAGATCCTGAATTGTTAGAATTAGTTGAAATGGAAATTCGTGAATTATTATCATTCTATAAGTTTGATGGTGATAACACGCCAATCATCCAAGGTTCTGCTTTAGGTGGTTTAAATAAAGATCCAAAATGGATGGATAAAATTATGGAATTAATGGATGCTGTAGATACTTACATTCCATTACCTCCTCGTGAAAAAGAAAAACCATTCTTAATGCCAGTTGAAGATGTATTTACAATTACTGGTCGTGGAACTGTTGCTACAGGTCGTATCGAAACAGGTGTAATTAACTCTAATGATCCAGTAGAAATACTTGGTATGGGTGATATTAAATTAACCTCTACTGTTACAGGTGTTGAAATGTTTCGTAAGATATTAGATTACGGTGAGGCTGGAGATAACGTAGGTTTATTGTTACGTGGTATTGATAAAGCTGATATCCGTCGTGGTATGGTTATTATTAAGCCAGGTTCTGTTAAAGCTCATAAGAAATTCAAAGCTGAGGTTTATATTTTGAAAAAAGAAGAAGGTGGACGTCACACTCCGTTCCATAACAAATACCGTCCTCAGTTTTACTTACGTACAACTGACGTTACTGGAGAAATTACCCTAGATGCAGGACGTGAAATGGTTATGCCTGGTGATAACGTTACGATTACTGTAGAATTACACTCTGCTGTAGCTATGGATAAAGGTTTACGTTTCGCAATGCGTGAAGGTGGCCGTACTGTAGGTGCTGGTCAAGTAACTGAAATTTTAGAGTAATTATTGCTCAAATAATAGCAAAATGACTTGTCGAAAGGCTTAGTCATTTTGCTGTTTATAATAAAATGGATTTACATGAGTAGTTCAAGGGTAGAATATCGGTCTCCAAAACCGCTGATGGGGGTTCGAATCCCTCCTCGTGTGCTAACAAAATTAGATTTAAGATTAGAGTTGAAAAACTTCAAACCTTAAATTTTGAAACCTTAAATTTAAAAATATGAGCAAATTTGGAACATATATAGAAGAAACGAAAGACGAATTGTTCAATAAAGTAACTTGGCCAACTTGGCCTGAGTTGCAAAGTAGCGCTATATTGGTTATGGTGGCTTCTACTATTATTGGATTAATAGTTTGGGGTATGGATTTCGGTTTCGAAAGTCTAATGAAATTGGCTTACCAAATGGTTAGCGGTTTATAATTATTATACGTACAAAAAATGGCTGAAACTGTAAATAAAGAAAATTCTTCGATTGTTAAAAAATGGTACGTAGTTCGTGCCATTAGTGGGCAAGAGAAAAAAGTAAAGCAATACATTGAAGTTGAAATTAATCGTTTAAAATTGAATGATTATGTCGCTCAAGTTTTAATTCCTACCGAAAAATACATTCAAATTCGTGAAGGAAAAAAAATTCAAAAAGAACGCAATTTTTATCCTGGTTATGTTTTAATTGAAGCCGCTTTAGTTGGTGAGATTACACACATTATCAAAAACATTACTGGCGTTATTGGTTTTTTGGGTGAAAGCAAACGTGGAGAAGCTGTTCCAATGCGTTTATCCGAAGTAAATCGTATTTTAGGAACTGTTGATGAGTTAACAGAAGCTGAAAGTACTGTAACAAGTAATTATATTGTTGGAGAAGCTGTTAAAGTAATTAATGGTCCATTCAATGGATTTAACGGTACAATTGAAGAAATTAATGATGAGAAGAAAAAAATTAAAGTGACTGTTAAGATTTTTGGGCGTAAAACACCTGTAGAACTTAGCTTTGGCGAAGTTGAAAGAGAATAGTATTTAAATAAAATATTGATGCATACTACTTAAAGTTAAAATGAGACGCTTTGCTGCTTCCAACTCAAAGTAAACAATTTCTCTAAGTATAAAACATCAACTAATCAAATAAAAAAACAAAAAAATGGCAAAAGAGTTATCAGCAATTGTAAAGCTTCAGATTAAAGGTGGAGCTGCTAACCCGTCGCCTCCAATTGGACCAGCATTAGGTGCTAAAGGCGTAAACATTATGGAGTTCTGTAAGCAATTTAATGCTAGAACTCAAGAACAAGCTGGGAAAGTATTACCAGTTTTGATTAATGTTTATGTTGACAAAACGTTTGATTTTATTATCAAACGTACACCAGTTGCAATCCAAATTATGGACGTGACTAAGGTTAAACAAGGTTCTGGCGAAAGTAACCGTAAAAAAGTTGGTACCATTTCTTGGGATCAAATTCGCACTATAGCAACAGATAAAATGGTAGACATGAATTGTTTTACGATCGAATCTGCAATGTCAATGGTGGCTGGTACGGCACGTAGCATGGGAATTACAACAACAGGAGAGGCACCTGTAAAACCTTAATTCAATAAATTATAAACCAAAAACAAGCTTTTTAAAAAATGGCAACGTTAACTAAAAAAAGAAAAGCAGCAGATGCAAAGTTCGATATGAACAAAGTGCACTCTCTTGCTGAAGCAACAAAAGTTGTGAAAGAAATTTCTACAACTAAGTTTGATGCAT
>JANXRU010000344.1 GCA_025356715.1 Bacteroidota bacterium
TAAATGAGGATCAACCTCTTCAGTAATTCTAATAAGATGATTGTTTTTTTCTAAATCATCTAAACATGCCTTTAAACTAGTGTATCCCATAATTGATGAACAAATGTAAGCCCAAAAAGTTACATATTATTTATGTTTTTGAATTTGTTTTTTATACTTTTCAGAAATATTGCCTTAAGAATTAAAAAAATATACTTTAAAATAAAATGATGTCCACAACTACCTTACCACAACAAAATAAACAAATTGCCATCCGCTGGTTTGAAGCATTTAACGAGCATGATCTAGAAAAATTATTAGCGCTTTATCATAACGATGCCGAACATTTTAGTCCGAAATTAAAAACACGTTTACCAGAAACTCAAGGTTTAATAAAAGGCAAGGATGCTTTAAGAAGCTGGTGGAAAGATGCTTTTGACAGATTGCCTTCCTTGAAGTATGAAGTGAAAAAGTTAACTGCTGACGAGGAACAAGTGTTTATGGAATATATTCGTCATGTAAAAGATGAAGACGATATAAGAGTTGGTGAAGTATTAGAAATAAACGATGGAAAGATTGTTTTTTCGAGGGTATATCATGGGTAATTTATAACCCTAATTTTTGGCGAATGGTTGACGCTAAAATATTGATAGCTACTGTGTTTTCACCACCTAAAGGAACGATAATATCCGCAAATCGTTTGGTTGGCTCAATAAATTGTTCATGCATTGGCCTAACCGTTTCTATATACCTATCTAATGTTTGCTCAATATTTCTTCCTCGTTCAATAATATCACGCTTTATTACTCTTAACAAACGCTCGTCTGGTGGAGCATCTACAAAAACTTTTATGTTGCAAATATTTCTAATACGCTCATCTGTAAACAAAAGTATCCCTTCTACTAAAATAACATCTTTACTATCTACCGTTATAGTTTCGGGTGCTCGCGTGCAAGTAATGTATGAATAAATAGGTTTTTCAATACTCTTGCCATTTTTTAAATCATTGATATGATTATAAAGCAAATCAAACTCTATAGCATCTGGATGATCGAAATTAATAAATTTTCGATCTTCTAATGGAATATTAGAATTGTCTTTGTAATAAGAATCTTGCGAAAGTATGGCAACATGATTAGCAGGAAGAATCTCTAGTATTTTATTTACGACGGTTGTTTTACCAGATCCCGTTCCCCCACATATACCAATGATTAACATAATAGAATTGTAAAATTACACTTTAAAAATAGTAAATTATTTATAATCTCTGTCCTTGATTTATCAAGATAGAGTCTACTTCACTTGATCCATCAACTCTTTTAGTTCAACCTCTGTTAAATCTCGCCACTCGCCTACTTTGAGTTTCGCCAACTTAATATTCATCACACGAACCCGTTGTAATTTAATAACTTGATAGTCAAACTCATTACACATACGGCGTATTTGTCGGTTTAAGCCTTGCGTTAACGTAATTCTAAAAACGCGCTTAGTGCCAGGTTCTAACTCCGCTTTACACGGTTTAGTTTGTTCGCCATGAATTTCTATACCTAACATAATCTCATCTAAAAATGATTTTCTGACTGGTAAATTTAAAGTAACGATATATTCTTTTTCGTGCTCATATTTGGAATTACCAATTTTATCAATCATTTCAGAATGATTAGTTAGTAAAATCAATCCTTCCGAATCTTTGTCTAATCGCCCAATAGGGTAAATACGTTGAGGATGATTAATAGCATCAATAATATTATTGGTAATTTTTTCAGAAGTACATTCGATTCCTTTTGGTTTATTATAAACGATGTAAGTAGGAACAAACGCTGCCACCTCCAACTTCTTCCCATCAATCATTACTACATCGCCTTCTTTAAATTTAGTTGTAAAATTGGCAATTTTACCATTAACCTCAACACGTTTTGCTTCTATTAATTCGTATGCTTTCCTGCGTGAAGTGTAACCAGAATGCCCAATGTACTTATCTATTTTCATGCTGTAAAACTAGTGATTTTATAGGGATTAACCATTATTTAAATAAAGATGATTTCCTTTTCTGTTTTAGGAATTATAGTCCCCACTTTTGCGTAAAACTGGTTATGACTGCTTAAAAATAAATCCATATCAGCTTCGTTATCTATGTCAACGCTAAATAACAAACCGCCTGACGTTTGAGGATCACAATAAAAAATAAAATCTAAATCTATCATGCCTTCTGTGTATTTAGCTTGATCGTTATAATTACGGGTGGTATTATCTGGAAACACAAATTGTTGCGCGAAAGTTTTTGCAGATTCAATAATTGGTAATTTATCTTTTTTAATAATTGCTGTTAATCCACTACCTGAAAGCATTTCGAGTAAGTGCCCTGCAAAACCAAACCCAGTTACATCAGTAATGGCATTTACAAAAGTAAGCCCTCCTAATTTTTCACCTATCGTGTTTAAAGCAGTTGTATGTTCTAATAATATTTTATAATCGTCCTCTTTGAGCAATCCCCTTTTAAGAGCAGTACTTAAAACCCCTATCCCTAATGGCTTTGTAAGATATAATACATCGTTATTTTTAACCGTATTGTTTCGTTTTAAATTTTCCTTTTTAACAAGGCCTGTTACTGCCAGTCCAAACAATGGTTCCTGAGTGTCTACGCTATGGCCACCCGCTAAAGGAATTCCTGCTAAAGAGCATATAGCTTGAGCACCTTTAATTACTTGCTGAGCAGAATACGTTGGGATTTTATCGACTGGCCAACCCAAAATAGCCACTGCCATTAAAGGTTTTCCGCCCATGGCATATACATCACTAATGGCATTTGTCGCAGAAATTTTCCCAAAATCAAAAGCATTATCAACTATTGGAGTAAAGAAGTCTGTTGTGCTAATGATGCAATTTCCATCTTCTAATTCATACACGGCAGCATCGTCTTTGGTTTCGTTACCAACTAATAAATTAGCAAACGTTACATCTTGTTTACAACCACTTAATATTTCTTCAAGTACTGTTGGTGCTATTTTACAGCCACAACCAGAAGCCTTGCTATACTGAGTCAATTTTATATCCATTTTAATAAATCGTTTTTAAAACCTGCGTTACTTTTTGTGCATTCGTTACAGCATCTGTTGTATAAGATTCTACAGGTATAATAGTTTGTTTTGTATTCTTGTTGTAATTATAATTATAGGCCTTATCATAATATAACAAGGATAAACGAGCAACATCAGACAATTTACCTTCATCTAAATATTGTAAACACAATTTTGTATTGAGCGTTCCTAATTGCTGTGAAATTTTAACGACACAGGCTTTCAAAGCATTAATATCTACTGTAGTGTAATCATGTACTAATTTTTGTACACGAATTTCAAAAGGTATATTCAATTTGATAATGGTTGATTTTTTCATTTGTAACCATAAGCCATATGGGATTTTATTGTAACCAATACTTTGCGATTCGTCTTCAAAAAAAGTTGGCAACTCTTCATTCATTTGACTAACCTGTTGAAATAAATTATTTTCAAAAATTTGTTGAGGATTTTGTTTTTCCTCATTAATTGCTCCAAAGGCAGACCCTTTATGATTTGCCAATCCTTCTAAATCAACCACCTGAAAATTCAAAATCATCAATTGTTTTAAAACATCTGTTTTTCCACTACCAGTGTTTCCGCCCAATAAAATGAGTTTTTTGTCTTTTTCAAAATAATTTAATACATAATTTCTATATGCTTTATATCCACCTTGCAATAGTTGAGCATCAAGTCCAGAAGTATTCATTAACCACGCAAAACTATTACTACGCATACCACCTCTAAAACAGTACACAAACACTTTTTTGTTTTTAGTTAGGGCTTTTACTTCATTTACAAAATTGACAATTTTTGGAGAAACAATTTCTAACCCCCTATTTACGGCTACATCCTTTCCTTGTTGTTTATACAAAGTTCCAATTTCTGCTCGTTCAATATCTTCAAACAAAGGAATATTAATTGCATTAGATATATGTCCTTTAAAAAATTCAATAGGTGCCCTTACGTCAATCAACAAATTATTTCTACTTTGTACTAAAAAGTTTTTTATGTCTAATGCATTTGCAGTCATATAGCTCGAATCTACATTATTTATTTAATAAATTAGTAGTTTTCTTCGCTTTTCAATTCTGTAATAATTTTGTAGCTAATAGTTTTGAATAATATATTGTTTAAATCTATTTGGTTATTTTGAAGAAAAAGTATAATGAACTGTAGTTTTTACAATTTTTTATTTATATTATTGTATTAATGAAATTCTCCAAAATATTCACTATCGCTTTTATCCTATTTTGTATTGGCATTACAACTCCTATTGTAGCTCAATCTGGTGGTCGTAAAAAAGAACATCGAAATCAAAGAGGTGGTGGTGGATTATTTCACCGTAAAAAAAGTGGTGGCCATGCTGATTCATTTGCTAAAGGTGGTATAAGAAAAGGTTTTTTTGCTAAATTATTTAAAGGCAAGAAAAACGGAGGTGCTTGGGTATATCATAAAACAAAACCTGGGACTAAACAAAAAAAGGAACAATCTAAATTATTCTCCCGATTTAGAACTAAAAACAAACGATATACAGACGGTGTATTATCCATTCAAAATAAAAAACGTGAGGGTAGTCGCAAACGAAATTTCAATAAAAGCAAAAGATAAAAAATAGTTTTTAAAAGTTTTTATTAAATCCCGTCTAATCAGATGGGATTTTTTATTTTTGCTCACTAATAAAATAACATGAACGTATTAATTATAGGATCTGGTGGACGTGAGCATGCGTTTGCATGGAAATTAGCTCAAAGTAAGCAACTACAAAATTTATATATAGCGCCAGGAAATGCAGGAACAGCGCAATGTGGCACCAATGTTACTATTGCAGTCAATGATTTTGAAGCTATTAAAAACTTGGTTTGGGAAAAGGATATTAACTTAGTATTGGTTGGCCCAGAAGACCCTTTAGTATTGGGCATTCACGATTTCTTTTTACAAGATGACGTATTGAAAGACATTCCAGTCATTGGGCCAAAAAAAGATGGTGCTCAATTAGAAGGGAGCAAAGATTTCAGCAAGCAATTTATGCTAAAGCACGGCGTTCCAACCGCTAAATATAAAAGTTTTACAAAAGACAATATTTCGGAAGCATCTGATTTTATAGATAGTTTAGAAGCTCCTTATGTTTTAAAAGCTGATGGTTTAGCCGCTGGAAAGGGTGTCTTAATTTTAGAAGATAAAGCAGAAGCGAAGCTGGAATTAACTAACATGATTCTAAATGCCAAATTTGGAACTGCTGGTAATACCGTTGTGATTGAAGAGTTTTTGAAGGGAATTGAATTATCTGTTTTTGTTTTAACCGATGGAAAATCTTATAAAATATTACCAGCTGCCAAAGACTACAAACGCATTGGTGTTGGCGATAAAGGTTTAAACACTGGCGGAATGGGAGCTGTAAGTCCAGTTCCATTTGCAGATGAAGCCTTTATAAAAAAGGTTGAAGAAAAAATTGTGATACCAACCATAAATGGTTTATTAAAAGATGGGATTGATTATCGTGGATTTATTTTTATTGGGTTAATGAATTGCGATGGCGAACCGTCTGTTATTGAATATAACTGCCGTATGGGCGACCCTGAAACAGAAGTTGTTATTCCACGAATCGAATCTGATTTATTGGATTTATTAGAAGGTGTTGCGACACAGACGTTGCATCAAAAACAATTTTCAGTTACACCTGATATAGCAACAACGGTTGTGCTTGTGTCTGGCGGTTATCCTGAAGAATATGAGAAAAACAAAGTCGTGACTGGTATTGAAAACAATACATCAAGTCATATTTTTCATTCGGGAACAACGTTAAAAAATGATGCCGTTGTAACCAATGGCGGACGTGTATTTGCAATTACATCATTTGGAAAAACCATTGAAGAAGCGATTGCTAAAAGTATGAAAAGTGCTGAAACTGTTACCTATGAAGGGAAATATTACCGAAGTGATATTGGTAAAGATCTAATGAATTGGAAGTAAACTATTTTTATTCTTCGACAAATACAATGAATTTAATTTTTTATTTTCTTTTGCTTAACCAAAAGAAACAAAAGTCAAGGACGAACGCCATATTTCGTTTTTATGCGCTCTAAAAGCCTACGCACTGTTTGCTATAAAAACAAAATTTCGCTCCGCTCGTCCACGCCTACCGCACCACTACCAACGTGTGCGTTAGTTTATATAATGCAATACTAATTAACGAAATTTAAAAGAATTTATATTACAACGCTTCTTTAACCTCTGCAATAACTGCTTTTGAATTTCCTATATAAATTTTATTATTTAGTAAGATGACTGGACGTTTTAAAAACGTGTACTCTTCTAAAATAAATTTTTTATAATCGGCTTCCGATAATTTTTTTGATGCTAAGTCTAACTCCTTGTATTTACGGGCAATTCTGCTAAATAAAGCTTCGTAACTTCCTGCCAAAGTTTTCATTTCTTCCAATTGGTTGTTCGTTATTTTATTGGTTTTTATATCTTGAAAAATAAAACCTTTTTCTTTCAATTCTAATTCGGAGATAATGCGTTTACAAGTATCGCAGGTAGAGAGGTAATATATTTTTTTCATTAGCTATTATTTTTTCACACAGAGAAACTGAGTTCATGAACTCACTGAGTATATTTTATAAATATAAAAAACATTCAAAATAAAGTATCAATTCTTTCTAAATTTTGGTTATAAAAAAGGAGATACAAATTCTGTGCATCTCCTTTTAACTCTATAACTCTGTGTTGAAATTATTTTATCCCAACATTTTCAAGAAATCAATTTCTTTTTCTGTTAAGAAACGAAATTTAGAACGAGGTAAGTCTTTTTTAGTTAAACCTGCAAAAGCAACTCTATCTAACTTCATGACTTCATAACCTAAGTGCTCAAACATACGACGAACAATGCGATTACGGCCACTGTGTATTTCAACTCCTAATTCTGATTTACCTTCTCCAACATATTCTAATGCATCTGGTTTTACAAAGCCATCTGCTAATTCAACTCCTTCACTTATTTGTTTGAAATCTTCAGAGGTAATTCTTTTATCTAATACAACATGGTAAATTTTACGAACCAAAAATTTCGGATGCGTCAACTTAGCTGTCATATCACCGTCATTGGTAAATAATAAAATACCCGTTGTATTTCTATCTAAACGACCAACAGGATACAAGCGCTCTTTACAAGCATTACGTATCAATTCCATTACTGTTTTACGCTCCTCTGGATCATCCATGGTTGTGATGTAATCCTTAGGTTTGTTCAATAATAAATACTTTTTTACTTCGTTTTTAATAGGAACGCCACCATAAGAAACTACATCGGTAGGATTAACTTTATACCCCATTTCAACTACTATTTTGCCATTTACAGTAACAACACCTGTTGCTATTAAAACGTCTGCCTCTCTTCGAGAACAAATACCTGCATTAGCTACATAGCGATTTAATCGAACAGCACCATCACTTACATTTTTTTGAGTAGATGTTTTAGATGGTCCAGATTTTTTAGATTTTTCTACAACACGTTCTGTTTTTGACAATCTTGGTTCGTAAGATTTTTTATCATCATCAAATGTTTTACGAGGTCTATCTCCAAAACTTTTAGAATCACGTTTTTCGAATGTTTTTTTCTCTCCTTCAAAAAATGATTTACGTTCAGTTCTATCTCCGAAACTTTTAGATTCTCTTTTTTCAGTAAAATTACCTTCGCGTTTAGCGTAAGGCTTTTTTTCGCCGTCACCAAAGCTTTTGCGAGGTCTGCTTTCAGATGATGAATCCTCTCTTTTTGTGTAGGAGCGTTTTTCTCCTGTTGCTGAGCCCGTCGAAGTATCACGTTTGGCATAAGGTTTTCTTTCACCGTCACCAAAGCTTTTGCGAGGACCTGCACTTTCATATTTACCATCTTCACGTTTCACAAATGGTTTTCGTTCGCCATCACCAAAACTTGAGCGTGGTTTTCTATCTGAGTATGAATCGTCACGTTTTGTATACGAACGTTTTTCACCGTCTTCACGTTTTGCAAAAGGCTTTCTTTCGTCATCACCAAAACTTCTACGAGGTCTGCTTTCAGAAGATGAATCATCGCGTTTTGTATAAGAACGTTTTTCTCCGTCACCAAAACTCTTACGAGGAGATGCACTTTCATATTTACCATCTGCTCTTTTTACAAATGGCTTACTTTCATTATCACCAAAGCTTCTTCGTGGTCTGGATTCAGAACCGGAATCTTCACGTTTTGTAAATGGTTTTCTTTCTGATGAATAAGGACGTTTTTCTTTATCTCCAAAACCACCAGTAGATTTTGAACGGAAGCTACCATCTTGGCGTTTACCAAATGTTCTTTTTTCTCCTGAAAATGATTTTTTCTCATCATCTCCAGCAGTTTTTCTTGTGCGACTATCATCACCATCCTCACGTTTTTTATAAGGGCGTTTTGGTTTATCCGAACTTGAAAACGATTTACGTTTATTAAAATCTGATGAACCACCTTTTGAAAACGTTTTTCTTGGCCCTGAACTTTCTCTACTCATTATACTATTTTTTTGCAAATGTACTCATTTATTAGGGATTAGTGGCTAGAGTTTAGGTATTAGTGGAATTTTAGTGTGGAATTACACAAAAAAACTATCTTTGTCAAATGTTGGATTTAGAATATAAAAAGGCGCTAACTCAGTATTTAGAGGGCTTTGTGAGTGAACGACGACGAGGCCGATTAGCAGAAGTATTAGCTGCTAGAACTAATCATTTAACCGTTGTACTTGAAGACGTTTATCAATCTCACAATTTCAGTGCTGTATTGCGTAGTGCAGATATTTTTGGCATACAAAGCATCAATTTTATTGAAAACAGAAATAAATACAAAATTAGTGAAGACGTGTCGATGGGCTCCACGCAATGGCTTACGCTTAATCGCTACCAAAAACATGAGAATAACACCAAAGCATGTCTTT
>JANXRU010000345.1 GCA_025356715.1 Bacteroidota bacterium
TGGATAAAAAATAAATGTTTATCCTTTCATCTTATTTTTAATTTCAATCAATTCGTTTTTAATATCCATTAATAACTGAGAGTCTACAGATATAGAACTTGATTGCGTAGATAAATTATTCTTTTCGTGAATTACTTTTTCGCGTTGCAATAAAATATCTGTTTTAAAACTCTCGGCATCATTAATACCCAACATACTCATCATATTTTGGTGGCCTTGCCCACCCCCGCCGCCAGCGGTTTCTATCCTAATTAACGTTAACCCAAAATAACGAAGAATGGGACCACCAACAAAAGATAAATCCTGAATGTTTTCTACGGGAATTGTTTTTTCTATATGTAGAATTAAGCCCTTAGAAAATTTTAAATTCTTGTTGGTAATTTGACAAGCTAACGTTTTGTAATACTTTCCACTCATCCAGTGTCCTAACCCAAAAATCCAAAAAGGAACAAAAATAATTCCAATCACGGTTGAAAATAAAAAAATAAGAACGACAAATAAAATGTATACTTTTACTCTCGGACTAAAAGTTGCTTCTCTTAAAATTACTTCTTCCTTCATATTATTAATTTTATTTTTTAATAAAATTAATAATATTGCACTGATTATCAAACATAATATCCTACTCTTCTTTTAATAAAGCATACAAATATAAATCTGTCCAAGTATTATTTAAAAATTCGGCTTGCCTTAAAATACCTTCTTTTTTGAAATGTAATTTTTCAGGAATGGCTTTACTTTTTATATTTTGTGTAGCACATTTTATTTCAATACGATTAAGTTTCAATTCATTAAATCCAAATTCTATAAGTGCTTTACAAGCATTGGTAATAATGCCTTTGCCTTGAAAGTTCTCCGCAATCCAGTAACCGATGGTTCCTGTTTTATTCACAGCATCAATAAAATGAACTCCCATACGGCCAATGATATTACCGTTATATTTTATCACAAAACCATAATCGGTTTGTTGCTCTGTTTTTTGAATAGAAGCAAGGATGTATTTTTTAGAATCGTCTAAGGTTTGTATCTTATCAACCCACGTCAACCATTGCTTCAAATAAGCTCTATTGCTGTTAATGAGTGCATAATTTTCTTTGGCATGGTTTGGGTGGTTTGATTCTAAAACTAAGGAATCATTAATGTGTATTGTCATTAGGTCACAATTAAAAACCCATTACTTGTCTCACTGCCTTCAATTTTTCTTGGGCAATTTTCCTTGCTTTTGCTTCACCAATTTGTAATTGTTGTTCTAAAATAGTGGTATTGCTCATTAATTCGTTATAGCGTTTTCTTTGTTGCGAAAATTGTGATAGTATTAATTCGTATAACGCCACTTTTGCATGCCCGTAACCATAACCTCCTTTAGCATAATTAGCGCGCATTTCAAGCTGTTGGTCGGTAGAGGCCAACAAACTAAATATTTTAAATACGTTACAGGTATCAGGGTTTTTTGGTTCTTCAATGGATGTGCTATCTGTTTGTATACTTAACACAACTTTTTTTAATTCTTTTTCAGGTAAAAATATATTGATGTAATTGCCATACGACTTACTCATTTTTTGTCCATCAGTTCCGGGCACTAGCATTACGCGGCTATCCATCAATCCTTCAGGTAATACAAATAATTCTTGTTCGTATTTGTTATTAATTGATTTTGCAATATCTCTGGCAATTTCAATGTGTTGAATTTGATCTTTACCAACAGGAACAAAATTAGCATCATACAAAATAATATCAGCTGCCATTAATACAGGATACGTAAATAATCCCGTATACACTTCATTTAAACGGTCCGATTTATCTTTAAAAGAATGCGCGTTAGCTAACATGGGAAATGGCGTAAAACAGCTTAAATACCAAGTTAATTCACATACTTCAGGGATACGACTTTGACGGTAAAATATATTTTTGTCAGTATCAAAATCAAAAGCTAACCAAGTTGCTGCAACCGAATTAACACTTTCTATACGTTGTGCTGCATTTTTTTGTGTGGTTAAGGAATGTAAATCAGCAATAAAAAATAAAGATTCATTATCAGGTTTTTTGCTGAGTTCTATCGCTGGTAATATAGCGCCCAAAATATTTCCTAAATGAGGAATATTGGTACTTTGTATTCCGGTAAGGATGCGTGACATGTTGTAGTTTTTGAATTTTGAGTTATTAGTTTTTAGTAGTAAACACGCTAATTACCAGAACATTTTTAATGGTTGTATTTTTAATTATTAAATTGGCTCATCGTCAAATTATCAAATTAATTATATCCCTTTAATAATACCGTCTTTAGAGGCTTTTATGAAATCAACGATTTGAGTTTTTACATTTGAATTTGTAATTTCTTGTTCCGCTAATTCTAAGGCTTTGGTCACATTATGCCCACGAACAAAAATTAAACGATAAATATCTTCAATTTGATTAATGGTTTCTTTATCATATCCTCGTCGTGCTAAGCCAACGGTATTAACTCCAATATATTGTAATGGTTCTCTTGCCGCACGTACAAAAGGTGGTACATTTTTACGAACAAGAGATGATGCCGCTAAAAAACTATGAGCTCCAACCGTGACAAATTGTTGTATTGCTGTGTATCCTTCAGCAATAACATAATCTTCAATAGTTACGTGGCCAGCTAAACCAACGTAGTTTGCTAAAATCACATTATTGCCAATGATGCAATCGTGAGCTACATGAGAGTAGGCCATTAACATACAGTTGTTCCCAACAGATGTTAGCATTCTATCGGCGGTGCCTTTATGGATAGTAGCGTATTCGCGAATAATGGTATTATTGCCGATTATTGTTTTTGATTTTTCTCCTTTATATTTTAAATCTTGAGAAACGACTCCGATGATGGCGCCAGGATATATTTGGCAATCAGTTCCAATAATTGTATCAGGATATATAACAGCATTAGGATGGATGAACGTATTATCGCCAATTTCTACATTTTCATAAACGGTAGCAAAGGCTTCTATAGTAACGTTTTTGCCAATTTTGGCTTTAGGGCTAACGTTTGCAAGAGGTGAAATCATATTTTTAGTTATGATAGATTTAATAAAAGATTGTTGATTTTAATCAATCAAATATAAAGAAATATTTTGAGTTTACTTTGGGCTAAAATATATTTGCTTTTGCTACAAATAGACTTCTTTCATAATTAATATACGAAACGGAGATGACACGGATAATTAAAATAAAAAATCATACCTAATCATACTAATCAGTGTTAATTAATTGGAGCCTTTCAC
>JANXRU010000347.1 GCA_025356715.1 Bacteroidota bacterium
TTAAAGTGGATACTTGCTTTTAATCCAGACATAACACCTTCTGCTCTTCCGCCTTTAAATGCGACTGAATAATCACCTTCCTTTACTTTGTAATGATAAGATTGAATTATCGTAAATGCTGAAATCAGTATTACGGATAAGGTAACTATAATGATCGCTGTTGTTTTTTTTATGACGTTTATCTTTACCATTCTGCAGGCCCATATTTAGAGGTTATTTTTGATTTTGGAAATCCTAAATAATATAGTTGATCAAACCATATTAAAAATTTAAAGGCATAGGTTGGTGAATTTAATTTGTTACCAAGGGATTTATTGTTTTGTAAAGTAAAACGGTACGCAATGTCTGTTCCTAATCCGCACCATCGTAATAATTTAAACTGTACGGATATTCCAGGTTCGTATAATAATAAGTAGTCTTTAGAAGTCGACACATCTTGGGCTCCATTGTTATAATTATACCATGTTAAACCAGCTCCCCATTGCAAAGGAACACTTAGCTGCCAACGCTTGGTTTTATGGAAAACAAAATCTGTATAAAAAGCGACGTACCCAAATTTTAAATAATGGGTTGCCGTATCTGTCATTCCTAAATAATTGGTAATTATTTTTTTGTCCTGTATATCAGAACTAAGCCAGCTGTAACCAATACCGACTCTTAATTTTTTTTGAAAAATAAGTCCTAATCTTACACCAGTTACTTTTGCTCTGCCATTTTCAATAAAAGAATTACGGGTTTCAATTCGTGCATCTATCCCCGGCCTTTTGTGTGTAATAGATTGGAGCGTGTCTAAAAACTGAGCATAAGCAGTCATACAAAATAGTAAAACGGTTATCAGACTGATTTTTTTAAACACTTGATTAATTTAATAATAAGTAAAAGTAAGAGATAATCATACTTCTCTATAACTAGATTTTTAATTTTACTTAAATGCAAGTGTTTATAAATCTTCCATCAATAATTGCTTTAACCTTTTGTGAATTGTAATTTTACAAGAGTGAATCAGCAGCCATATACATCGTTATTGGATTATCCAATTGAGTACCTGAAGGGTATTGGGCCATTGCGTGCGGAGGCTTTGAAACAAGAGTTAGGTATACATACCTATCAGCAATTTTTAACTCATTACCCTTTTCGATACGTTGATAAAACACAATTTCAAAGTGTGAGAGAAGTGATAGAGGATGGGGCTTATTATCAGTTACGAGGCCATATTATTCAATTAGAAATTGTTGGAGAAAAGCGAACCAAACGCTTAGTAGCCAAATTCAATGATTTATCAGGAGTGTTAGAATTAGTTTGGTTTCAGGGATACAAATGGATGTATGAGAAATTAAAAGCTGAGCATGAATATATTATTTATGGGAAAGCAACATCTTATGGTGGTCGATTTAATATGGCTCATCCAGATATTGAAATAGTAAATGAATTAGTCTTGGCTAATCAATCTGCTTTTCAAGCGGTGTATCATAGTACTGAAAAATTAAAATTTAAAAGTTTAGATAGTGATGGTATTCGTAAAGCTCAAAGGCAATTATATTATTTATTAACTGAGCAATCTATTCCTGAAACCCTTATTCCATCAATCATTCACGACTTTCATTTTTTATCACGTTGTGAATCGGTAAAGCAAATTCATTTTCCAGATTCAAAAGAACTATTAGACAAAGCGAGGTATC
This sequence comes from Bacteroidota bacterium, assembly GCA_025356715.1. The sequence goes on from JANXRU010000347.1 coordinate 1,680, forward strand.
GCTTAAAGTTTGAAGAATTATTTTTTCTTCAACTCAAATTATTGCGTAATCATTCGATACGTAATGTGACGATTAAAGGTGCTGTATTTTCAAAAGTTGGTGAGGTTTTTACTAATTTTTATAATCATTATTTGCCATTTGAATTAACCTCTGCACAAAAACGTGTTGTAAAGGAAATTCGTTTGAATATGGGATCTGGCAAACAAATGAGTAGGTTGGTGCAAGGCGATGTTGGTAGTGGAAAAACATTAGTTGCTTTACTATCCATGTTATTAGCTTGCGATAATGGATTCCAATCTTGCTTAATGGCACCCACTGAAATTTTAGCTAAACAACACTTTGATACGATTAGTAAATTAATTGAATCGCTTGGAATAAAGGTAGCCATACTTACAGGTTCTTCTAAAACTAAGGAAAGACGAGTAATTCATGATCAGTTAGAGTCTGGAGAAATTCATATTTTAATTGGTACGCATGCTGTTATTGAAGATGTGGTTGTATTTAAAAATTTGGGTTTAGTAGTTATTGATGAACAACATCGCTTTGGAGTGGCTCAACGGGCAAAGCTTCATAAAAAAAATGAACAACCGCCACACGTGTTAATTATGACAGCTACGCCAATACCAAGAACGTTAGCTATGACGTTGTATGGAGAATTAGATACATCTGTTATTGATGAATTACCACCAGGGCGGAAACCCATTACTACTATGCACTTTATGGAAAGTCAGCGTTTGCGATTAATTGGTTTTATGAAACAAGAAATTGCGTTGGGAAGACAAATATATGTTGTTTATCCGCTCATTCAAGAAAGTGAAAAATTAGATTTTCAAAATTTACAAAATGGTTATGATGCACTGTTAGATGACTTTCCGCCACCTCAGTTTCAAATTAGCATTGTACATGGAAAATTAAAATCTAAAGAAAAAGAATTTGAAATGCAACGGTTTATTAAAAAAGAAACACAAATAATGGTTGCTACCACAGTGATTGAAGTGGGGGTTAATATTCCAAATGCATCTGTTATGGTTATCGAAAGTGCTGAGCGATTTGGATTATCTCAACTACATCAATTACGTGGTAGAGTAGGGCGTGGTGCAGATAAATCATATTGTATTTTAATGACTTCGTATAAATTAGGAGCTGATAGTAAATTGAGAATGGAAACAATGGTTAGAACCAATGATGGATTTGAAATTAGTGAAGTGGATTTAAAATTACGTGGCCCAGGCGATTTGGATGGAACGCAGCAAAGTGGTATTCTCGATTTAAAAATTGCCGACTTAGCACAAGACGGTCAAATATTAACATTGGCAAGGTCTACAGCGCAAGCCATTTTAAATGAAGATCAACAATTAACTAAACCTGAAAATCAATTATTGGTATATCAATTAGATAAGCAAAGTAAAACAAAAGAATCTTGGCGGAAAATCGGCTAAAAGCAAACTCCATTTTTGTAGCTTTGTTTTTTAATTAAAATAGTTTAATTTTGATATCATAAAATTGATATCATAAAATTGATATAATGAAAAATTTGGTATTTATTTATTTGTTTATTTTTGGCTGTATGCTAACCTTAAGTGCAAAACAGCAACCAACTATTAAAGATTGTGTGAAACATCCACAAATTGTAAAAATAAATACGCCAGTTTCGGTAGAAAAATCAAAAGTTCAAACTTCTGAAAGGATTGTTAAATCATCAAAAAGTCTTAATTCGATTCCTTATTTCTCCATATTCAATTTTATCAATTTCTTTTATACAAAAGATACCCTTGATAATATTAAAGTGATGTAATGAGTTTGTAAATTTTAAAAATCATTAAACTAAAAAGGCTCGTATATTATTTGTACGAGCCTTTTTTTGGTAAAAAAATTACGAGTAAATTACATCCAAGCACATAAGATGCCTCCCATTAATCCCATGGTCACAATCCAATAACTAGCATTAATAGCAATGTATTTAAAACTTTTGCGTTCAAACAGAGCACTCGTAGCAATAACTGGCATTGCTACAAATAAACCACCTATAACACCATGAAGCAAACCATGCTTAAACGTACGGTGACTCGTCCCCACTAAATCCATTACTGATTTATATATAGATCCTTCAGGCGTAGCAATATCTTTTATCTGTTCTTGATAATCAAAAAATGCAGAAGTAATATGGTATTGATGAATAACCATAAATTGTAAAGAAAATGAAAGCAAAAAACTTAAAATAAGACTTACTCCAAAAATAACGACCATGTTTGCTCCTTTTAATTTTTCTTCGGTTAAGCCACAAGCCTGCATCCATGCATTTCCTAATGTTTTAGGGTTATACCAAATAAATCCAACTAATGTTGGTACTAATGCAGCTACGATAACTGCTAAAAAATTCATATTCATATTTAATTTATTTAAGGGTTTAATCAAAGATATATTTTTAAAACGACTTACCAAATTTCGAAAAACTTCGTCTTTCATAAAAAAACTCCTTTCTAAAATCATTTAGCAATAATTTAACATTTCCACTAGAATAATTTTTCTTAAGTTTAGAAAACTAAACATGTTGAGGATTATTTCTCAATAAAAAAATAGGATTTCTATGAATAAACTTTTACTACTTCTTGCAACTGTATTTACTTTTCAAACACAAGCAAACTCATTTTCCGATTTATTAGTTACTAATAATTACGACGCATCGTTTCGTAAAGCGTACAGTCTTAATCCTTCTATTCCAAAAGGTGTTTTAGAGTCTATCGCCTTTTCGCAAACACGCTTTTATCATTTAGATGATACTCAGCAACCAAGCTGTATAGGTTATCCAAAAGCTTATGGAGTAATGGGATTAACAGAGAATGGGCAAGGTTATTTTAGAAATAACTTAATTTATATTTCTCAATTGTCTGGCTATTCTGTGGCTGATATAAAAGCTGATCCTGAAAAAAATATTTTAGCCTATGCCAAAGCGTTCTCATTGTTGCAAACACAACAATCTATTTCTGGAAATACTTTAGTTGATTATCAACCTATTTTTGTTGCGCTTAGTGAATTACCTTTAGCAGCAAATATTCAAAGTGATTTTGTGATGAATACTCACTTATACCAACTATATTGGTTTTTATCACAAGGTGAATTTCAAGATTTTTATGGTTTCCCGGATTATGGAATTAATCTTGAAACAGTTTTTGGAGCAAATTATGAAATACTAAGTTCAAATGCTGTTACTGTTTCTTCTACTGCTGTTACTAATAATTCAGGTGCATCATACCGTTCATCGGGTTCAATTAATTCAACGATGTCTACCGATTATCCACCTGCTATATGGAATGCCGCTGCTTCTTGTAATTATAGTTCTCGAAGTGGAACCGCCATTACAGCTGTTGTGGTGCATGATGTAGAAGGAACCTATGCCGGATGTATTTCATGGTTTCAAAATTGTGCAGCAAGTGTATCAGCCCATTATGTGGCTCGTAGTTCAGATGGTCAAATTACTCAAATGGTTTTAGAGTCAAATAAGGCTTGGCACATTGGTTCAGAAAATCCATATACAATTGGTATTGAGCACGAAGGTTATGTAAATGTAGCAAGTTGGTACACAACAGCTATGTATCAAGGTAGTGCAGATTTAGTAAGAGATATTTGTTCGAGTAATGCTATTAATCCTTTGCGTACTTATTTTGGCCCAGGCTGTAGTGGCACAACAGCTCAATGTTTGCAAGGCACTTGTGTAAAAGTAAAAGGTCATCAAATGTATCCTAATCAAACACATGATGACCCAGGACCAAATTGGAATTGGGAAACGTATTATAAATTAATAAATAATGCACCGGCAATTACTACAGTAACAGCTACTGGCGGTTCATTTTACGATACTGGTGGTTCTACTGCAAATTATGGTGATGATGAGAGAAAGTTATGGTTATTTCAACCCGCAGGAGCAACCTCTGTAAGTATGAATTTCACCTCTTTTGCTGTAGAAAATGGGTATGATTATCTTTTTATTTATGATGGGTCAACCACTAATTCACCTTTAATTGGTAAGTACACAAGTTCTGTTTCTCCTGGCAATATTAACTCAAGCGGTTCAAGTTTATTAATTGAATTTAGATCAGATTGTGCAACTAATCAAGCAGGTTGGGTAGCAACATACACAAGTAATGCCGTGCCTACAGGTACTACATCTTCTGATGTTATTTCTCCTACTACATTAGCTTCGTCGGTTGGTGCTTGGAAAACGGCTAATTTTACAGAAACGTTTACAGACGCCGATAATGCAGGAGGTTCAGGTTTAGATAAAAGTTTTTATCAGGTAATTGATTTTGATGGAACTGAGTGGAGAGGTAATTACACTCACGGATTTTTCTCAGATAATTTTGATGTAGCAATTCACCCTGAATGGACCCAAAAAACAGGCGTATGGGGTATTAATACAAATTCATTAGAACAAACTGATGAAATTAGCGTGGCAGCAGCTAACACTAACATTTATGCTGCGCTTACACAAACCTTATCTAATCGTTATTTATATAATTTTAAAGGAAAAATTGGTGGTTCAGGAACTAATCGTCGCGCAGGATTTCACTTTTTTGTAGATAGACCAGATTCTTCTAATCGTTATAATTCATATTTTGTTTATGTGCGATTATCTGCTACAGCAACTCCAACGGCAACTATTGAAATATACAAAACAGTAAATAATGTGTTTAGTTTAAAAGTAAATCCGGTGATTACAGTTGTTCCAAATCAATGGTATGATTATAAAGTTATTTTTGATAGAATCACTGGAAAAATAGATGTGTATCAAGATAATAGTATAGTTGCAACTTGGACAGATCCTACTCCTCATACGATTGGTAATTATATTTCTTTTAGAAGCGGAAATTGTATTTGGAGTTTAGATGAAATAAAAGTCTATCGTTCTCGTTTAGCTGGTTCCGCAGTAGTTTCAGTAGGTAGTGGAAATTCAAATGACGCGCGTTACCAAAATCCTAACCCAACTACTAATGCGTGTAAAGTAAAATCAATTGTGAATGATGTGGCTGGAAATCTATCCTCTATTTATTATGATGATATCAATGTAGATTGGACACCTCCATCAAATATTATGTCTATTAAAGATGGGAAAAATGCAGACATTAACACAGTTATTACGAGCGATTCTTTATCAGCAAATTGGTCTTCTTCAAAAGATCCTCACTCTGGTATTTCAAAATATTGGTATTCAATTGGTACAACGCCAGGAGCTATTAATACGCTTGGTTGGACAGGCAATTTAGCAGATACACTTGTGACTGCTAAAAGTTTAACGCTAACCGCTGGACAAGTATATTATTTTAATGTGAAATCAGAAGATGGAGCAGGTATGCAAAGCGCTGTTATTAGTACGAATGGACAAACCGTTAACATAGCAACAGGTGTTAAAGATATTCAAGAAAGCAATTTAATTTCTGTTTATCCAAATCCTTTTACAAATAATTTTGATATTAGTATGACATTGAATAATGATAGTGATGTTGAATTAGCTATTGTGGATGCACTTGGGAAAGAAGTAGTTATTTATCATACGAAAGAAAGTAAAGGCGTTTTTACAAAAACAATCGATGCCAATTCTTTAAATTTAAGTAATGGATCATACTTTGTAAAAGTGAAATTGAATAACAATGTCCTTTACAAAAAAATGATAAAGAATTAATTTTAAATTGAGGTTACAGTTTTACTAAAGTCTTTGTAAGTGAATTGAATAGATGTAAACTGTTGTCAGACGTAGTCAATCTATAAAAATTAGTATTTATTTTTTCTATAGAAATAAAATTGTTTGGCAAAATCCTGATCCCTTTTTCATCAATAATGCCAATGATATCGCCAATAATATCTTTGTATAATCGCGAATCTAATTTTTCTATTTTCCCATCTTTCATTGAGAAAATTGGGTTCCCTTCTTTATTAATGAGTTGAGCTTTCCCTGTTTTTGAGACTATTGCGACATTGTTGTCAAAATCTGTTGCTTGTTCAAAATCTGTTGGAGTAATAGCTTTTAATTTGCGATCTATAAAGCCATATTTAGCGTTTTTTTGAATTCGAATAATATCACATTTTGCAAAAAACACATTACTATAAGTGCCAAAATTGATGCTATATCTACCATTGACATCAACTAACGCAACTTCTTCATCTAAAACTAATTTAAAATATTTGCCATTTGTATAATAATTGGTTTCATAAGCGGCATTGTAATCATATTCAATTGCAGTAATAAAACATAGTTCAGAGGCGTTGTAGAATCCGTATAACCCATTTTTTACAACTAAGTAAATTCCATTTTGACAGTAAGTGACATAATCAAATGTTGGAGCTAAAACAATCGTTTCATCCACTCGCATTAATCCATACTTATTGTTTGTTTTAACGAGGACAATGTTATTTGTGTCAACATCTGAAATCCAATCCCATTGTGCTTTTAAGGCAATATTAGTTGTACTTACTAAGCCGTAATGTGTCGATAAATAATAGGCAAATCCATTTTTAAAGTTGCCTAATTTGGAGTAAGTAAAAGGAATGATGGTTTCTCCTTTTGCATTGATGGCACCATAATTATTTTTTAATTTACAAACAAACAAATTATCCGATGATTCATTAATATCTTCGTAACCTTTTGATATCAATTGCTCCGATCGATTAACTAAATAAAATTTATTTTCTTTTTTTATAATGGCAATTCCATTGATATAATTTTCTGTTTCCTCAAAATAAAAATCGGATGTTTTAACGCCTTCTTTATTAATATAAAAGCAGCTATCATTTTTGCAAACCGCCGCAAATCCTTCACTGAAAATATTAGCATCGTCAAATTGCGGTTTAATAATCCAATGTCCAAGCGTATCGATATAGCCATATTTTTCATCTGTGTTTTTACATGGCATTAAGAGTTGTTGAGCCAATGAAATTTCTTTGATTAAGGTTTCATTATATGGATAATCTGGATATTGATTTAAAAAATGAGATAATTCTTCTTTCGAGTAATTCTTTACAGATAAGCTGTATAAGCTTTTCCACGCTTGTTCTTTGGTTTGTGTTGTGCTATATTTTTCTATAAATTGATAGAGGCTATCTGCTTGATGTAATTGTTTTGTGAGTTCGAATAAACTGATTTCTGCCTCTATTTTATGAGGATTATTGGAATAGTTTTTTAAAAATAATTTTAATATTTTGCTGTCACTGGGGTTTGATTTTTCTTTATACTGTAAATTAAAAAAGTCAAGAGTTGCTTGTTTATATAATTCTGTTTGTGGATAATTTAATAAAAAAACTGTAATACTATCACTTATTTGATAGGCGGAGTAGCCTTTATATATAAGCGAATCACGTATGGTATAACAACTTAATTTCAATTCATCTGAAGCAAAATCATAGTGTTGTAAAAACGTGTTGTAAGAATTGATAGAATGTAAAAGATGGTATTTGTCAAACCCTTTGACGCTAATTTTTTCTGCTAAAACTGAAATAGAATTTTTGTTAATATGAAAATCAGAATAGGTGATTGTATCAATAAAATGTAATCTGCAAGAAGCAATGTATTTAGCGGCGCTATCTATATTTGAGAAAGGATTATCGGTTCTAACATATATATTCGCTAATCCAAAACTTCCAGCAGCGGGGAATTTTTTTAGGGTTTTATAAAATAATTGTTTAGCCTTGAAGTAATCATAAATGCTAAGAGCTTCATAACCTTTTTGAATGTTGCTCGCTAATATGGACGAACTAACAAATAATAAAAATATGTATTTTATTTTTTTCACTTTAGCGCATAAAATTATACATTGCACTCATAAATTTTAGTAGTAAAAACAAAAGATGTTCACAACTGGTAACCTTATATTCACACTTGTATTTTTTGTTGTTTTTGTTGTTGGAATGATTTGGGCTTACAATAAGGACGCCTTTTCTAACAAAATCCACTTTAAAGGCGCATCTAAAACCCTTTTAGTGATAGGAATACTATTATTGGTGCTATTTTTAATTGTTAAATTTCGTCACCTCCGTTAAAGTTACTTGCATTTTCACTAACTTTATTTTCTTAATAACAAAATTTAATATACCATCATGAAACAATTTATTTCTATTCTTACTTTAATTAGCGCTTCGCTGGCTGTGAAATCTAGCGTACTAGTAGTTGAAGGTAAGTTTCAAAACAAAAATATTTATATCCAAAATGCATTTGGCAGTAATGGAATTGGTTTTTGTACAACAGAAATAAAAGTTAACGGAAAAATCACAACTGATGAAATAAATTCTAGTGCCTTTGAAATTGATCTATCTTCTTTAAACATTAAAAATGGTGATAAAGTAACTATTGAAATTTCTCATAAAAATGATTGTACGCCTCTAGTATTAAATCCAGAAGTCTTAAAGCCTCACCCTACTTATGAAATTGTAAGTATGAATATTAATAGTGCGGGTGTTTTAAAATGGACATCTATAAACGAAAGTGGAGCGTTGCCTTATATTATTGAGCAGTTTAAGTGGAATAAATGGGTTTTTGTTGGAGAAGTTCAAGGAATGGGTTATCCATCAAGTCATGATTATTCTTTTCAAGTTACAACACATAGCGGAGAAAATAAATTCAGGGTTAAGCAAGTTGGTCTTGGATCTGGTTCAACTGGTTCAAAGTATTCAAATTCTGTTATTCTTAATTCAATGATAGATAAGCCTAATTACGCATTAAGTAAAAATTCTAAATCTGTTCAATACTCTATTGAAACAGCGTTTGAAATTTATGATGCCTTTGGAAATATTGTAAAAAAAGGGTTTTCAAACGAAACAAATATTGAAAATCTGCCTAAAGGAAAATATTATTTATGTTACGATAATCAATTATCAGAGTTTGATAAGAAAAAATAAGTTTTAATAATTTTATTAATCAAATCCATTCTTATCTTTAGAGTGGATTTTTTTATTGATTATTTTTAATAAAGCTGATTACAATTATTTAATACTTAAATTTGACTTTCTTTTATGTCGAATTTAGAACCTCAACAACAAATTATTAAGCAGCAATTTAAGCGTTTAAATTGTTGCGTTCTTATCCCAACATTTAATAATTTTCTAACTATTGAGTCAGTAATAAATTCCACGTTAGAATATTGTGATGATGTTATTTTAGTAAATGATGGTTGTACCGATTCTACTTCTGAAATACTTAAAAAATATCCACAAATCACTGTCGTTACTCATCTTGCAAATAAAGGAAAAGGATTAGCTCTTCGTCATGGTTTTTCAAAGGCAGTCGAAAAAGGATTTGAATACGTTATTAGTATTGATAGTGACGGCCAGCATTTCCCAAAAGATTTCGTTATTTTTTTAAATAAAATAGAAGAGCAGCCCGAAAGCCTCGTTATTGGCGCTAGAAATATGGCTGTAGAAAATGTTCCTAATAAAAGTAATTTTGGAAACAGAGTCAGTAATTTTTGGTACAAAGTAGAAACAGGAATTTCATTAACTGATACACAAAGTGGATTTAGATTGTATCCAGTTCAAAAACTCAAAAAAATCTGGTTTTTTACAACAAAGTTTGAATTTGAAATTGAGGTTATAGTCAAGGCAGCATGGCGTGGAATTCCAGTTATTAATGTGCCAGTTAGCGTTTATTATGCACCACAAAACGAGCGTGTTTCTCACTTTAATGCAAGAAGAGACAGCACTAGAATTAGTTTTTTAAATACATATTTAGTAATACTAGCAGCTCTTTTTTGGAGACCGGTAATGCTGCTTCGAAAACTAACCTTCACTAATTTAAAAAAAGTTTGGAAAGAAGAAGCTTTTGCTTCACATGAAAGTGCAACTAAAAAGGCTATTTCAGTTGGTGTTGGTTTGTTTTTTGGAATTGTACCTATTTGGGGTTTTCAGTTCGCATTGGCAATTTTTACTGCCATCTTTTTTAAATTAAATAAAATCATTGTTGGCCTAACAGCTCAAATTAGCATACCTCCTTTTATTCCATTTGTTCTTTTTGCCAGCGTAAAAACTGGTGAACTAGTTTTGAGTGAAAAAGTTGATATTAGTTTTAGTAGCTTGCATTCTATCGAATCATTATCAAAAAATGTATTGGTTTATTATATTGGGGCCACAGTATTGTCATTGTTAGCAGCTGTCTTGGGGTTTGTTATTACTTTAATTACACTTAAAATTTGCGGTTATAAACAAGTAATTCATGATGACAGTCCCCAATAGGTATTTCATAATTAATAAACCATACAAAATGGTATCTCAATTTATCAGTCCTGATAATGTGAATTTATTAGGGGCAATTGATTACGATTTTCCGGAAGGGATACATGCCATTGGCCGATTAGACAACAACTCTGAAGGTTTATTAATTTTAACGACTAACAAAAGAGTAACTGCTTTATTATTTCAAAGTGAAAAACCTCACAAACGTAAATATTTAGTACAAGTTGAAAAAGTAGTTAATGAAGAACGGCTTCATCAACTTCGTACTGGTGTTACAATTCGCATAAAGGGCGGTGGAGATTATATAACAACGCCATGTGATGTTCAGATTGTAGAAAAACCGATTGATTTATTTTCTCGTACTCATGAATTCCGACAAGACTTACCACACTCTTGGCTTACTATCACTTTAACGGAAGGAAAGTATCACCAAATACGAAAAATGGTTTCTGTTGTTTATCATCATTGCAAAAGATTAATTAGAGTTTCCATTGAAGATTTAGAGCTTGGTGATTTGCAACCTGGACAAGTAAGAGAAATTCCCGAAGCAGAATTTTTCGAGAAATTAAAGATTGAAAACTGGAGAAATCCTGTAGATTAATACGCCAAAGTTTAAAAACATTTATTTTCAATTTTACAATCATAAAAAGTGGTGAAATCGCTATTATTTCTTGTGAAATAGATGGTTTATTGAGTAAAAATTTTTCTAGCTTATTTCACCTACTTATTTTGCAAAATCAAATAAAAATATTCCAATTTTTTGTTAAAGTTGGCATAAATTATGTTAATTTTATAATGCGTGAAGAAAAAGACAAAATCAATTTAGTTAATCTAAAACGCAATTTTATTTAAAATATTAAATGCTTATGAAAAAAAAATGTTTATTAAGTTTTATGTTGTTTGTTTGCTTGTTAAGCAAAGCACAGCAGACAGTTAGTGGTAGTTTCAAAATAATTAATTCTACCAATAAGGATAAAGAATCATTCTACGTTTCTTCTATCGAAAACGCAGAGATGGAAGTTTATCGTTTAAAGAACAAAGAAGTTACGTTGCATTTTGAAAATGGGTTTGATTGTGTTTTGATGTCTGCAAAAGAATTGTATTTGATTAATGATAAAATTAATCCTTCTCTATACAATGATTTGAATGTAATGGATGATATTTCTTTAACTACTTTTTTTATTACAGACAGTGGATTGATTAAAGCTAAACTTTCTCAAGTTGGAAAACGAGCCTCAGTTAGTCATTAATTATTCGCGGCAATTTTAATATACATTACAAAATAAAAAATATGAAAAAAATAATACTTTCAATAGTTTTAGTTTTAATAACAACAACTTTCTTTGCTCAAGTACCAGCTAATAATACTTGTGCAACCGCTCAAAACATAGGAACGTTAGGCGCACCTGGCCCTTGTGGAGCTGGCATTGTTTATGGAGCAACATCAAGTATTGCTTCAACTAACGTTAATGCAACTGCTGAAAATCCATATATTTTTACAAGTTGTACCCCTAATTTTGGTTTATCTGTTTGGTATCAATTTACTGTGCCTACAAATGGTTTTGGTGTTGTAATTACTCTATCAAATGGGGGAACTTTATCGACTGATTTAGCAAATCCAGAAATTGCAGTATTCCAAGGTTCATGTGCTGGATTAGCAAGTGTAGCTTGTTTAAATGGAGCTAGTGGGACTGGCACTTTAAATATTTCTAATGGTTTAGTGGTTGGTCAAACGTATTATATTAGAATCGCAGGGGCTGATTTAACACAACAGCATACTTTTAATTTAGATGTAAAAGCATACCATGATTGTGCTGATTGTTTAAATGCCGCACATTTAACAATTAACCCATTACCAATAAATGGTACATATCAACCAGGTCAAACAGTATCATTTTGTTATCATATTGATCAGTATACTCAAACAAGTGGTAATTGGCTACATGGCGTACAATTAGCTTTTGGTAATGGATGGGATTTAGCAACGTTAACAACTACTGCCCCGAGCCCGCTATTGTCAACTGCAGCCGCTTATGCTCCTTCACCATGCACAGGTACAAGTTGTGGAAATTGGGCATACTATCCTGCTGGAATAGCATCTTTAGCAAGTGGACTTCCTTATCCTGCAGGGTTTTATTTTAATGGAACCTATAGTAGTGTTAATTCTGGAAATGGAAATGGTTCTGGTTGTACATTTTGTCGATCAAGTGCAGATGGGAATCCAGGAAATAATTTTGGAGATGGTATTGCGAGTGTTACAACCGTTACTCCTGCAGCATCTGATTGGAACTTTTGTTTTACAATACAAGTGCTTGCTGGTTGCAATCCAGGCGGAGCCCTTACTGTAACAGTAGGTACCACTGGAGATGGTGAATCAGGAGGTTGGTCGAACTCAGGTTGTGCTTCAGATGCTCCTGCTAGTTTATCAGCAATTACAGCTTGTTGTCCACCAACCGTTGGAACAACTTCAGCAGTAGCTTGTAATAGTTATTCTAATGCTGTAATTACAGCAACTTCTGTTATAGGAGTTGCTGGGTCACAAGCTCCTTATATATTTGCTTGGACTGGGCCTTCAGGTGCTATAGCAACAAATACAATACTTGCGGGCACAACGAATTCCATAGGAGGACTAGGGGCTGGTGTTTATACGGTTGTTGTTACTGATCAAAATCAATGTTCTCAAGCGACTACTTATACGGTTACTCAACCAGCTGTTGTTCCCGTAACTGCAAGTGTTACAAATTCAGTTATATGTTCAGGGAACTCAACTACTTTAAGTGGTGGTGGCGCTTCAACCTACACATGGACAAATGGCGTTAGTAATGCTGTCGCTTTTTCACCTACTACAACAGCTACTTACACAGTCACAGGAACTTCTGTTTCTGGTTGTACAAATACAGCTGTTAAGTCAGTAACAGTTAACTCATTACCAATTACAGTTGCAAGTACAAATGGAACACTAACTTGTGCTACAACTACAGTTGCATTAAATTCTACTTTAGCTGGGATGAATTATACTTGGACTGCCCCTTCAGGTGCTTCAGTAGGATCTGCAAATACTCAATCAACAACGGCATCAGGTACTGCAGGAACTTATACTGTTAAAGTTGTAAATGCGGCAACAGGTTGTACTTATACGACAACTACTGCAGTGACCCAAAATACCACTGCTCCTACAACGGTTGCAAGTACTACAGGAACATTAACGTGTTCAAATACAACGGTTGCATTAAACTCTACTTTAGCTGGTATGAATTATACTTGGACTGCCCCTTCGGGTGCTTCAGTAGGATCTGCAAATACTCAATCAACAACGGCATCAGGTACTGCTGGTACATATACCATTAAGGTTGTTAATCCCGCAAATGGTTGTACTTATACTACTACCGCTGCCGTAACTCAAAACACTACAGTTCCTGTAACGGTTGCAAGTACTACAGGAACATTAACTTGTACTACATTAACAGTTGCATTAAATTCTACTTTAGCAGGTATGAATTACACATGGACTGCTCCTGCTGGAGGTTCGGTAGGGACACCAAATACACAATCCACTAATGGATCTGGAATTATTGGAACTTATTCAATACATGTGGTTAATCCAGTAAATGGATGTTCATATTCAACTACAACATCTGTTACTCAAAATACGGCAACGCCAACGGTTACTATGCCTAGTACAAAAACAATTACTTGTGCATCACCTTCAGTGACATTAATTGGATCTGCTAATCCTTCAACATGTACTGCTGTTTGGACAGGTGGAGTTTGTGGTGGAGCAACAACATACAGTGCTATTGCATGTTCACCTAATACGTATACATTAACGGTTACAAATCCTTTAAATGGTTGTGTTAATTCAGGAACAGTAGATGTGGTTCCTAGTATTGGTATTCCATCTGTAATTGCTTCTAATTCAGGATCTATTACTTGCGCAGTATTAACCACTACTGTTTCAGCTACAACTACAATGACGCCCGTTTCTTATTCATGGACTGGACCAAGTGCGGTTGCAGGATCTACAACAGCTAATGGAATTGTTGGCGCAGGTGGAACGTATCAATGTGTGGTTATAAATACATTAACTGGATGTGCATCAACCGTTACTACTTTTGTGCCTACTAATACAACTGTACCTGTAACTGTTGCTAGTGTAACAGGAACACTAACCTGCTTAACATCATCAATAGCATTAAGTTCTTCATTAGGTAGTATGAATTACACTTGGACTGCCCCATCTGGAGGTACTGTGGGTAGTGCAAATACACAAGCAACATCTGGAACTGGAGTAGGCATTTATAGTTTAACTGTAATTGATCCAATTAATTCTTGTACATACTCAACAACGGCAACTGCTTCACAAAATACAGTTGCACCCTCAGGAGTTTCTGCCGGAACTAATCAAACATTAACATGTGGATCTACTTCAGTAACTTTAACTGGAAGTTTAATAGCTCCAATAACAGCAACTGTTAACTGGACTGGCGCAAGTGTTTGTGGAACTGCAACAAGTGCAATTACTTCTGCGTGCTCCGCTGGTGTATATACAATTACTGCAACTGATCCTTCTAATGGTTGCGTTGCATCTTCAACGATGCAAGTGTTTCCTAATGCTGGAGCACCAACAGTTAGTATTTCCTCTACAGCTTTAGTAATTAATTGTAATGCGCCTTCTCAATCTGTAACAGTAACAAGCACTCCAAGTACTGATGTGACTTATAGTTGGAACGTGGCCCCTACATCTGTTTCTGCAGGAGGATCTGTTGCTACATTTGCGAATGCAAATACTTATATTTGTACAGTTACAAATACTTTAAGTAATTGTGCTTCGGTAGCTCAAGTTGTTATTACAACAAATACAACTGTTCCTACAATAGTAATTAGCCCAACTCAAACATTGACTTGTTCATCACCATCTGTAACCATTGGAACAACTGTTACACCTATTGGTTCTTCATTTACATATACTTGGTCAGGTGGCGCATTAGTATCTGGTCAAAGTACAGGTACCGTTGTTGTTAATACGGCTAATACTTATGTTGTTAATTTAACAGATGCAGTAAACGGATGTACTAATACAGCGACATCAATTGTTACATCAAATGCGGCGTTGCCTGTTGCAACGATACTTGCAACATCAAGTAATAGTGTTATTAATTGCTTAACATCAAGTGTTACTTTATCAGTATCAGTTGTGCCTACTGCAACATATAATTATACGTGGTCTACAGGTAGTAATAATAGTTCGATTACCGCTGCTGTATCTGGCACTTACAGTGTTTTAGTTTCTAATACTTTAACAGGTTGTTCTACAACTGCTCAGTATACTGTTGTTGGGAATAATAATATTCCTAATTTAACAAGTACGGCTTTAGTTAGTATTCCTTGTGGCGCAGCAAGCACTTCGTTATCTGCAAATTCAACGAATACAAATGTTAGCTATTCTTGGGCTGGTTCTGCAACATCAATAATAACAGGTAGCGCAACCGCTACGCCAAATGTAAATATGCCTGGTACTTACATTGTTACAGTAACTGATTTAGCAACTGGTTGTACAAACAGCAACACTGTAACAGTTACTCAAATTAATATTACAGCGGCATTCACCGCGGATCCAACATCAGGTGTTACACCATTATCAGTTAATTTTACAAATCAATCTACAGGAGCTATTTCGTACAGTTGGTTTTTTGGAAATGGATCGACTTCAACAGGAACAAATCCAAGTACAACTTATAATATCAATGGAACGTATACGGTTACTTTAATAGCAAATGCTGGCTCATGTACAGCTAGTGCGTCTGCTATTATTGTTGTTCAGGATGGTTTAACTTTAGAAATACCAAATGTATTTACACCTAATGGTGATGGTATCAATGACGTATTTACTATTCTTTCTACAGGAGTAAAAGAAATATCATTAAGTATATTTAACCGATGGGGATTGAAATTATACGAGTTCACCGGAACTAGCGCTGCTTGGGATGGTAACGTTGGAAGTGGGGCTAAAGCAACTGATGGAACTTATTTCTTCTTCGTAAAAGCAACTGGCTTTGATGATACTATTATTCAGAAAAATGGCACTGTCAATTTATTTAAATAACAGTTTGTTTTACTAATTTTTAAAAAGGGATTAAGTTATACTTAATCCCTTTTTCTATTTATGGTCGTCTGCAAAATAATAAAGCGTAACTATTTTTAGCGTTATTTTTTTTAGTTAGACGATTGAGTGGAAGTGTATTATTGACGAGTGAGAGGTTTATCTTGGACTGTAATGGTTTAGATAGTAAAATAAATGACAATTAATGTAGATTATTTGTAGAAAACTCAATATTTGGACTTATTTTTGTTACATTATAGGATTGCTATTTTTTTAGTAATCAGGACAATTAAAAACACGTTTAAATATGAAAAACCTTTTTGCATTGAAAAACATACTCTTTTTCACATTATTTTTCACAAGTAGTCATGTTTTATTTTCTCAGGAAAATAAAATTGTAGCTGAACTTCATAATTTATTGCTAGATAATAGCAATAAAGAAAAAGTAATACAAATACGTTTTTTTAATATTTCAAATGAAGCTTACGAAGCTCTTTACAAATTAGCAACACAAAGCCCTGTTCTTGTGCCTTTCAGAAAAACTTATAGTTCGGATGAACGAATTGCTTCGCTTCATTTCACAAAGTCTACTGATATTACAACTACGGATGTAAAATCTCTTCTGAATCATTTAAATATTTCGAACGCAATTTTAAATGAAAAAAAAGTTAGGGTTAGCGAATTAGAAAACTATCATTTCTCTCCAATTGAAAAACTTAATAATTCAGAACGAATAGAAAAGTAATTAAATATACTTATGAAATACCCATGTTTGCCGAAACGCAAATGCAATTGCGGAGCACTCAACGAAGCATTATAAAATTTTGAGTTAATTAAACTGGGGAAACCATACGATAATAAAAAACAATAATTTAAATTTATGAAAAAACACTTACTATTATTTTTAATTTGCAGTTCTTTTTTGTTAAATAAACTATCTGCACAATCGTATATAATGCAAGCCGCAACAAGCGGACAAACCCATAATACTTGCCAAGGATTTATTCAAAATACGACATGTGGTCCTTTTGGATATTACTGTGAGGGGATAAATAGATGGGAAGCTTTTACTAATGGTGGTTCGGGGCCAATCCGTATTAATCTTACATCCTTAGCTTTAAATACAGGAGATTTTGTTAGAGTGTATCAAGGTGTTGGAACTGGAGGGGCATTATTAGCATCTTTCACAAATACGGTAACATCAATAGGGAATTATGTAACTTCTGCAACAGGAGTAATTACTCTTCAATTTCAAACAAATAGTGATGGAGCGATAGGAACGGGATTTGTTGGAATTATCGGTTGTCGTGTTGCAGGATGTAATGGAAACAATCCCGCATCTGACACATGTATAACTGCCACGAGAATTTGTGATAACACGCCTTATTGTGGTAACACAGGCGGTTGGTATACTGCTGATCATGAGAATATAGATGCCGCAGATGGAACCAGTATTTTCTGTGGCTCTATTGAAAATAATAGTTGGATTGTATTTACTGCTAACACTTCAAGTGCCTCATTTGGAGTAACAGTTGCTGGATGCGCTAGTGGTGCTTCTGGAATACAAATGCAAATGTATGCAACCAATTGTACAACATTTTCTGCTGTGTCGTCTTGTATTAATCAAAATTCGGCCCCTACGTCTTTTACATTAAATTCCAGTGTTGCGTTAGTTCCTGGAGCAGACTACCATTTGATGGTAGATGGTTTTGCTGGAAATTTTTGTAGCTATACCGTTACGCCTTTAGTGGGGGTTAAAACACCAACATTTTCCATTCCATCTGCTACTATTTGTACAGGTCAAACAACAACGTTAACATTAAATGGGGTTGTTGCAGGCTCTACATATAATTGGACAGCTAGTACAGCTGGTGCTATTAGTGGTGCTACAACTAATTCGTTTGTAATTGTAACAGCCACCGCTAATACAACCTATTCAGTTGTTATTAATCAACCAAATGGTTGCGCTATAGACACGTATACACAAGACTTAGTAGTTAGACCTATACCTGTTATGACGAGTGCAAACACGACAACCGTTTGTAGTGGAACAGCTTTAAATTTTAGTTTGACAGCAAATATTCCATCAACTTTTTCGTGGATAGCGGCGGATAACCCAAACACAA
Source organism: Bacteroidota bacterium (assembly GCA_025356715.1). Next base: position 20,118 of record JANXRU010000347.1, read on the forward strand.
CTGGAGAAAGTACGGTTGCTGTTGTTTCAAATAATTTGAATAATACCATAACTAATACAACTTCTGTCGTACAGTCAGTTACTTATTCTATTACGCCAACATCAACTTTAGGTAGTTGTGCTGGTGCTATTCAAAATTTTACGGTTACCGTAAATCCTTTGCCAAGTTTAACAATTGCATCGACTTCATCAATTTGTTTAGGGAGTTCATTAACCTTTACAGGGAGTGGCGCGAGTACCTATTCCTGGACAACAGGCGTAAGTGGAGGGTTAAGTGCAGCTACAGGATCAACTGTAAATGCTACTCCAACAGCTACAGGAAATATTGTTTATACGGTTAATGCTACTTCAGTAAGCGGTTGTACTAATACAGCTGTTAGAACGATTACCGTAAATTCTGTGCCAACTGCTAATGCTGGGACTGGAGGAACTTTAACATGTACTACTACAAGTTTAGTTTTGATAGGAAGTGGTGGAGGATCATATGCATGGTCAGGGCCAGGGATTCTTGCTGGCGGAGCAACCGCATCTCCAACTGTCAATTTACCAGGAACGTATAGTTTAATTGTAACAACATCCTTAAGTTGTAGTTCTCCGGTTTCTACGGTTTCTGTTGTTCAGAATACCGTTGTTCCGATTGTAACGTCCTCTGTGACAGCAGTTTTAAATTGTACCTTAAATTCTGTGAATGTTGTTGCAACTACAACTTCAACACCTGTTTCTTATACATGGACAGGAACTGGTATAACGAGTGGGTCTTTAACGTCGACAGCTGCGGTAAATTTACCAGGCACTTTTAGTTATACTGTTTTGAATACAACTAATGGTTGTAAGGCTATAGGTACTCAGGTAGTTTCTCAAAATACAGTTGTACCTACAGTTTCAGTATCAGTTAATGCAACTATTACTTGTGCTGCACCCACAGCAACTATCTCAGGATCCGCGACTCCTTCAACTTGTACTCCAGTTTGGACGGGTGGGGTTTCTTCGGGTGCAACGAGTTACACAGCTACAGCATCATCTGCCAACGTATATACGCTAACAGTTACAAATCCTGCAAATGGTTGTACTGCTGCAAAAACAATTACAGTAAGCCCAAGCGCGGGGTTACCTATATTGTCAACGCCAGTTGTATCAAACTCTATTACCTGTACTTTATCTACTGCGCAAGTGACTTTATCAAGTTTACCAGCAGGAAACTCATACGTTTGGTCAGGGCCAGGTATTGTGAGTGGTGCAACAACATCTGTTGTTACTGTTAGTGTAAGTGGTACTTATTCTGCAGTAGTTACAAATACAGCTTCATTATGTTCATCATCTGTAACAGCTTTGGTTCCATTGAATAACACACCTCCAAGTCCAACAGCAACAAATGCCGCAACGTTAACTTGTACAACGTTAACCGTTGCATTATCAGGAGGCCCTGGAGCAGGGGTAACTTATCAATGGAGCGGGCCAGGGTTTAGTGGAGGAACAACTTCTCAAAACGCTATTGCTACAGCTCCAGGAACATACACTTTAAAAGTGACAAGTACAGTTAATAGTTGTACTGCAATAGCAACAACTTCCGTTACTCAAAATATTACATTGCCTTTACCTACCGCAACAAATGCCGCAACATTAACTTGTACAACGTTAACCGTTGCCTTAACAGGAGGCCCTGGAGCAGGGGTAACTTATCAATGGAGCGGGCCAGGGTTTAGTGGAGGAACAACTTCTCAAAACGCTATTGCTACAGCTCCAGGAACCTATACTTTAAAAGTGACAAATACAGTTAATAGTTGTACAGCAATAGCAACAACTTCTGTTACTCAAAATATTACATTGCCTTTACCCACTGCAACAAATGCAGCCACATTATCTTGTACGACGTTAACGGTTGCATTATCAGGAGGCCCAGGAGCAGGGGTAACTTATCAATGGAGCGGGCCAGGGTTTAGTGGAGGAACAACTTCTCAAAACGCTATTGCAACAGCTCCAGGAACCTATACTTTATTTGTAACTAATACCGTTAATAGTTGTACAGCAATAGCAACAACTTCTGTTACTCAAAATATTACATTGCCTTTACCTACTGCAATAAATGCTGCAACGTTAACTTGTACAACGCTAACCGTTGCATTATCTGGGGGCCCGGGAGCAGGGGTAACTTATCAATGGAGTGGAGCAGGGTTTAGTGGAGGAACAACTTCTCAAAACGCCATTGCTACAGCTCCAGGAACCTATACTTTATTTGTAACTAATACCGTTAATAGTTGTACAGCAATTGCTACAACTATAGTGAATCAAAACATTACGGTTCCAATTCCCACGGCCAATAATTCAGCAACATTGACTTGCTCAACACTTACTGTTGCCTTAACAGGAGGCCCAGGAGTAGGAGTAACTTATCAATGGAGTGGGCCTGGTTTTAGCGGAGGAACAACATCACAAAATGCGATTGCAACTGCACCAGGAACATACACCTTATTAGTAACTAATTCTATTAGTAATTGTACTGCTGTTGCAACGACAAGTGTAACTCAAAATATAGTTCCGCCTTCGCCAACAGCGAATAATGGAAACATTTTAACTTGCTCTATTCTAACTGCAACTTTAACTAGTACGCCTTCAAGCGGGGTAACCTATCAATGGAGTGGGCCAGGGTTAAGTGGTGGTACAACATCTCAAACTGCTTTTGCAATTTCGCCAGGAACTTATTCGTTAATCGTTACTAATGTTGTTAATAGTTGTACAGCTATTGCTACTGTTGGTGTAACACAAGATATAGTATTACCAGTTCCTTTTGCTACAAACAGCACAACATTAACTTGCTCTACGAATACTGCAGCTTTAAGTGGTGGGCCTTTAGCGGCAGGCTTTACGTATCAATGGAGCGGTCCTGGATTTAGTGGAATAACAACCGCTAATAATGCTGTTGCAACTTCGCCAGGAACCTATTCTATATTAGTGACCAATTCAACAAATGATTGTGCTGTAACTGCTACAGTTGCAGTTACACAAAATACAACAGCGCCTTTACCTACAGCTTCAGTTTCTTCAACTTTGACTTGTACAACACCTACCGTATCATTAGCGGGAGGCCCAGCGGCTGGCGTAACTTATCAATGGAGCGGGCCAGCATTTAGTGGAGGAACAACTTCTCAAAATGCTATTGCTACAGCTCCAGGAACTTATACTTTATTAGTGACAAGTACTACGAATAGTTGTGTTGCAACAGCTACAGTTTCTGTTTCTCAAAACACCTTATCGCCAGTTGTTGCGGGTGCAAACACAGGATCACTGAATTGTACTGTATTGTCTATTAACGCCAGCGCAACTACTACAACAGTTCCTGTATCATATAATTGGTCGGGGACAGGAATAACATCAGCTACAAATATCAGTACCATCACAGTTAATCAAGGCGGAGTATTTACTTATACGGTTACTAATACTGTAAATAATTGTACGACTACAAATACAGTTGCTGTGATTCAAAATACAACCTCGCCAACTGTAGTAGGTGCAAATACTGGTTCTTTGAATTGTACTGTATTATCCATTAATGCAAGTGCAACAACAACTGCCTCGCCCGTTTCCTACAATTGGTCAGGAACAGGCATTACTTCAGCAACAAACATCAGTACGATCACTGTCAATCAAGGAGGAATATTTACTTATACAGTTACAAATACGGCTAATAACTGTAAGACAATTAATACTGTAGCTGTTGTTCAAAACACAACGGTTCCTTCAGTAGCAGGCGCTAATACGGGTTCTTTAAATTGTACAGTATTAACAATTAATGTAAGTGCTACAACAAGTGTAACTCCAGTTTCTTATAATTGGGCTGGGACTGGAATTACTTCTGCAACAAATATTAGTACGATTACAGTTAATCAACCTGGAACTTTTACTTATACAGTAACTAATACAGCAAATACTTGTAAAACTACAAATAGTGTTGCCGTAACCCAAAATACTGTATTGCCAACTGTGACAATGCCAATAACGCAATCCATAACTTGTGCTGCGCCGACTGCAACTTTAATTGGTTCAGCTACACCTTCAACTTGTACGCCAGTTTGGACAGGTGGCTCTTGTGGTGGCGCTGCTACTTATACAGCATTAGCATGTTCGCCAAATACATATACTTTAACAGTTACTAATCCATTTAATGGATGCGCTATTTCTGGAACTGTTTTAGTTGTACCAAGTGTTGGTATACCAGTTGTTACCTATTCTAATTCTGGTTCTATAACTTGCGCAACAACAAGTATAAATGTTGTTGTTTCAACAACAATGACTCCAGTGTCTTATACTTGGACTGGACCAAGTGCTGTTTTAGGGTCAGCAACTTCAAGTGGAACCGTTGTCTTAGGAGGAACTTATCAGTGTGTCATAACAAACACATTAACAGGTTGTGCTTCTACGATAACTACAGTTGTTCCTTCCAATACCGCAGTAACTGTTGCTAGTATTGCACCAACTACTACAATTACTTGTTCAACGCCGTCAGTTGTTTTAAGCGCTACTCCTATAGGAACGTATAGTTATAGTTGGACGGCAGCAGCAGGATTATCAGGAGCAACGGTTTCAAATCCAACAGTAACATTAGCTGGAACTTATTCTGTTGTTATTACTAATACTGTAAGTGGATGTGTAGGAAGTGCTAGTATAGCCATCGTATCTAATACTATTGTGCCAACCGTTACGGTTAGTCCAAGTGTATTTACAATTACATGTACTTCTCCAACCGTTCAATTGACTGCTACTACTTCAACAGCAAGTGTCGCATATAGTTGGACTTCTCCTGCAAGTGGAACATTAACTGGAAATACAATTTCAAACCCAATTGCAAGTGGTTCTGGAGTATTCACGGTTGTAGTGACTAACACCGTTAACGGTTGTGTTTCAACTACATCAAATTCTTCATTAACACTTGATGTGGTTATCCCAACAGCGACATTATCAGTTAATGCACTTTCAATAACTTGTACTACACCAACGCCTAGTGTGTCTGTGTCTACAAGTACATCTAGTGTTACCTATAGTTGGACACCGTCTTTAGGTATCGCATCAGGGTCAACAACTGCTAATCCAACATTTAGTTTAGCTGGCACTTACAGTGCAGTAATTACAAATACTATTAACGGTTGCTCTTCAAATAGTATATCTAATTCTGTTGTTGTGAGTTTAAATAACACAAGCCTTACTTTAACAATGTCTCCAACACAAACATTAACGTGCATCACTCCAACTACGATTATTTCAACTACTGTAGCTCCAAATTCTAATTTAAGTTATAATTGGAATGGAAACGGAGTAACTGGATCGACTACTAGTTCAGTTGTTGCAGCGACCTCAGGTGTATATACAACTACTGTTATTAATACAGTTAGTGGATGCTCGGTTACGGCAAACGTTGCAATTACATCAAATACAACTGTGCCAACTGTATCTGCTAGTCCGAATTCATTTACGACTACCTGTTCAACACCTACTGTTCAATTAACTGCTATTACTTCAACTTCAAGTGTTACTTATAGTTGGACAGCTCCACCAACTGGTGCCTTGAATACTTATACGACTTCAAGTCCAATAGTAAATGGTAGTGGGATTTTTACTGTTACTGTTACTGATGCAACTAATGGATGTAGTACTGCTGTGTCTCAAAGTACAGCAGAAGTTATTGCTAATGTTGGATTGCCAATTATCACTTTAAGTTCTAATTCAACAACAATTACATGTGCAAATCCAACACCTAGTGTAGTTGTTACAACAACAGCAAGTCCAGTAAGTTATAGCTGGTCTCCTTCAATTGGTATAGCTTCAGGAGGAACTAGCGCTAATCCAACATTTAGTTTAGCAGGAACATACAGTATTGTAGTAACTAATACAATTAGTGGTTGTTCATCATTTGCGTCATTAGTAGATGTAATTTTAGATAATACTATTCCAACTATAACATTAAGTCCATCTCAAATTTTAACATGTACAACACCTTCAACTACTATTTCTACTATTGTAAATCCATCAACTAATTTAAGTTATGGGTGGAATGGAACAGGAGTGACGGGCTTAACGACGAGTTCAGTTACTATCAATCAACCAGGAGTTTATACGACTACCGTTCTAAATACTGTTAATGGGTGTTCTGTAACGGCTAATGTTTCAATGACTTCAAATACAATTGTACCAACGGTTACTGTTAGCCCAAATGCGTTTACAGTAACATGCGCGTCACCAACAGTACAATTAGCAGCTACAACTTCGACAGCAAGTATAACTTATAATTGGACTGCACCTGGTACAGGTTCATTAAACAATAGTGCGATTTCAAATCCAATCGGAAGTGGTATAGGTGTATTTAGTGTTGTGGTTACAAACACGGTTAATGGTTGTATTTCATCAATAGCCACTTCAACTTTAACGGTTGATGCTATAATTCCAACAGCTACTTTATCAGCAAATACATTATCAATAACTTGTACAGTGCCAACACCAAGTGTATCTGTTTCAACTAGCACGTCATCTGTAACATACAGTTGGTCTCCATCTACAGGTATCTTAAGTGGTTCAACAACAGCTACTCCTGTATTTAGTTTAGCTGGAACATACAGTGCTGTAGTTACTAATACAGTTAATGGATGTTCTTCTAATATTTCTTCGAATGTTGTAACGGTTAATTTAAATAATACGAGTCTTGGAATAACGATGTCTCCAACACAAACTTTAACCTGTATTACTCCAACTACCATTATTTCAACTACTGTCGTTCCAAATATAAATTTAGCTTATTCTTGGAATGGAACAGGAGTAACAGGTTTAACAACAAGCTCGGTAACCGTTGGTCAGTCAGGTGTTTACACAACAACAATTATTAATACAGTAACAGGATGTTCAGTGACTGCAAATGTTGCAATAACTGCAAACACAGTAGTACCAACCGTAACATTGAGTCCAAGTTCATATACAACAACATGCGCAACTCCAACAGTTCAGTTAACGGCTACGACGTCCACATCAAGTGTGACGTATACATGGACTTCACCAGGAACAGGATCCTTAAACAATAGTTCTGTTGGTACTCCTGTAGCAAGTGGAAGTGGTATATTTACGGTGTCAGTTACGGATGTATCCAATGGGTGTAATACGGCAGCATCGCAAGCAACAGTTGAGGTTATTGCAGACGCTGGCTTACCAGTTATAACTTTGAGTGCAAATACAACTACTATAACCTGTTCAAGTCCTACAACAAGTGTTGCTATAACCACAACAGCGAGCCCGGTTAGTTATAGTTGGTCGCCATCAACAGGGATATCTAGTGGCGCAACAACAGCTAATCCAACCTTTACCTTAGCAGGAAGTTATAGTGTAGTGGTAACAAACACAGTGAGTGGTTGTGCTACTAGCATAAGTTCAAATATTGTTTCTGTTTTACTAGACAATACCGCACCAACAATTACTATTTCTCCATCTCAGATTTTAACTTGTACCACGCCAACAGCAGACATTACAACAACAGTAAGTCCAAGTACAAATATTGGATATACATGGTTTGGAACGGGAGTAACGGGATTAACAACAAGTTCAGTGAATGTGAATCAAGCAGGCGTCTATACAACCACGGTTATTAATACCGTGAACGGTTGTTCAGTAACCGCAAATGTGACGATTACATCGAACACAGTAGTGCCGACGGTAACCGTAAGTCCAAATTCATTTACAACGACATGTGCAAGTCCAACCGTTCAATTAACAGCCACGACCTCGACATCAAGTGTGACGTATACTTGGACATCCCCAGCAACAGGATCCTTAAATAATTTAACGATAGGCAATCCGATAGCAAACGGAAGCGGTATATTTACAGTATCAGTAACAGATGCCTCTAATGGATGTACTACAGCCGCCTCACAAGCAACGGTTGAGGTAATTGCAGATGCAGGCATTCCCGTTATTACGTTGAACTCAAACACGGCAACGATTACCTGTTCAAATCCAACGCCAAGTGTAGCGGTAACAACCACAGCAAGCCCTGTAAGCTATAGTTGGTCACCAACCATTGGTATTGTATCAGGAACAGAAACAACAGCAACACCTTCGTTTAGTGCAATAGGAAGCTATAGTGTTATAGTAACCAATACAGTAAGTGGTTGTGCTACTATAGCAAATATTGTAGATGTATCGATAGATAATATAGCGCCAGTAATAACGTTATCATCTGCAACAAATGATGGAACGATTACTTGTTTAAACACATCTGTTATAGTAACACCAACGGTAACACCAAGCGCTAATTTAACATACACATGGAGTGCAGGTGCAGGTATATCAACGCCAGTCAATCAATCCTCAGCGACGTTTATTGCAGCAGGCGTTTATACGTTGGCTGTGACTAATACACTAACAGGTTGTGTGTCATCTACAGCAACACCAAGTACATTTACAGTTATTACTAATACAAACACACCAACAGTCAACATCGCTGCTATATCTGCTAATACAGTAATAGGTTGTGGAGTCAATTCAAGTGTAACGTATTCAGCAATAGCAACCACAGCAAATGGAACAGCAAGTTATTTATGGAACCCAGGAGCGGTAACAACAGCAACATATAGTGCAACCACAGCAGGAGTATATAGTGCTATAGTGATAGATGCCGTAAGCGGATGTTCAACAACCACACAATTTACAGTAACTGGAAATTCAACAGTGCCAAACTTAACTAGTAATGCATTAGTAAGTATACCTTGTGGAGCAGCAAGCACATCTTTATCGGCCAATTCAACAAACACGAATGTAAGTTATACTTGGACAGGCCCA
>JANXRU010000372.1 GCA_025356715.1 Bacteroidota bacterium
TTCAAGCCTTTGGCTATAAAATAACCAACCAGAGTGCGAGTATGTTATAACCTCCAATTTCGAGAAACTTCGTTTCTACGTTGATAATGCTATTGAATATTTAGAGTTTAATTTATTTACACTTACAGAAAAAGAATTTGAACTGCTATACGTTTGTTTGTCCTACGACAGTATAGCCAAAGGTTTACCAAAACAAATAAAAGATGAATCAGTTAGCCAGGAGGCATTAATTACAAAAAAACTATATAACGATTACTCCGTTTTTAAAAGCGAACTATACCACAGTTTAGTAAAACTGAATCCTCAATACGAACCATTAGAACTGTTTAAGAAATCACAAAAATTATTAGACCGCTTTTTATTCATCTTTTTTGCAGAAGACCGCCAACTATTACCAACCAATTTAATTTTCAGAATTAATAAGGAATGGCAACAGTTACGCGAAATGCGTATCGAAGTATCATTGTATGATAGATACAAAATTTACTTTAATGATTTGGATCAAGGGGCAAAAGTATCTTTGCCGGCATTTAGCCAAACAGCGTCAAAGCAAAAAGAGGAATTTCAGATATACGCTTATAACGGTGGCTTATTTAAAACAGATGATTTATTAAACGATATTAAAATCGAAGATGATTTATTGTTTTCGCATACAGAAAAGTTAAGCAATTACGATTTTGCCAGTGAAGTAGATGTAAACGTATTAGGGCATATTTTCGAAAACTCATTAAATGATGTTGACGAAATAAAAGCACAACTTGAAGGTCAAGAAATAGATAAAACAAAAACTAAACGTAAAAAAGATGGTGTTTTTTACACACCTAAATATATTACAAAGTACATCGTTGATAATACAGTTGGTAAGCTTTGCCTCGAAAAAAAGGAAGCATTACAACTATCAGAAAGCGATTACACCATTGATAAAAAGCGCCAAAAGAAAACAACGCAAGCATTAACTGATAAATTAAATGAGTATCGTAATTGGTTATTACAATTAACCATTTGCGACCCTGCTTGTGGATCGGGTGCGTTTTTAAACCAAGCACTTGATTTTTTAATTACAGAACACAGATACATTGATGAACTGCAAGCCAAACTATTTGGCGATGCATTAGTGTTGAGCGATGTTGAAGGTAGTATTTTAGAAAACAACTTATTTGGTGTTGATATAAACGAAGAAAGTGTAGAAATAGCCAAACTATCTTTATGGCTTCGTACCGCTCAGCCCAACCGTAAATTAAACGATTTAAACAGAAATATTAAATGTGGTAATTCTTTAATTGATGATGTTATAGTTGCAGGAAATAAAGCATTTAATTGGAAAAATGAATTTAAAGGGGTGTTTGAAAATGGAGGTTTTGATATAATAATAGGAAACCCTCCATACGTTGGATTAGAAAACATCTCTGATATTGAAAAAGATTTTTACAAAAAAACTTATAGTGTATTAGAAAGAAAATATGATACTTCTGTAATTTTTAAATTAATGGCTTTGAGTTTACTTAAAACCAATGGAACACTAGGATTTATAACTACTGTTACTTGGCAAACAGGAGAAAATTATTCAAAAGTCAGAGAGTATTTATTTAAAAAATATGATTTAAAAGAGATAATAAACCTTCCATTTAATGTCTTTGAAGGGGCATATGTCGATACAGGTATTGTTATTATTAAAAATAAAGAAAGTGGAAAATTATACAACATATATTGTTTTGAAAAGAACTTTCCTTTAAAAGCATTAGAGAATATAAAATTTCAGGTAGTTGAAGAATCTACTATAGATAAATCAAATTGGCGTATTATCTTAAATACAGAAACACAATCGTTATATAGTAAATTTAAAAAACAAAAAAGCTCAATTACTTTAGGGGAAATTTCAATATCTACTCAAGGATTATCTCCTAGTAGATTTATAATTTTACCTGAAAACACAGATAATAAAAATCTGTATCCATATTTAGTTGAAGGACAAGTTTATCAATATCTTTTTTTAGAAGATAAAATTGGTTATACTGATATGAGTGATAAGCAATCCTTAACTCAATTTTACGAAGCAACGCCAAAAATATTATTTAGAAGATTAATTAATCGACAAGACCGGTTGACTGTTTCCTATACAGAAAACAAAATTGTATTTAAGAAAGATGTAAACCCATTTATAATTACAAATAAAGACTTTAACCCGAAATACGTTCTTTCAGTACTTGCAAGTAAATTTATTTCGTATTTATATGTTAATACTTCATCTATTGCTACTAAAGATGACTTTCGCCAAACAACATTGAGCGAAATAAGAAATCTACCAATTTTAAAGATTGAAGAAGAAAAGCAATCAGTATTTGTTCAAAAAGCAGACTCAATGCTGACTTTAAATAGAGAGCTTCAAATTCAATCTCTAAAATTTCAAAGAAGTATTGAGCGAAAATTTAATTTAGATAGCTTACCAAAAAAATTAGAAGAATGGTATCTACTTTCATATTCTGATTTCATTAAAGAATTAGCGAAAAAGAAAATTAAGCTGTCTTTATCGGATGAAGCAGAATGGGAAGAGTATTTTAATGTGGAATCAAAAAAAGCATTAGAACTAAAATCAAAAATTGATGCCACTGATAAGGAAATAGACCAAATGGTTTATAAGCTTTATGATTTAACAGAAGAAGAAATTAAAATTGTGGAACAAGTATAATTAAATATTAATGGCATATACAAATTATCAGAAAGGTTCTGAGTGGCGAAAATGGGACTTACACGTACATACTAAAGAGACAAATAAAAATGACCAATTTATATCCGAAAATATAGATGTTTTTTTTGTCCATTTTTTTAAAAAGGCACTTGATAATAATATAAAAGGCATTGGAATTACAGATTATTTTAGCGTAGAGAATTATAAAAAAGCAATTCAATTTGTTTCAGATATTGAAAGTAAAGTTGATGAACAAGGGAATGCCTTTTTTTCAAATGAAGAAAAGATTGCAATTCAAAGTATTTTCATCTTTCCTAATGTCGAACTTCGAATGTTGCCATCCACAGGTACAGGTAAACTAATAAACATTCACTGTCTTTTTAATCCAACATATATAAATTCTCTTGATAATGACTTTTTTTCGTCTATAGAAAATCAAGAACATTTTAAAATGAACTATCAAGGTATTCTTGATTATGGAAAAAGCTTAGATTCAAATTTGGAAGGTAAAAACGCTTATGTAAAAGGTGTTGACAATTTTGTAATTAGTGTAACTGATTTAAAAAAAATAGTAGAAACTAAGAAAGAGTTTAAAGAAAATTCAATCATTGTAGTGAGTAATTCCAATAATGATGGAAATTCTGGTCTCCAAAAACATTATGAATTATTCGAAAACGAACCTGGTTCTTTAGATGGGGTTAGAAAATCAATTTATTATTTATCGAACGCAATATTTTCGAGTAATCCAAAAGATAAATTATATTTTTTAGGACAGAAAAAAAATGATCAAGATATACTTGTCGATACAGAATCAGTAATTATTGAGAAGCATGGTTCTCTAAAACCATGTATTAATGGCTCAGATGCTCATACGGAAGACAAATTATTTAAACCATTTGAGAATAGATATTGTTGGATAAAAT
>JANXRU010000395.1 GCA_025356715.1 Bacteroidota bacterium
CTATACAGAATTTCTATACCAATAACAATGGTATAAATGGGTATGCTTAATTTAATGAGTAAGGCTTCTCTAAATTCGTTCATGAGGCTTAAAAAGCAAAGATATAAATAATTAGTTCCTCCAAGAAAATGTAGTGTCGGATCAGAAATCTTCAAGCTCGAGGCTTGCTATGTTTCTCCAGCAGTATAAATAATTGGGAGTTTTCTTTTCACAAATGACCATTTTTAAGATGATTATAACGTTGAAATTGGAGTTTTATAGCTGATACTAATTAATAGTGTAAAGTGAATAACTATATAACAAACCATTCGATATTCATAAAACAAAACATAAATTAGCTCTATGAATTTTGGTATTTGTACATTAAGTATTGTTCCTTGCCGTAAAGAGCCAAGTAGCACAAGCGAAATGGTTACCCAATTATTATTTGGCGAAACCTATACCATTATGGAAGATAAGGAGGACTGGCTGAATATAACCACAAATTATGACAACTATCCTTGTTGGATTAGCGCCAAACAACACACATATCTTAGCAATGCTGATTTTAAAAAGTTAACAATTAATACCCTTAGTTCCGAATTAGTGCAGGTTGTTAATCAAGCTAATAATCAAACTGTTTTCCCTATTACCATTGGCGCGTCGTTACCTAATTTTAATGATCATACGCTGACTATTGGTACTAATTCATACACATTTGAAGGACAAACTTCTTCTATATCAAGAAAAAAAACAATTGAGGATATTAAACAAACTGCTTATTTATTTATAAATGCCCCTTATTTGTGGGGTGGACGAAGTCCTTTTGGTATTGATTGTTCTGGATTTACACAATTAGTTTACAAGCTAAATGGTTACACATTACCTCGAGATGCTAGTCAGCAAGTAGAGTTAGGGGTTCCACTCAGTTTTGTAGAAGAAGCAGAAGCAGGTGATTTAGCATTTTTTGACAATGAACAAGGTGCCATTGTGCATGTTGGAATGGTATTAGATAATCAACACATCATTCACGCCAGCGGCTCCGTACGCATTGATAAATTCGACCATTACGGCATCTTTAGCTCCGATACTAAAAAATACACACACATGCTAAGAGTCATAAAAAAAATCATTTAATTTTTGTAAATTTGTCCTCACATTTTAGTTGTATTCAAAACTAATATCTCAACATTAAAAATTTAAACATATGAAATATCCATGTTTACCATAAAACAAACACTAATGGATAAACTGGATAAACCATATGACAACTTAAAAATAATAAAATAAACATATGAAAGATATATTTTCAAAAATCGAAAAAAGCATGGGGCCTATCGGTGAGCATTCAAAGGCGTCTCACGGATATTTCACCTTTCCAAAATTAGAAGGTGATATTGCTCCTCACATGAATTTCAGAGGGAAATCCTTATTAAATTGGAGTTTAAATAATTACTTAGGCCTTGCCAATCATCCCGAAGTTCGTCAAGCAGACACGGAAGGCGCTACTAAATTTGGCTTAGCTTTACCAATGGGTGCTCGTATGATGAGCGGAAACTCTGATTTACACGAAGAATTGGAAAGAGGCTTAGCGGCTTTATCAAAAAAAGAAGATGCAATTCTTTGCAACTTTGGATACCAGGCAATGGTTTCTGCTATTGATAGTTTGGTTGATAGGCATGATGTGATTGTGTACGATGCCGAAAGTCATGCTTGTATTTTAGATGGTGTGCGTTTACACATGGGTAAGCGTTATGTGTTTAAACACAACGATATTGAAGATTGTGAGAAGCAATTGGAACGCGCTACTAAATTAGCTGAAACAACTGGTGGAGGTATTTTAGTAATTACCGAAGGCGTGTTTGGTATGCGTGGAGATCAAGGTAAATTAAAAGAAATAGTTGCATTAAAGAAAAAATTCACTTTCCGTTTATTTGTGGATGATGCGCATGGTATTGGAACAATGGGCCCAACAGGTGGTGGAACAGGTGAGGAGCAAGGTTGTCAAGATGGTATTGATATTTATTTTGGAACCTTTGCAAAATCATTTGCCTTAATTGGTGGATTTATCAGCTCTTCTAAACAAGTAGTTACTTATTTGAGATACAATATGCGCTCTCAAATATTTGCTAAATCATTGCCAATGCCTTTAGTATATGGCTTATTGAAACGTTTAGAATTAATTAATAAACATCCTGAATACCGTATTAAATTATGGGAAGTTGCTAAAGCATTACAAAAAGGCTTAGTAGACGCAGGTTTTGATATAGGTGTTACTAATACACCTGTAACGCCAGTTTATATGCGTGGTTCTATTCCAGAAGCTACAAATATGGTTATTGATTTACGCGAAAATCACGGTATCTTCTGCTCAATGGTAGTATATCCAGTAATTCCAAAAGGAATGATTATTTTACGTTTAATACCTACAGCTTTACACACGATGGAAGACGTAGATAGAACAATTAAAAGCTTCAGTTCTATTAAAGATAAATTATATGGTGGCGAATACGCTGCAGATGAGATCAGAGAAGGATTTTCTCAAGCCTTATAATTTAAAATACAATTATAAAAAAAGCGTTGAATAATTATTCAACGCTTTTTTTTATTCTAACCAACAGCAATCACTGATATCTCCACGTTTACATCCAAAGGTAGTCTTACTACTTGTACTGTTTCTCTTGCTGGATA
>JANXRU010000432.1 GCA_025356715.1 Bacteroidota bacterium
GGACGTTTTAGAGGTGCGTTTGTAACGCACATAATAAATATTTACATTTGTTTTAATGAGTGGGGATAGTTATAAAATAGCGAACCAAGAGCAACCTTATTTTTTAACTTTAACGGTTATAGATTGGGTAGATATATTTACGCGAAAAGATTATAAAATAACAATTGTTGATTCGTTAAATTATTGTGTTACAAGTAAAGGGTTAGAAATTTTCGCATGGGTTATTATGAGTAACCATATTCATTTAATGGTAAGAGCTAAGGAAGGCTTTGAATTATCACACATATTAAGAGATCTTAAAAAATTCACATCAAAAGCAATTATAGCTAAAATATTAGAAATAGGAGAAAGTAGAAGGGAATGGCCTTTAAATAAATTTGCATTTGAAGCAAAACGAACAGTAATGATTACAAATGCAGCGGAGCGGGTAGCTATTTTAAAAATTGCCTAACACAAAATCAAAAGGCTTTTGTAACTTTTGGCCGCCAAAAGTTTAAAAGAAAAATATAAAGCCAAAAGGAATGGATAAAAGGATTTTTTTTTAAATGAGATGTAATTATAAAAGTTTAAATTCGTGCCAACTTATTATTAAACTATATTCCTATGTCTGATTTTTCAAATCATAAATTTGGTACTAAAGCCATACACGCAGGCGCAGAACCTGATCCATCAACAGGTGCTATTATGACACCTATTTTTCAAACTTCTACTTATGTGCAGGAATCGCCAGGTACAAACAAAGGTTATGGTTATGCGCGTGGTAAAAACCCCACTCGCGAAGCATTACAAAAAAATATAGCAGCCTTAGAAAACGGTAAACACTGCGTTTGCTTTAGTAGTGGGATGGGAGCTACAGATGCTGTTATGCGTATGTTACGCCCAGGCGATGAAGTAATTACGGGTGACGATTTGTATGGTGGTTCGTACCGTATGTTTACTAAAATTTATGAAAATTATGGTATTAAATTTCATTTCATTAATTTGACCAATGCGGATAATATTAAGAAGTATATAAACGCTAATACCAAATTAATTTGGGCTGAAACACCTACCAATCCTACAATGCAAATTATTGACATTGAGGCTTGCTCAAAAATTGCGAAAGAACATAAGTTGCTGTTAGCAGTTGATAATACCTTTGCATCTCCTTATTTACAAAACCCGTTGGCGCTTGGTGCTGATATTGTCATGCATTCTGTTACAAAATACTTAGGCGGACATAGTGATGTAGTAATGGGCGCTTTAATTACTAACAACGATAAATTACATGAGCAAATTTATTTTATTTTAAATAGTTGTGGTGCTAATCCTGGCCCTATGGATTGTTTTTTAGTGATGCGTGGTATCAAAACCTTGCATTTACGTATGGAACGTCATTGCTTTAATGGGCGTAAAGTGGCAGAGTATTTAAAAACACATCCCAAAGTGGAGAAAGTATATTGGCCTGGTTTTACTGATCATCCGAACCATGAGATTGCAAAAAAACAAATGCGTGATTTTGGAGGTATGATATCTATTGTATTAAAAGGTGCTGATTTAGATGCAACCTTTAAAATAGCATCGTCTTTTCATGTATTTTCTTTAGCCGAATCTTTAGGAGGAGTGGAGTCTTTAATCAATCATCCTGTAACGATGACGCATGCCTCTATACCAAAAGCAGACCGTGATAAAGCGGGTGTGGTAGATAATTTATTAAGATTAAGTGTTGGGGTGGAAGATATTGAAGATATTATTGCTGACTTAAAACAAGCTTTGGGTTAATAGATACTAATTTTGATTGTTATTGTAAAAAAGAGAGATGGATTCATTTCTCTTTTTTTATAAACTGTAATTACTAATTAATTGAAATAAATTATGTTGCTTTTAACAAGATTGTTTGAGTATCCTTATAGTAAGCAAGGCATTCGTAGTTTCTATTAGTAAAAGGCTTCAAGTGTTTTAAATCGGCTAATGAAAGTAAATAATAGTTGTGAGGTTTATTTAAAGAATAACGTTCTATGGGTTTCACCCAATTTAATTTCCAAATAGTTCGGTAAAAATTACTAGCAGGTTCCAATTGCCAGGTAACGCCAATACTAATAGAATCAGATGTTTCAGGGTATTCTAACGCAAGGAGTTTCATGGCGTTTTTAGTGTTGGCATCGTAGGCCCATTCGGCATTTGAAGTTATTGAATAACTGGAATAAAAACGATAGCTAGAAAATAAGGCTATAACTACTATAGAAATGAGTAACCCGTTATTATTAAATTTTGCTATTAAGTACTGGGATAGAAATGCAACATTTAATACTACTAAAGGCAGTAAAAACAATCCAAATCTACCCATTAAATAATCGGTTTTAAAAATGGAGTGCTGTATAATAGATGCTACAGAAATTATTAAAAGTAGAAAATGAACAACAATAAGCGCTTTGTGTTTTTGAAAAAAGATAAGTTGTTTTTGAATAATCATAGTAATGATTAATCCAAAAATAAAAAACAACATTAATCCTATTAAGCACATTAAGATAATAAATTCAGTCTCTGAAATTGATAGTCCTTCAAACAAACAAGCTACTATAAAATGAAAAGTGTCATCTATAAAGCTTGCTTTGCCTCCAAAATCTAACACATTAAAGGTTAACAGGCGCCTAATTGGCTCATACAATACTATTAATGAAAACAAAGACATTAACCAATTCGTTACATTATTTTTGAAAAAATAAAATGGTTTTTGTTTCAAATAATAGGATTCGATCATACGAATGCCCCAAAAAGTAGCTACGGATGCTAAGTAAAAATTTAGTAAGGTCGAATTACTTAAGGTAGCTAATAAACTAGCTAAATGAAATGAAACAAGGTATTTTTTGTTTTCACAATCAAGGGATTTTATTAAATAATAAATGGCCATCATCATAAAGCCAATGGATAAACCGTAACCACGGGCTAAGCCAAAAAAATTAGTTATGCTTGAATTGGTAATTAGTAAAACAATAAACGAAATGGTTATGAGTATGTGATTGTTTTTTAATAGTAAAAAAGAATAAATACTGTAAACGATAAATAGTAATATATTAGGTAATCTTAAAGTAAATTCAGAAGTTCCGAAAACCATTTCGGAATATTTCATTAATAACGAATTTAAAATATGATTATTGGTATAAGAATCCTTATAAGATAGTATATCCATAAAAGATTGAGAAATATAATGCAAATAGGAAAAACTCTCATCGTGTGTAAATGATGAGCTATATGCCTTTACCACTATTAGAGTCAGAGCAGACACTCCTAATAATAGAATCAAGCTCAAACTTATATAACGCGAAATACGCATAGGCTATAAAAATATATAAAATCTCCTTATCAATCATAATTACTATCACCAATAGTCTTTTAATAAGTTTCTAACTTGACTAACTTTCATGCTGTATCCTCCACTATTTTTAGAGTTATAATAAAAGATGTTTATAAGTCGAAATATAATTACCATTCTGTTTTTATGTATATCATTTAGGTATCATGCACAACTAAAAAAAACAGAATCAACTTTAACCCGTGTGTTATTTGTATTTGATGCCAGTAATAGCATGCAATCCAAACATGGCTCCAAAACCAGAATTCAAGGGGCAAAGGATTTGTTTTATAATTTTTTGGATAGCCTAAATAAACAAAAAAACATACAATTTGCTTTAAGAATGTATGGGCATACTGTAAAATATCCTCCAGGTGATTGTAAAGATTCGAAATTGGTTGTGCCATTTGGTAAAAATAATACCGCGTTAATAAAAGCTAAAGTTGCCGAAGCAAAACCCACAGGCATTACACCTATAGAGCATTCTTTAACAGAATCTGCTAATGATTTTCCTGATGCAAAAGCAGTTAATATGATTATATTAATTACAGATGGTATTGAAGAATGTGGTGGAGATCCTTGTAAAGCCCGACAAGCTTTAATGGAAAAAGGAATTGTATTTAAACCCTTTATCATTGGTATTGGCTTGTCACCCGAACAAATAAAAACCTTTGCCTGTGTAGGTAATTTTTATGATTTTGATAATTCGAATATTTTAGGTGATATTTCTTCGATTATAAGTAAGCAAAAATTAAATAAAACATCAGCACAAGTCAATTTATTGGACTCAAAATCATACCCATCCGAAACCAATGCTGCTATTACTTTTTATAACACCACATCGGGTAATTACACTAACAATTACATTCATACATTAAATAGATTAAATAACCCTGATACGATGTATTTAGATGATTATCCTACTTATAAAGTAGTAGCGCATACCATACCACCCACT
The DNA here is from genome assembly GCA_025356715.1 of Bacteroidota bacterium. The sequence continues at coordinate 4,290 of JANXRU010000432.1, forward strand.
GAAAGTAAAGCTATTAAATTAACGCAAGGCAAACATACAATTATTCCTATTGATGCGCCACAAGGCTTTATTGAATTAAGGCGACCAGCAGGAGTATATAATTACAATGAAAAAATAAAAACGATTGTTAGGCAGTCTTCAGGTAATTTGCAAACATTGAATGTGCAACAAATGAATAGCGTAGAAAAATATATTACAGGTAATTACGAACTGGAAATATTAACATTGCCTCGCACTTATATAAAAGATATTACGGTTGCACAAAGCCAAACTAAATTAATAGAAATTGTAAATGCGGGTATGCTTACAGTTAAAGCTCTTGATAATGGAGATGGTTGTATTTTAAAAGACACCAAACCTTTGGAATGGGTTTGTAATTTAAATACTACGACTTCGCAAGTATATTATTTACAACCTGGTAATTATCGGATAGAATGGCGAGCTAAAACTCTCAAAGGCTCTATTTATAGCATAGAAAAACGATTCACGGTTAAGCCAGATGTTGAGGTTAAGGTTGAATTGTATAAATAACTTCCTTTCATTTCCCATTAATAGCTTAGCATAATAAAATCATTTATTTTGCTAAATGGGTATCAAAATTGATGTTATATTTACCTTCTATTTGTTTTTTTGCCGATATAAATCTAAAAATATACACAAACGGAAAATATTGCGTAATAAAGGGAACCAAGTAAGCTATTAATAAATTAAATTTACAGTCAAATTTATATAATCAAACGATGAACAAAAAAACAATTATCACAGGTGCGCTAAGTCTTTTGAGTTTAACAACCATTATTGCTCAGCCTACTTTAATAGAAAAAGTAGAAGTAAAAACTGATAAAGTAGTCATTCCTTACGAAAAATGGAAGTTGCCAAATGGCCTAACAGTGTTGATTCATGAAGATCACTCTGATCCATTAATTAACGTGATGGTTACTTACAAAGTAGGTGCAAATCGTGAAAGTATTGGTAAATCGGGCTTTGCTCACTTTTTTGAGCACATGATGTTTCAGGGTTCTAAGAATGTAGCTGACGAAGAGCATTTTAAAATTGTATCGGGCTTAGGTGGTAATATGAACGGCTTTACTCAAAGAGATAAAACGGTTTATTATGAAAATTTGCCATCAAATTCATTAGAAATGGCTTTGTACTTAGAGTCAGATCGTATGGGCTTTTTATTAGATTCTTTGACTAAAAAGAAATTTGAAAACCAACGCGATGCTGTGAAAAATGAAAAGTCGCAAAACATCGAAAATCAACCTTATGCAATGGCTTTTGTTGAGGTTATTAATCAAGCATTATATCCATCAAAACACCCATATAGCTGGCCAATTATTGGTTATGTAGATGATTTAAATCGTGCAACTATAGAAGACGTTAAGAATTTCTTTTTGCGCTGGTATGGTCCAAACAATGCTATCTTAACGGTTAGTGGTGATGTTACCCCAGCAGATGTAATGAAATTAACTGAGAAATATTTTGGTAACATTAAACCTTGTCCAGAAGTTAAAAAAATGCGTGTGCCTGCTGTTACCTTAGCAACTGATAAATACGTGGCATATAAAGACAATATTTACTTACCATTAAATTTACGAGTTTACCCCACAGTGCCTCAATACCACCGTGATGAGCCTGCTTTAGATTTATTAGCTTCTATGATGGGAGATGGAAATAATTCTATTTTTTATAAAAACTTCGTGAAAAGTAAAATTGCTATTCAGGCCGCTGTTGGTCACGAATCTAGTGAATTAGCTGGAGAATTTTCTTTTCAAATTTTCGCGTATCCACCTGAAGATTTTAACTTGGAAAAATTATTTACAGATGTAGATGCCAAAGTAAAAACTACTATTGATGAGTTTGAAACAACAGGTATTACAGATGAAGCACTTCAACGTGCAAAAGCAGGGATAGAAAGCGCCATGTATAACCAAATATCTTCAGTTGCTGGTAAAGCCGGAGTAATTTCTGAATGGGAACGTTTATTAGGGAAGTCTTCAACATTAACGGATGAAATAGAGCGTTATAATAAAGTAACTAAAGAAGACATTGCTCGTGTATTTGCAAAATATATTAAAGGAGCTGGTGCTGCTATTTTAAATACTTATCCAATTATGAACAATAAGGATTCTGTAAAATCAGTAAATCCATTTGCTGGAGCTACTTTTGGGCCAGATCCAGAATATGCAGGATTAACGTACACTCCAAGCAATGATAATTTAGATAGAAAGACGCGCCCTGTAAGTGGAGCTGTAAAACCAGTAAAAACACCTGATTTTTTTAGCACTAAATTAAAGAACGGCTTAGGTATAACTGGAACAAAAAATACAGAGACACCAAATGTGACGTTGTTTTTTACTATTGAAGGAGGAAGCATGGTATTGTCTCCAGAAATGTTGAAAAAAATGGGTGTTGGTGAATTAACTGCTTCTATGTTAAATGAAGGAACTAAGAATTTCACAACTGAAAAAATTAGTGCAGAGTTAGAAAAATTAGGAAGCTCTATTTCGTTTTCTGCTGACAGAAAAAGTACTAATATTTCAGTGGAATGTTTAAAGAAAAATTTAGACCCAACTTTGAAATTGTTAGAAGAGAAATTATTAAGTCCAGGGTTTAATGCTGAAGATTTTAAATTAGCTAAAAAACAATTAAAAGAAGGAATTAAAAGTCAATCTACTGACCCTAATAGTATGTCAAACAAAGCATTTAATTTTGCCTTGTATGGTAACTCTGTATTAGGTAACGATCCAACAATGAATACCGTTGATAAAATTGAATTAGAAGATGTGAAAAATTATTATGCTAATTATTATTCTCCTTCAGTGACCAATGTTGTTGTTATTGGCGATTTAGAAGAAGCTGATGTTTTGGCTAAATTAGATTTCTTAAATAAATGGCAAGCTAAGGAAGTTAAAATACTTCCGGTAGTGGAGTTGCCTGCAAACCCAGAACCTCAATTTTACATCTTTAATAAATCATACGCACCATCATCAGTTATTGCAATGGGCTATCCTTCGGTTAAATTTGATGCAACAGGCGATTATTATAAGAATCGTATTGCTAATTATGTATTTGGTGGTGCTTTCAATAGCCGATTAAATTTGAACTTACGTGAAGATAAAGGATACACTTATGGTATTAATTCTCGCTTCTCTGGTGATAAATATAACGGTGTTTTCAAAATTACATCTTCAGTAAAACGAATTGCTACGGCATTATCATTAGCTGAAATCGTGAAAGAATTTAATAAATATCAATCACAAGGTATTACAGATGCGGAATTAACATTTACTAAAAATTCGTTATTAAATGAAGAAGCTTTAAAATACGAAACGCCTTATCAAAAAGCATCTTTTTTATCGAACATTCAACGAAATAATTTAGAGAAAGATTATACTTCAAAACAAAATCAATTGTTAAAAGCAATTACTAAAGAAGAAGTAAATGCACAAATTAAAAAATCATTTGATCTCAATAAATTAACAACTGTAATTGTTGGTGATAAAAACATGATTGAAGCACAACTTGAAAAAGCTAAAAAAGATGCAGCAAATAAGGATGTGTTAAATAATGTAAAATTGAAGAAATTATCAATTGATTAATAGAATTGGCGTGTTAGTTGTAAATAGCCTTGCAATTAACACGCTTAATAAAATTTAAACTATAAATAAATGAGAAACGTAATTTTATCAACAGCTTTAATATGTGCTACTATCAGCACATCTTTAGCGCAAAGTAACAAAGTGCAAAATGCATTTAATTATTTAAAAACTAAAGAATACGACAAAGCAAAGTTGAATGCTGATGAGGCGGCCATTAATCCTAGTTCAAGTAATGAGGGCAAATTGTGGATGTACCGCGGTAAAATTTACAAAGCTATTTATGAAGATAAAGAAGCTGCTGTTAGAAATTTAGACCTAAACGCGGAAGAAAAAGCATTGGAAAGTTTTATTACTTGTCTGAAATTAGATAAAGGAAAAGATATTTATAAAGATGAAGTAAAAGGATTGTTGGTTCAATCGGCATACGCTGTAAGCCAGAAGGCGAAATGGCAAAAGGATAATAAAGAGTATGATAAAGCGATTATTCTTTATACTTTATTAAATGACGCTCTTCCATATGACTATGATCAAGGGATGAAGCGAAATAACGTAACAAAAGAAACCATTTTATTTGGGAAATATAAGACGTATTTAGCTGCCTCAAACAAAGATATGGCTCGTGAAACTGTAGATAAATTAATTGAAATTAAATATAAAGACGTAACTATTTATACGGATATGTCTAACTTACTTTTGTCCGAAAAAGATACTGCTAAAGCGTTAAGTTATATTGAAAAAGGACGTGTTGTATTTGATGACAATATCGATTTAATGAATGCAGAAATTAATATTTATTTAGCTCAAGGGAAAATAGGTATTTTAAAAGATAAGTTAATTAAGGCTACAGAGTTAACACCTGATAATGAAATATTACATGGTGTATTAGCTAATATTTATAATAAAAATAAAGAAGAAGATAAGGCAATTGAAGAATACAAAAAAGCAATTGAATTAAAACCAGATTATGAAGCTGCAAATTACAATTTAGGTGTTATTTATTTTTCTCGTGGAAAAGTATGGATGGATAAGGTAAATGCTTTACCATTAAAAGAAGAGGCAAAAGCAAAAGACTATGAAGCAAAGGCTAAAGTAGAATTTAAAAGCGCTACCGAATATTTAGAAAAATCGTATGAAATTTCTCCTGATAAAAGGACAAAACAAACGTTATTTCAATTGTTTACAAGATTAGGAGAAACCGAAAAAGCCGCAAAATACGCAAAAGACAAACAATAAATTATTCCCCGTACAAATTGTACGGGGTTTGTTTTTTATGACAAAATTTTATATTATTTTTATGGAAACTTCACTAACTACTATAAATTTAAAAGATTAATAACATTATCTTTATTACTAGTTACATCTACAAAAAATATTTCTAATGTATTGTTTGGTGTAATTTAAACTTACTTTAAAATATGAAATACCCATGTTTGCATTAAGTACAAAAACATCCCGATAGCTATTGGGAGATTAAACTGGGTAAACCATATGACAATAAAAAACAATAATTAAACCACATGAAAAAAATTATCATTATTGCTTTAGCAACCTTACCACTACTTACTGTTGCTCAAAAATCAAAAGTACAAGCAGCTTGGAGAGCATTAAATGACTATGAATCAACTATTTTAGATAATCCTGATATTTCTTATTTAAAGAAAGCTAATGAGAATATTGATTTAGCCTTAGCAAATGACGAAACCAAAAATACAGCTAAAGCAAACGCATTTAAGGCTCGTATCATGTATGATTTGTACCAATACAATTTAAAACAAGAACAAAAGAAATTAGAGTCGACTATTACAGATAAATCTGCACGTGTGGAGTCGGCCTACGTGGCTACATCCTTAGTTGAATTTGAAGAAGCTTTTTCTTCAATTACTAAATTGAAAATAATTGATCCGAAATTTTTTGATAAAATATTAGGTGTTAATAAAGTTGAAAGCGATTTAGGTGACGATGATTTAAAGTTATATCAAGCCGCCAACCAAATGAAAATTGAATTATCAAACATAGCTGTCGGAAAATATAAAGCAAAACAATTTGACATAGCAGCAGATTTCTTTCATAAATCAGCTGTTATGAATTTATTAATGACTGGTAAAAAGGATACCACTAGTTATTATAATGCTTGTATTTGTTCTCAGAAAGCAAAAAACTTAAGTAAAACATTGTTTTACAACAATGAAATGATTGATAATAAAATTGCAACGCCTTACAATTTTCAAGCTATATATGAAATATATGTAACACAGAAGGATTCTGTGAAAGCATTGGAATGTCTTAAAAAAGGACGAGATGCATTTCCAAATGATTTATATTTAATGAATAAAGAAACAGAAATTTATATTCAATCTGGTCAGCAAGAATTAGCTATTGTTAATTTAAAAAAAGCAATTCAGAAAGATCCTACAAATGCAGTTTTAGAATTTGTTTTGGGAGATGTATATAATACGATTGGAAATCCGAAAGGGAAAAATGGGCAAGATACTGTTAAGCCAGCAAATTATGAAGAATTAACGCAAAGTGCTGAAGAACATTATTTGGCGGCAGTTAATTTGAAACCAACAAGTAAGGAAACATTCTTTAATGTGTTATATAATTTAGGAGCACTTCATTATAATCATGGGGTTGTGTTATACACTAAGTCAATGGTAAAGGC